>CAIYOB010000166.1 GCA_903927685.1 uncultured Planctomycetaceae bacterium
ATCGCTCCGCCGTTGACCAAGACGCTCTCCAAGCGGATCGCCTGCGATGCCCCGTACGGCGCGCCGCCGGGCACGGCCGCCGTCAGCCGCAGGATTTCGACGTTCGTCCCGGCCAGCGGCGTGGTGCCCGCGGCCCGGATCTTGGCCACGCCGGGCGTGCCGGTGTCCAGGGTGACCGCCCAGTCGCTTGGTAGGCCCGCTGCCAGCGCGGCGCCGCTGATGGCCAGCAGTGTGCCGTCATAGGCGACGTCGACGGCTAGCGACGTCACGCCCGCCGCGTCGTCGAGGCGAATGGGCCAGCCCGTGGCGCCGGCCGGCACCTGGACCGGCTGACCGGCTCCGCGGGCCATGTCGGGGAGACTGGCCACGCGGGCGGGCAAGGGCTGGACAATGAACTCCGCGGCAAAGTCGCCGCCCGGCGTCCAGTCGGCGTCGCCGTCCAGCGGGCTTCCACCGCTGTCGCGAAACGCGGTGACGCCGCTTTTCATAACGACGGTGTAGTCGCCGGGCGCAAGCGGAGTCCCCGTCTTGACAAAGCGAACCGTCCGGAGATCGGCGCCTACGACCAGCGATCCCGCCACCGTCGCTCCGGCGCCGTCTTGCAGGATGACGTCCGCGGGTCCCAGGCTGCCGACCGCATCGTCGTACAGGTTCACCACGCTCGAGTCCAGGGACCGGCTGAATTCGAGGGCGAAACCCGTATTCGAGGAAGTGAACCGGCTAACGACCAGTGTTTCGGCGACATCGGTGATCAGCATCGAGTGGGAGGCCGTGCCGTCGGGATCGCCGCCCACGCTGGCGTCGTTGATGGCGACCGTGACGTCCAGCACGGGGTTGGTCTCGAAATCCAACACCGCCCCCGCGCTCACATACAGCCCCGCGCCGTCGACTTCCAACAGGCCGGCGTCCGGGCCCGACAGGCTCAAGACGTTGACGCCTTGCCCGTCGTCCGTCACGACCACGTCGGCGACTTTGATCCGCTGATTCGTCTGGCTGCTCTCCGGCAACGACGCGATCGGATTGGCCAGTGCGAGGGCCGGCGGATCGTTGAGCGGCCGGACGGTGATCGCGACCGTCTGGGAGGCAACGCTGAACGCCGTCGCGCCGCCGCCGGCAGACGCATCCGCGGTCTGGCCGTTGAAACCCAGCGTGTGGTCCCAGGCCCGGAACGTGAGCCCGGCTTCGACGAGTCCGTTCCAGTCGGCGGCGGGCAGAAAACGAACCCGCGTGCCCGCGTCGGAGCCCAGCAGCCGGGCGGTCGCCGCCGTTGGGGCCGTGAACGCGTTCCACGTGCGGCCGTTGTTGAGCGTGTATTGCCACGTGCCGTGCGTACTGTCGACGGCGGTCACGGCGAGGCCCTCTAAGGCCCCGAATTCGGCGTCGGCAAGCCGAGCGCCCCCGGCGCTGGCCAGGATGTCCCGCACCAGCGTCCCGGAATTGGCAACCTGATCCTCGTCGATCGCGGCCAGCGTCATCGCGCCGCCGTTGTCCAGCACGGGCGCATCGTTCACCGGGGTGACCGTGACGCGGAACGTGTCTTCGGCGAACAGTCCCTGCCGATCTGCCGCGCGGACGCGGAGATCGGCGATCCCATGGGCATCGGCGGCGTAGTCCAGAGTCAGATTCGAGCCATTGACCACTGCCGTCAGCAGAGTCGCAGGCGAGACCAAGCCGGCGGCGGTGGCTAGGTAGCCCAGTGCACCGCGGGTGACCTTGGTGGCGTACACGTAGTCGATAAAGCCGGCTGTCTCGACCGCGTCCTCGGGCCGGTGGTAATACGGATTGTCCCGGACCGCGTACTCGATCACCAGCGCGGCATCGAAGCCCTTCTGCTCGAACGGCGAGTGATCGCTGCCGTACTCACGGCCGGAATCGACGGTCGCCAGCCCGCCGCTGTAAGCCGCGAACGCGGTCGCCAGATTCGCCTTGATCACTCCTCCCGTGACGTAATCATAGAGCCGCACGGTGTCGTGGCCCGTGCCGGGGATGTTGTAGGCGATCATGTCCAGGCTGAGCATGCCCAGGATGTGGTCCGTCGCGTGGGCGGTGGCGTAGGCCTGCGAGCCGATCAGCCCTTGTTCCTCGCGGTCAAAGGCGACGAACACCAGCGTGGCGTCGAACTGGTACTGCGTCAGGACGCGGGCCAGTTCCAGCACCGCGGCAACTCCGCTGGCATTGTCGTCGGCGCCCGGGTTATTGACCGAATCGTAGTGCGCGCCGACCAGGTAGATATCGTTGGGCCGCGTCACGCCAGGATACACGCCGACGACGTTGTAATAGGTCTGCCCACCGTAGAGGAACGATTCCAGCGACG
This sequence comes from uncultured Planctomycetaceae bacterium, assembly GCA_903927685.1. The sequence continues at coordinate 2,315 of CAIYOB010000166.1, forward strand.
TCTGCAGTCCCAAGCCTGCGAAGTAAGAATAGAGATTGTCCCGCGCCAAGTCATGTTCCCAGCCGCCGACGCCCCGATTGTCCCCGCTGTGCGTGTACAGCAGGTCCTGGTGCAGCGTGGTGTAGCTGCTCTGGCTGACCTGGGCGACCAGGCTGTCGATCGGCAAGCTGGCGGTCACGGTATAGGTCAGTTCGTCCCCCAAGCCCAGATCGGGGTCGCTGAACACCGCCGCCAAGTCGAGCTCCGTGGCCGCGGCATCCTCGGCGACGGTCACGTCAGCGATCGGGTTGGCCAGGGCCGGCGGGTCGTTGACGGTGAACGCGGTGAAGTTCCAGGCGGTGTCCGTGCTGAGGCCTGCGCAGGGGTTGCCGGCCAGATCGAGGAAGGCGCCCGCGTCCAGCAGCACGTGGTATGCGGTGCCATCGGCCAGCGTCATCGCCGGATCGATCGTCACGGTGCCGCCGGCGAGCGCGACCGGGCCGTTGCCGACGGGAATCGTCTCGACCGCGGCCCCGTCGCTGGACCGCACGAGGTACACGCTGCCGGCACCTGCCTGGACGTCTTCGCTGAACGTCAGCACCAGGTTCGCATCCCAGGCCACACCCAGGGCGTCGTCGGCCGGCGCGAGGCCGCCAATCGTCGGGGCGGTGGCGTCGACCCGCAGGGCGGCCACGGCGCTCGCGCCCGCATTGCCGCTGGGGTCGCTGAGCCGGGCCCGCAAGCCGTAGGTCCCGTCGCCCAACGCCGGCGTCAGATCCCACGTCGCCGCGCCGGCCGTCAGCGCCGCCGCGGCATAGGCCCACTCGCCGGCATCGACAAAATCGCCGTCGAAGTTCAGATCGACGTCCAGGCCGACCGTCGTCCCATCGGGCAGGAGATGGTTGTCGGTCGCCGTCACCGTGAGGCTGGGGGTAGTATCGTTGGTGACCTCCGGCGCGGTCAGGCTGATCACCGGCGCAGCCATGTCGTGGCTGCCAAAGTCGGCGTCGCCTGCGCCTTGGCCCTCGCCGAGGTCGATCAAGTACGATCCGGGCGGCGCGTACAGTTCCCAGATGGCTTGTCCCAACGCGGCCATGTCGACGCGGGGAAAGTCCAGGTTCGTGTTGGTGACGTTGTCGTCCTCGTCGTCTCCGTCGTGGAGCGTGACGGCCGTGTCGTGCAGCAGCGTGGTGAACTCCGCCGGCGTGAGCCGCCGGCCCAGGTAGTGCCCGGCCAGATCCTGGGCCAGGACCGCGATGCCGGCAATGTGCGGCGCCGCCTGACTGGTCCCGTGGTAGACGGCGATGCCGCCCGTCGCGCTGGCGCCGGCGATGGGGGCCCCGGGCGCAAAGACGGTCGTCAACGTCGGGTGCCGCTGGGAAAACGGAGCCAGACGGTCTGCGCCCGACGTGTTCGCCACGGCCCCGCTGGCATAGGCAAAACGGCCGGCGCTGGAGTCGTAGACCGCACCGATCGACAGCGAGCTCGGATCCGCGGCGGGATAGGCCACGCCCGGGACGCTACTCTGCGAGTAAAAACTGTTCCCCGAGGCGGAGACGACGATCACTCCCAGGTTCGCCAACGCGGCCAGTTCATCGCCCAGCCCGTACAGCTGCAGGGCGGAATTGTAGTTGCCCCCGTCTCCCAGCGACAGGTTGACCGAGGCGATGTGGTACGTGGCGGCGTTGGTGACCACCCACTGCAGGGCCTGTTCGACCGCGGCGAACGTGCCCGAGCCGTTGTCTGCCAGGACCTTCAGCGCGATCAGATCCGCGCCCGGCGCCATGCCGGGGTAGGTTGTGTTCTGCGAACCGACGATGCTGGCGACGTTCGAGCCGTGGCCGTGGCCGTCGCTGGCGTCGGCATCCTGGTTGATGAAGTCGTACTGGTACACAATCCGGTCCGCCGTGCCGTCCCCATTGGCGTCCGGGCCGAAAAAGGGATGGTTGAGGTCGATCCCGGTGTCCAGGACCACCGCCGCCCAACCGCTGCCGTCGATCCCGGCAAACCGCGGATCGGCATGGAACTGCCTGACACCGATGAGGGTCGTCGAGGCATCCGTCAACAGGCCCGCGTCGCCGTCGGGCAACACCTCGCCTGCCGCGTAGGCCGGCGCCGGCGAGGCGGTGAGGGTCAGTTCCAGCGGTCCCGCCGGGCCGCCGCCGGCCGCGGTCGCACTCGCCCCGCCCCCCGCCGGATACGTCTGTCGCCAGCCGTCGGGCACGACTTGCCCAACCACGTAGCTGCCGGCGGCGAGTCCGGTGAAAGCAAACTGGCCGTTCGGGTCCGTTGCTGTCGCCGGCTCGGTGGTGTCCCGCACCCCGTTCCGGTTGGAATCCAGGTAGACCGTGGCGCCAGCCGACGCGGGCTCGCCGGTGTCACGGAGCCCGTCCCCGTCAAGGTCGGCCCACAAGCCGCCGCGGATCTCGCCTGTCGCCGCGAGGTCCGCCAGCTGCCCGGCCAACAGGGCTCGGCCTTCCAAACACTCCAAAGCCAAGCGGCGATGGTCGGAGCGCCGCTGCGCCCGAGCCGGTCGG
>CAIYOB010000167.1 GCA_903927685.1 uncultured Planctomycetaceae bacterium
TCACCGACTTCGGCTTGGCCAAGCTGATGCACAGTGACAGCCAGCTGACGGACACCGGCCAGGTGCTCGGCACGCCCATCGTGTTTTACGCCAACCATCTGATCAGCGCTTACGCGCTTCGCGCCGCGGACGAGCGGGGCGCCTTTCAGTGGTTCGTGACCAGCCTGGTGATCCTGTGGGCTGCGGGGGCTACCACCTTTCAGTACCTGACCCGCTGGTTCCGCAATGGCCGCGTGCTCATCTACGGGTGGGCGACCATGGACCTGCTGCTGTTCACGGGTTTTCTGGCGGTCGCCGACGGGCCGAGCAGCTCGCTCCTGCTCGGCTATCCCCTCCTGATCGCCGGGACGGCACTGCGGTTTCGCATCGGCTTGATTTGGTTTATCACGGGGCTCTCCGTGGCGGCCTACCTCGGCTTGGCGCTGGACGCGTACTGGTATCGGCCCCACTTGGCCACCACTGCGCACGACGCGGTTCCCTTCGTGCTCGGGCTCGGCGTCATCGGACTGATCCAGCATCTCATCTTCCGCCATATCCGCCGGGGCGACGAGCCAGCCGCGGGGCTCCCCCTGCACCGGCCCGACGCACGACGGCATGAGGCGGAGCCCGGCAAGACCCTGACTCGGAAATGACCTCTCCGCGAGGTTTGGTGTTCGTTATGAGGTGATGAATGGTCATCCGGATCCGTGGCGCCGCCCCAGTCGGCAAGTTCGTCGGGGAGACGTTTTTGCAGACCTTCACCGCGGACGGCCAGGGCTGCGTGACGTTGACGCCGGGGCCGGAACCACGCATCTCGGTGCGCGAACTCGCGACCGGTAACGTGCTGCGGTCGGCGGCCCTGACGACCCGGTTGCTGCCTCAACTTTCCCGAAGTGATCGGATCTGCATCAGTCCGGACGGGCAGCGGGTGGCCTGGGATAGCGACGGCCGCTTGCACCTGGGTGAACTGCAGGCGACGCCCGGCGCCGCCCGGCGTCGCATCAACCAGGCCAGTCATCCGGGGATCGTGCGCTCGGTGGCCGCGAGTCCCGATGGCCGCGTCATCGCGTCCACCGGAGACGACCAGAACGTGTGTTTCTGGGAGGCAGGAACGGGGCAGTCTCTCGAACTCCTCGATGGTTTTGCGGGCGTCGTAAGCGACGCCCTGTTCAGCAGGGATGGCAGCCTCCTGATTCTGGATACCGCCTCAGGAAAGCCCGTACGAACCTTCGCGGCCGAGGAGCCGGCCGGGAAGATTCAGGCCGTCACCTTTCATCCGCGCGGCCAGACGGACGCTGTCGGGCGAGGCAATGGCCGGGTGGAGATCAGGGACTGGGCCTCGGACCGCTTGCAGCGTTCTTGGCTCACGGGGCAGGGAGAAGTCCGCGCGTTGGCCTTTCATCCCGAGGGGACGATTCTGGGCGTGGCCGGAAGGGGCGTCAGCTTGTGGGATCCAGAACGCGGCGTCCTGCAAGCGACCTTGGGAGACGACGCGTCCCGCTTTCACACGCTCATCTTTTCCCGCGACGGCGACGCGCTCGTGGCGGCGGGGGAGGAACGCCTTATCCACGCTTGGAGCATCAAGGACATGCAGGCGGCTTTTGCGCGGTTGGGGTTGGACTGTATCCCTTCCCCCGCATGCCCCGTGATCGCCCCACCGCCACATTTTGATTGACAGGAGAAGGCCATGAGGCACATACGTGAGTTCTTTGTCGCAGTTGCAGTGTTCGCATTTTCGCTTGGGGGTGTTGTATTCTTCGTTGTCTCACTGACAAAACTGGGATTGCAGAAGCTCGGTTCCGAACAATTGTTGGGGGCCATGGTAGGGCCCAGCGTTCAGTGTGTCTGCATAACCGCTGGCGTAGCCTACGGTGTCAGCCTCGTGTGGCGGGCCAGTCCTATCGTGCTGGGCGTGGTCGCGGCGGCACCCTACTTCCTACTCAGCGGTTGCTTGTTGTACGAGTCGGAAGATGGCGCGGCATTCTGGGCTGGTGCGGGTATCGTCACGTTTGCCATTTACGTCGGAGCCATCCGTCTGTGCCGCAGACAAGGGAACCTGGTCTCGTAAGGAGCATGCCTATGACAACCCTGAATTCAGCCCTTCCACAGCAACACCGACCTCGCCGGATTCCGCTCTGGGTCAAACTCGCCTACACGCTGTTCGTGGGTACCCTGGTGCCGATTTACCTGCGCGACTATGGACCGACGAACTTCCTCTATTACTGCGATGTCGCCCTGTTGATGACCCTGGTCGCCATCTGGCGCGAGGATTCGCTGTGGGCCTCGATGCCGGCCGTGGGCATCTTGCTGCCGCAGGCGTTTTGGATGGCGGATTTTCTCGGCAGCATGATCGGACTGCCGTTGAGCGGGATGACGGCGTACATGTTCGACTTGAACATCCCGCTGTTCACCCGGGGCCTGTCGTTCTTTCATTTCTGGCTGCCCTTGTTCCTGATCTGGATCCTGTGGCGACTGGGCTACGACCGGCGGGCGTGGCGAGCCTGGACCGTGTTGGCCTGGGGCCTGATGACAGTCTGCTACTTTCTCATGCCGGGTCCCTCGGAATCGCTCAGCAAGGCGGGCGTGCCCGTGAACATCAACTAAGTCTATGGGATGAGCGATACCGAACCCCA
>CAIYOB010000168.1 GCA_903927685.1 uncultured Planctomycetaceae bacterium
GAGGATGACGCGAAGCTTGCCGCCATGCGCGACTCCGTTGCGGCCGGCCATGCGGCGGCTGTGCGGTCATGGACGAGTCCCAACGAGGGAGACGTGTTCGTGCTCGGGGATAAGCCGGTTGAGATGGCTGACCTTGGGCTGATGCGTTCCGGCGTTCCGGCCCGGGAGGCGACCCGCGTCAGACTTGCCCGGGATGCAGAGGGCCTGGATATCCGGTTCGAGTGTGACGACGAAGGCGTATTCGCGGTGCAGGAGGGGCGTGACACCGTGAAGATGTGGAAGGACGACTGCGTTTCCGTATGGCTTGATATCGGGCACAAGCATCGGATCGACGGCGCCATGGTCGAAGTCCAGCTTTCTGCCGGCGGCGTGGTGCGCGATGCCAGGAACATCGACGCGACGTGGAGTCTGGCGGGTTTGACGGCTGAGACAACACGAACGGACAAGGGCTGGACTGCCCACCTGCGGCTGCCCTGGAAAGGTCTGGGTGTTGAGGCGCCGAAGGAGGGTGAGGTCTGGGGGATCAATCTGGCTCGCACCGATCAGCCCGGTGCGTATGATTTCTTCGGTATGCAAGTCTCGTCGCTGGCAATGAGTTCGGAAGGTGATATGGGTGCCATCCACCGTTGGGGTCATCTGGCCTTCGGCAGGGCGGACGACGTCGAGGTGGCGATCAAGCCGGCCCACGAAGCCCAGTTCGCCGTTGTCGACCAGCGGCTCGCAGGCCTGGCGGAACAACGCAAGGCTGACGAGGTTCGCAACGCCGCCCGATGGGGGATCCCGGCGAACCCAAAGGCAAGCGAGGCCACACGGAAGGTGTTGAAGGGCCTGGCTGGCCTGTCGCAGCGCAAAGACAAGCGGTTGATCCTTTGCCAGGAAAACTGGAGTTACGAGGGTGGCAATGCGGGCGGGTTCAAGGCGTATGTCGAGACACTGGCCGAGAAGAGCGGCAAATGGATCGGCATGATCCATGTGAGCTACGGGAACGCGACACCGTCCGACAGCTCCGATCCCTCGTATCGCTCCTATCTCAAGGACGCCAATCAGAATGCCATCCGGTACTCGAAGGCCGGCGGGCTCGTGACGGTTCACATCAATCCCGCCAACCCGATTACCGGCAAGACGGGCGGGGACTCTCTCCAGGAGCGCGAGCGCATCGCAGAGGTCTGCACGCCGGGCACCGAGGCGTACAAGAACTGGCGGAAGAAACTGGATGAATATGCCGTACTCCTGACCGAACTCCGGGATGCGGGCGTGGTGGTTCTGTGGCGGCCGCTGCACGAAATGACCTTCAACAACTGCTACTGGTACGACGCCGGCGCCACGAAGGATCGCGAGGTCTACAAGGAGATCTGGCGCCAGATGTTCCGCTATTACAGCGAGGAGAAGAAACTGGACAACCTGCTGTGGGTCTACTCGGTAACCGGGCTTGGCGGGTCTGTTCTGGGGGGGGCAAGGGCCGACGAGATGTATCCCGGCTCTGAATACGTGGATATTGTGGGGTTGTCGCAGTACAGCGACGATGTGGACATCACGGGCAACGTCTACGAAACACTGACCTCGCTGGGCAAGCCGTTCGCTTTCTCCGAGTTCGGCCCCGGCCACTCGGCTGCGGGGGGGTTCCAGACCGCCGGCGGGCTGAGTAATCTTGACCTTGTACGAGCCGTCCGTGAGAA
>CAIYOB010000169.1 GCA_903927685.1 uncultured Planctomycetaceae bacterium
AGCGGCGGCGAGATCTACTCGGAAGGAAACCCCAGGTCCACGCTGCGCATCGCGTGCGGCAGCGACCAGAGCCTCAAGGTCAGCTCGTGGAATGGCGGCCGCACAGACCCTTGGCTGGAATACGACACGCCGGCCAACTCGCTGGAAGTGAACCGGTGGAACTTCATCGCGGTGACACTGTCGGGCGGCGGCGTCGGCACGGGGACGCTCAAGGTCTACGTCAACGGCAGCAGCTTCAGCGGGACGCTGCAGGAGCAGGCCAACCCGGATACTCAATACGCGGCGATCGGCGAGCACGTGGGGCACACGCACGGCGGGACCCAGCCGGCCAATCCGTTCGCCGGGCAGATCGACGAGGTCAGCCTCTGGAACGTGGCTCGGACCGAAACGCAGATCCGAACCGCCATGCATGACACCTTGCAGGGAACGGAGTCCGGACTGATCGGCTACTGGCCGATGTCGGACGGCAGCGGCAATTCGGTAGCGGACAAGACGAGCGGGGGGCACAACGGCACGCTGGCCGGCGGGCCCGCGTGGTCGTATTCCGCGGTGCCGGAGGAGCCCTGGCGAGGCCGGTTCGGCGGCGCGTTTTACTCGACGCAAGGCGGTCACATCAGGGCGGACTCCGTCGCTGCGGCCGTGGCCGGCGCAGGGCAACTGACGTACAGCGCCTGGGTGCTGCCGGACAGCGGCGACTCCGGCCATTTATACGGACAGATGTTCGAGTTCGTCACCTCCGGGATGAACCTTCGCCAGCAGCTCGGGTTCTCGTACGCCGATCGACGGTTCTACTACAATGATCCGGCCGTGGGCTGGGTATACAGCAACCATCAATTCAGCCTGGCGACTTGGCGCCACGTGGCCCTGACGATCGGCACCGCGGCGGGCGGATCGAGCCCTGCGAAGTTATACGTAGACGGTGTCCTGGAGGCGTCATTCACCATCGCCGCGGCCGCCCGTCCTCAGAGCACCGACAGCTTCTACCTCGTCGATATGTGGAGCAACGATGCCGCGGCCGCGCCCCATCGCGGCCAGATGATCGACGAGGTCCAGGTGTGGACCGTCGAACGCAGCCAGCACGACATCCAGCGGGACATGCATACGCCGCTGACCGGTTCGGAGAGCGGCCTGGTGGGCTACTGGAAGTTCGACGAAACGTCGGGGACCACCGCGACGGATGCCGCGGGCGGCGACCAGAACGGAACGGTGTCCAATGTCTACCGCACGACCTCGACGGTCCCGCTGGCCGCGGCGGGCGAGTTTGGCAAGGCGCTCAGCCTGACTGGCACGGACGCGTTCGTGCTGACGCCACCCCTGCTCAACAAGCGGTCGGACTGGACGTTCACGGCCTGGGTCAAGCCGGCGAGCGCCGGCGACGACGGCGAAATCTACTCGGAAGGCAACCCGAATTCCACGTTGCGGATCATCTATGACACGGACCAGAGCCTCAAGGTCATGTCCTGGAATCCGGGCCACTCGGGCAACTGGATGACGTTCGACACCGCCCCCGGGGTGCTCCAGAGCAACCAGTGGAACTTCATCGCCGTGACGTTGGCGGGCGGCGCCACAAGTAGCGGGACGTTGAAAGTGTATGTCAACGGCCACACCTACGCGGGCACGCTGCAAATGGCAACCCATCCCCAGACACAGTATGCCGCGCTGGGCCAGCACGTGGGGCATACGCACGGCGGGACCGAACCGACGAATCTGTTCACCGGGCAGATCGACGAAGTCAGCATCTGGAGCGTGGCCCGCAGCGAGGCGGACATCCGCAACGCCATGTACCGGCGACTGGACCCCAATAGCGCCGGCCTGATCGGGTATTGGCAGTTCGACGAGACCGCCGGAACCACCGCAGGGAACGCCGCAACCGCCTGCCGGGACGACGGAACGTTGGTCAAGCAACCCCAGCCGGTGCTGGGCACGCTGCCGGACAACCCGGTCCCGGGAACGGCGGGCGACG
>CAIYOB010000170.1 GCA_903927685.1 uncultured Planctomycetaceae bacterium
CACAACCGGCGGGATGCCGCACGCGGACGCCAGCGTGGGCACGGGGCGGAAGTCCGGCTGGCCGCGGTACTGCAGATGCCGCCGGCCATAGTACGATCCGTAGAACGGGGCCCCGGTGTCGAGCCACGTGGCCAGTTTGACCCAATCCTCCAGCGCCAAACGGACGTCGTAATGGCCGGCCTGCAAGATCTTCACCAGCGGACTGGCGTGCGCGCCGTGCGTGTACGGCGGCACCGCCTCGGCGTTTTGCATCGCATACGAGCCGCCGTTCCATTCCTGCACCGTGGCGGCGAACTTGCCCTGCAGCAGCCCTTCGTAGGACTGGCTGAACAGCGTGGTCAGCTCGCCGCGTAGATCGGGCGGAGCCTTGGGATCCGTGCCGTTGTGGCAGCGGACACAGTGCTGGTCCAGGATCGGCTGGACGTCGGTCGGGTAGTACAGCGGGCGCGGCGCGGATTCGCCCGGTTGAGCGGCCAGCGGCACAGGCGTCCGGCCCAAGGCCGCCGTCATTCGCGACACGGGAGCCTGGCGGCGGTGCTCGTGACAGCCGATGCACGAGCGCTGTTCGCCGGGCTCAAAATTCACAAACGTCCGCATCCGCTGGACGGCCATGAAGTTCTCGTCCAACGCTTGGAAGAACAGGTTCCGACTCGCAGGAACCGCAAAGCAAGCGGACCCGTCCGGCTCGACCGGCACGATCCCGTGCAGCACGGCGATCCAGATGTGGCTGTTCCAACTGACCGCCAAATGGCCGCCGAAACCGTCGGCGCCGCGATCTTCGTCTCGGCAAGCGTCCACCTCGGCCGCCCAGGGCTTCGGGATCTGTTCCAACACCCGCAGATACTTGACCGTTCCCGGCGGCACACCGTCCAGACCGCGGTACACGTCGCTCAAGAACACGGTCGCGGTGTCCTTGGATTCAGGCCGTGGAGCCGTCACGTCGGGCAGGACCGGCGGCACCGGGCGGGGCCGTAGCGGCAGCGGCTGCCAACACGAGATCTCGGGATCCGCGTAGATCGGCACGCGGTTGCCATAGGCGTCCAGCAAGTGGATGCCGTATCCGGCCTGATCGTTGTAGCGCCGGTCCGGATTGCACGAGACCAGGAAGAACTTGTCGGACAGCGGATAGGGGTCGGCGTACAGCGGGCCGTAGATATCCTCGCGCCAGACGCCGTTTCGTAGCTGGTACAAGCCGCGCAGATTCTGCGTCTTGACGTTGGGCGTCAAGCTCCGCATCGGCTCGGGCGTGCGTTTCTCCTTGTTCAAGTCCAGCAGCAGCACCTGGCCCACGCCCAGTGGCTCGTGCCCGCAGCCGATGCAGACCGCCAGCCGCGGCTGGCCGGGCACCTGGCGGGCCTGCCAGAAGACGCCCGGGTTGGCGATGTTGTCGCCGTAGAACTCCTCGCTGCCCGAACCGTCCGGACGCGTGATCCACAGCGGCTGGACAGCGGCGATGCCCTTGTACACGTACTCCCAGCGGTTGTACAGGATCCGCCCGTCCTCCATCATCGTGGGGGTGAACTCGCTGAGCGCTCCTTGCGAAAGGGGCCGCAGCGCGCTGCCGTCGGCAGCCATGCGGAACAAATTGGTGCAGGCCAGGTAATGATTCGGCGTGCACAACACGCCGTGCTCGCTGCGCGTCGAGGCAAAGCACAAGCCTCCGTCGGGCAGATAGCAGGGGTGCACGTCGTCGGTCCAGAACTGGTAGCCCAGCAGGCCATAGAAGCTGTCGCCGGTGCTGGTCTTGCCGTACATCGCAATCCGGCGTTCTTCATCGGCCGGGGGCTGCGTCACCTGCCGCAGGCTGGAGCCGTCGACGCCGACTTCCCACAGCCGAAAGCCTTCCAGCTGCGGACGCCGGTAGCCGAACACAATGCGCTGGGCATCGAACGACAGGTCGTACCGGTCAAAAACGCCTCCGTCCAGCTGGGGCACGATTTCGCGAACTTGGCCGCTGGCCAAGGACAAGACGCACAGATTGCCGCCCCAGCGACTGATGTGCTGGAAATCGTCGTAGTAGTGCTTGCTGTTATAGGTAAACCGTTTGACGAACAGGATCTCGGCGTCCCGCAGCAGCGGGTTCAGGTCGACCAGCATGCGGCGCCGCATCGCCGGCATGTCGGCCAGCAAGCGGACCGTTGCTTCGTCGGCCGGGTCGACGCGTCCCGCGGCCCTGGTCGTCAACTCGCGCTCGTACTCGTCCAGGGTGCCCAGCAATTCCGCCGCCGGGTATTGGTCGGCCGGCGTCCGGCCCAGTTCGGTCACCGCGGCACGCAGCCGTGCTAGATCGCGGCTCAGCGTGGCCAGCACCGAGGTCTTGACGCACAGGTCGAGCCAGCGTGGGTCGTCCCGATCGGCGTGGGCCTGCTTGAGTTGCTCGCGTTCCGCGCGGAGCAAGTCGCCGTAGCGGCCGCACTCGGGGATCAGCTGCTCGACCAGCTGTTCCTCCCACTGGCTGCCCGGGGCCGCGAACCATCCCTGCGGCGCGAACCAGTCCGCATGCACCAGTTCCAACAGCGGATTCTGGTCTGCCGGAAAGTCCCGGCGAATCTGCTCCCACAGTCGAGGCACCGGATCGGGCGACGCGGAGAAGCAGAAGGACGGTTCCTCGCCGAGCGTCAGCCGGACCAGCAGCGTATTTTCGCCGGCTTGCAGGTCCAGGTCCGCCAGCACTTGATCGACGCGCGTGCCGTCGACGCATTCGCCGCACCCGTAGCGGCCCGAGACCAGCTGCGTGTCGGCGGCGACAACTTGCGGCCCGTTCAGCCAGACCTCCAGCCGCTCGCCGCCGCCGATCCCGACGGTCAGCCGCACCGGTTGTTTGGCCAGTACGGTGCGCGTCAAGCAAGCCACGGTGCCTCCCGAGCCGGACAGGAACTTGACGACCTTGCCATCGGCCAATTCGTCGTTGCGGCTCCAGAGCGGCCGCCCATCGGCGCACTTGGCATTCGAATCGATGCCTTCAGCCGGCCGGATCTTCATCTCGGCGTCGGCCAACGACAGCGGCGGCGTGGCCAGCCACGGCCGGAACTCGACGGCCGCCCGAGCCGCCGGCTGCTCAACCAGCCACGCCGTGTAACGTTGGCGAGCCGTCAGCAGCGTCTGCTGGAGGTTCTCTGCCCGCACATACAGTGGCCCCGCGGCCTCTGCCGCGAGCCCGCTGTCTCCCGTCAGCAAGACCAGTACGATAGCGTACATGACGGCTTGGCGTAGCATCCGCATGGTCCCACTCCCTCCCTCGTTAACCTCGGCTCACTTGCTCAGGCGGTCGATCAAGTAATCCGTGGAACTCTTGTAGACCGGATGCGGCTGGCCCGGATGGACGAGCACGACGTCGACGTTGACGGACTTGAGCCGCTCTTCCAGCTTCAGGCCCATCACGCCTGAGTGCGTCGGGTCTTTCGGAGACGAGCCGACGACCGGAACCTCGCCGCCGTAGAACAGACCGATCGGCGGATCGTCTTTCGAGACGAGCTCGATCGGCGAGTATTCCTTGATCCACGCCAGGACCTGTTCCCGATTGTCGATCAGGCTCTGGAAGTTCGGCAGGCCGAAGGCGTGGGCCCCGTAGCCGTAGTTCGGCATCCACTCGCGCAACTCCTTCGGATCGAGCGACACCTGGGCGCCGTTGACGGCGGCGCAGTACAGCCGCGTCGACTCGCGGGCGGTGGGATCGTCGCTCTTGGGGTCCGCCAAGTCGTCGTGAAAAGCGAGCCACAGCGACGAGCACGCGCCGGCCGAGCCTCCGGTCGCGCCGATCCGCTTCTTGTCCAGATTCCACTCGGCCGCCTTGGAGCGGGTGAATTGCAGCGCCCGGGCCGCGTCGAGCAGGGGCGCTTTCACCGGCGGCTCGACCTTTTCCTCGACGGCCATTTTCACGTAGCGATAGTTGATGGCCACCACCGAGATGCCCTTGTCGAGAAAGGGTTTCGGGTTGGTCTTCTTGTCACCATTCTGCCAGCCACCGCCGTGGATGTAGAACACCACCGGCGTCGGCTGGTCCGACTTCGCTTGGTAAAAGTCCAACACCTGCCGCGGATGCGTCCCGTAGGGCAGGTCGAGCAGTTGCTTGGGTTCCTCGGCGAGCCCCAGTTGCACGAGGAACAACAGGGCCAGGAAGGGGAGGATGCGTTTCATGAGGTCGGCTCCTAAAGGGGATGCGATCGACGAACCGGGGCTGCCTGGTTCCTAACTTGGAAGCGAGCAACAGTTTACCAGCTGAATTTTCTGTCGGCTAGTTTACGAGCGACCCCGTGCTAGCTAGAATGTTTGCTTCTCCGCAGGTATTGCGGGTTAAGGAAATCATCTTCTTTGCAGGGAAGGCACCCATGTCGAAGAACGATTCGTACGTTTCCAAGTCTCAGGCCATTCGGACGTGCGTTGCCGAGCATCCCGGAGCCTCGCCTCAACGGATTGTCGAACTGCTTGCGGCCGACGGCCTGCGCGTCTCGCCCGCCCATGTGATCGTGATCCAGACGCTCGCCCGGGCGGAACGGACAGATCGCGTAGCGGCCGTTTCGTAGTCCGCTCGCCGTCGAGCTGACGGCTCGCCCCCAGGCACCCAGCCCCAATTCTTAGCCGGGACAAGGCACCAAGCTCTGCCACGCGCTGTTCGTCGCTGCTTGCTTTGCGAGGCGCAAGGTGTTACGCTCAATGGCGCATGGGGGGTTCTGCTCAGCCCCCCGGTGCCTCGGGCTGCGCCGACCGAACGGTTGGCGCCCGACGGAGGCGGTGTGCGGTATTACCCGTGGGAGGGAACCAATGCTCTTCCACGGCCGTCTGGCTGCAGGCAGGAAAATGGAGGCGTGATGGCGGCAAAGCGAGAGCTGCAGTGTGATTGGCACGACGGGGATTTCGCCCAGGTCTTTCGCTGTGCGCCGGTCGGACTCTGCCTGGTGGACCGCCAGTCCCGATATGTCCGCGTCAACGAACGGCTGGCCGAGTTGAACGGCCGCACGGTCGACGATCACCTCGGCCGGACTCCGGCCGACATCCAGCCCGACACCGCGCCCTTGGTCCAGGCGACGCTCCGAGCGGTCCTGGAGGGCGGCGAACCTTTGTACGAGATCGAGAGTTCAATCACCTCGCCAGATCGTCCCGGGGGGAAGCAATGGCGACTGGAGAACTGGTACCCGCTACGTTCCGCCCAGGGCGAGGTGTGGGGCGCGCTGGGGGCGGTGACCGAAATCACCGAACGGAAGCGGCGGGAGGAGTTGCTGTTCCAGGCCAAGGCCGAGGCCGAGGCGGAGTGCATCGCCAATCAGCACTTTGCGGCTCGCCTGAGCTACGAGATGCGGGCGCCGCTGACGGCGATCCTGGGGTTCGCCGAACTCCTGGCGGATCCCCAGGCATCCCCTGGGCAACGCCAGGACTACGCGGAGGACATCCAGCGGAACGCCCAATCGCTGTTGCGGCTGGTCAACAGCATCCTGGAATTGGGCCGCGAGGAAGGTCGCCATCTGCCGTCCGAGGCGAGAGGACGGGTATCGCTCCACGCCGCGCCGCGGATCCTGCTCGCCGAAGACACGCAGGATTCGCAAAAACTGTTCAAGACCATCCTCGACAAGGCCGGCTTGCTGGTCGATGTCGCCCCGGACGGGATCACCGCGTTTGAACGGGCCCTGGCCACGCTCCACGCGAACCAGCCTTACGGACTGATCCTGATGGACATGCAGATGCCCGGCCTGGATGGATTCGAGGTGACCCGCCGTCTGCGCGCGGCCGGCTGGCGCAAGCCTATCGTGGCGCTGACCGGATTCGCCACGCCGGAAGACCGGCAGCGGTGCCTGGAGGCCGGGTGCGACGAGCACCTGCCCAAACCGGTCACGCGGCAAGTCCTGCTGGCGACGATCCAGAATTACCTCCAATTCCCGGGGCTTCATGCCTGGGGGACCCATGATCCGCCCGTGCCCGCATCGCCCGCCCCGCGGACCGATGGCTGCCTGCTGGACGACGTGCACCTGAGCGAGGAGGAACGAGCGCGATTGCTGGAGGGATTTCACGAGAGCCTGCCCGGGTATCTCGAGGAATTGACGCAGGCGGTCCGCGGCCAGGATCGGGAACAGCTGCGCCAGACCGCCCATCGGCTGGCGGGCGTGGCGGGCTTGTACGGATTTCGCGCTTTGGAGCAGGCCGCCGCGTCGCTGGAGCATCGCGCGACCCAAGCGGGCTGGCCCGAACTGGCCGGGTCGGTCAACGGCCTGCGCATCGTCGTGCCGGCGGAGCGAAAGCCTGTCGCCGAGACCGTCGCCGCCGCCCCCCCTGCCCAAGTCGCCACCCAGCCGGTGTCCGTGATTGACAGCGAACCACGGCACGCCGGGGAGGATGCAACCGGCCGGCCCGTCCGGGTCCTGCTGGCCGAGGATGATGCGCTCGTTCGCGTCGGCGTCCGAGCGGTGCTGGACGCCCTACCCAACGTGCAGGTCGTGGCCGTGGCGTGCAACGGCCGGGAAGCCGTCGACCAAGCTCAGAAGTACCGGCCGGACATCGCCCTCATGGATATCACGATGCCGGAATTGGACGGCCTGAATGCCACCGCGCAGCTGGCCGAGACGTGTCCGCAGGTCCGGGTGATCATGCTGTCCGTCCACACCCGGGAAGACTGTGTGCTGCAGGCGATGCGCGTGGGTGCCCGCGGCTACCTGCTGAAAAGCACGCCGCCGGAGGAATTGGAGCGGGCCCTGCAAGCCGTGATGCGCGGCGAGCCCTACCTGTGCTCCGGTGTCTCGGAACACGTGGTCACGGCGTTCCTGGAACAGCACGGCACGCGGCAGAGCGCTGCCAAGCGGCCCACCTCGCGGCAACTCGAGATTCTCAAGCTGATCGCCGAAGGGTATTCGACCAAGATGATCGCCAGCGAGCTGGGGATCAGCGTTAAGACCGCCGATCGGCATCGCTCGGACTTGATGAAACTGCTGGACATCCACGAGACAGCCAGCCTGGTGCGATATGCCGTCCGCATGGGCTTGGTCTCTGCCGAGAGCTAGACGTGCCGGTGGTGTCCGTTCGGGAGATTCTCCCGCATCGACCAGGGCAGATGCTCACCGGAACACCACCCCCCACGGAAGTAAGCAGGGACTCCCATTCCGCACGTCACGCTCGCCGGAGCGAGCGCAAACGCACGCAAATGGGCCGAGGCGACATCAGAGCCACATTCGGACGGAAAGCACCCCTACGCTGCCGTTGTCCCCCTGGACTGCGTGGATGCCGCCGTTGGTCCAGACGCGAGGCGTAGGGGGTCTCGTTGGGCGCATCGCGTGGGGCGTGACGACGGCGAGTTGGCCTGTTCCGGTCGGATTCCTTACGTTCACAGAGGAGGCTTGCCCGCACAACAGAGGTCGCACTGCGGACGCAGTTCGCAAGCACGGCAACGCTCACGAATCGCGGGGCGACTGCCCTCGTCCCGAGTAAACGTGCTTACCCAATCCATACGGTGGAAGGGCGCGGTGGACGGCGACTGGTGTGGGGCGAGTGTGGACGACGACTGCTTGACCGTCCCTGACCGCCGTGCCCCGCTTGGCCTCCGCGTCACTTGCCGCAAAGAACAGTAGCAGGAGCAGGCCGAGCTTCAGCGATGAGATCCATCGCTTGGTTCCCGACGACCAACTTTTCCAAATCGCTGGGAGAACACTTCTCGCGTTCGTCATCCGTTGCTCCGTGATCAAAGACGCGCCAGTTGGGTTTCGCGTCGAGGCAGCCCGAACACACGGTTACTGACAGCTTGGGGCGAAGCCTGCGTCCCCGGGAACACCGCCGGCAGCGAGTTGATTCGCTCAGGCGAACCGCGTCCCTAATTCGATATCGGACGCTCCCACGTCACCCCTGCAGCTGGGACCACCCGGATCATGGATTTCCGCTCAAGGGCGTAGCATGGGAAGCAGATGTATGGCCTCGCTGCGGAGTGTGTTGGGAAGGCGAACACGAAAGCCGAGCGCATTCGGTTCCGCGTTGGGCTTGGGACCGCTTTGGTCCCCGGCTGCCGTGGGACCTGGTGTAGGGACGGAGCAAGCCGGCGACGAAAGCCGAGTGGGTGATCCAGTGCCGGACGAAGTGGAACGGCGAAGCGTGGAGCGACTGGACCCCGGATGCGTACAGCCGGACCTTCGATGTCTGCGAAGGCTCCTGGCGGGAGATTCGCGGCTTTCTCGAAATGTGCCGCAGCCAGCGTGAGCCGGACGAGGGTGCCGGGATTGGGCCGGCGAATAGCAGCACGGCGAATTGGCAACATTTTCTCGGCGCCGAGAAAATCTCGCTGCTCACGTAAGTTTTGCCAGCGTTCGCAGAACCTCATTGTCCACCACCAACCCACAGAAGGGAGACACTGTATGTTCGATCTCTTGGCTGGCGTGGCGCTGCTGGTTTGTGCCGCCGCAGTCGGCTACGCCATAGGCAAGCAGGCAGGCTTGGAAGAAGCCGCCCGCAGCCGCAACTGGCAGAAACGCCTGTGACGGGCGGCTACAGGAAGCGCCGCAGCGACGACAGGCTGCCGGGCATCGACGAAAGCGACTGTGCTGCCGGCGTGGCGATGTTGATCATCGGAGGCGGCGTTGCGACGGTCGTGACCGGCTCTTGGCTGCCAAGCCTGGGCATCCTGGCGGCGGTGTTAATGATGGCTGAGTTCAGCCGCTGGTATAACTCGCGCGAGAAATAACCGGCGGCTGAAGAAAGCTGCCCCCGTGCGCGTCATCAAACCGGTCAGCATGCGTGTGCTGGCGGTTTGGTGACGCGGCGGGGGTCTGCTGGGGCTCAAAAGGCACGTGTGGGCCTGTTTTAGCTATCAGAAGTCCAGGCTTGGCGGTGCGGCGGCGTTGAATCACGCTGGAATGGCGAGGCTTCAGTTCGAACCCGCCGTTGGCCAGCACGGCTTCAAGCACAGTTGGCCGGTGGCGGGGACGAAGGCGAACGTTGAACAGTAACGTGAGCAGGATTTGCGAGATCTACTGGTTGCTTTGACCCGCTGTTGCGCGGGTTCAAACCAGCCAAAAGGTGCTACTTGACCAATCTTGCACGAGTGCTACGCTGAAAAGTATGAATTGCATGCCTTGGCACGACAAGGCATTAGACACCGACAGAACTGGCGTAGTTCGGTTGGGTGTCGTCGCTAAACATCTGGGGCGAGGTGGCTGCCGTGAGCCAGAAACTCGAGTATTTTCGCGTCGAACGGCAAAATGGCGTAACCATCGTTACACCGATCGTGTCCGATTTTCGAGACGAGGCAATCAACTTCGAGTCGAAAAAGGAATTGGTCCGATTTGTGGACAGCGTCAGGCCAGAGAAGGTCGTGGTCGACTTTCGGAATGTCCACTCGTTCTCGACCGACTTCGTCGGAACATTGTTGAGCCTCAAGAAGCGAATCCCGCCTGGCGGCGCGGTCAAGCTATGTTCCCTGCAGCCAGTGCACCGTGAGATCTTCCAGATTTTTCATCTCGAGGGCACGGTATTCCCGATCCTGGAGACCGTCCAGGATGCCATGCAGTCGTTCACCTAGACTCGTGCGTTGTGGTATCTGTGAGCAAGGCACCTATCCGCCGTTGGCCGGCACTGCTTTAAGCATAGGTGGCCAGTAGCGGGGCAAACCCTGGACGCAAGCACATCAGCCGCTTTACAGCCTGTGGCCAGCGCGGCATAACGGTCTCTGGCAGCTTGACGATCTCCGCTTCGCTCGAGCCCCTTTGGCCTGCACTCGGCCTTCTGATCAGAACGCCTGCGAGGACCAGGATGGACACATGAAAGCAACGAATTCGCGGCACTGGAACTTCAGGATAACACGGCGCCAAGACCGCGAGGGCTGCAATTCAGCGTGCGGCATCTGCTGATCCTGATGGTCGTCCTGTCCATCGCGTTTGCCGTTCTTTTCGCCTTTCCAAACTGGCGCGCCACTGTCTTGCTGAGCATTGCCGCGACTCTGCTGCTGGTGGCGTTGACCGCGTGTGTGGTGTACGGCACAGGGCAGCTCCGGGCGTTTTGCATCGGGGCGTTGTTTCCAGCCGTTCTTGTTTGGATTGCGGTCGACTGTGCGTTCGTTGTGCTCACGTTTACGACGAGCCGGGACCGCTACGATCGGATCATCGAGGGCTTGGATGATTTTGCAGGCACGCAAGGCGAAAGCGACGGTGTCAGGTGGAGTACAAGACGGAAGAAGTTCGCATCGATCGATTCGATATGGCCGCGGGCTGTGTGGACGCCCACGAAGTCCGTAAGCAGCATCCGCACGCCCGCCTGAACGGATTCGAGTCCAAACCGTACGCGATCCAGTGGTCGCGATTCGCCGAGGTGCTGTACCTGGACGCCGACAACGTGCCCGTCCGCGACCCGACGTTCCTGTTCGACACGCCCCAGTACGCCTAAGTCAAGCGTTCGGCGAGGTTTATGTTCAGCACCCCCGACAGGACTCGAACCTGTGACCCC
>CAIYOB010000171.1 GCA_903927685.1 uncultured Planctomycetaceae bacterium
CCCCAATTCTAAGCTTGGACAAGGCACAAGAGTTCTGTCAGTCATCCCAAGTGCGAGGTCCCAAGCCCCACCCACAACTCGAGATTGACAAACCACTACCGGAGAACGCCTGCAATGAAGAAATCACTGACTCTGTTGTTCGCCCTGGCCGCCCTGGCGGTCGCATTCGCTGGCGGAGCCCACGCGAACCCGCCGCAGTGGCAAACCCTATTCAACGGCCAGGATCTGACCGGCTGGACATCCGGCCCGGACAACTCGTGGGTCGTCGAGGACGGCGCGATCACGCTGCGGCGTGAGTTCGACGGCAAGGAGCACAACGCGGATTACTTGTGGACCAAAGAGACCTACGGCGATTTCCTGCTGGAACTCGAATTCAAGGTCCCCGAGCAAGCCAATAGCGGCATCTTCTTGAGAACCGCCGACCGGCAGGATCCCGTCTATACGGGCATCGAGGTGCAGGTCGCGAATTCGTACGGCCGCGAAAACCTCAGTCGAGGTGGAACTGCCGGAGCGATTTACGATTGCCTGGCGCCGTCGAAAAACGCGATCAAGAAACCCGGCGAATGGAACTGGCTGTTGGTCTGTTGCCAGGGTCCCAAAATTGAGGTGAAGTTGAACGGCGAGTGGGTGATCCAAATGGACCTGGACCGTTGGACGCAGCCCCAGCAGAACCCGGACGGCACGCCGAACAAGTTCCCGCGTGCCCTGAAGGACTTTGCCCGCCAGGGCTATATCGGCCTGCAGGACCATGGGCGAGCGGTGTGGTATCGGAACATCCGAGTGGCCCGGTTGGACTGAGCCACCCGCGCGCTTGCCCGCCCTCAGGCCTTCAACCGCTTGTACCGGAACCGTTTGGGCTCGTCGGCTGCCAGGCCCAGGCGTTCGTGCCGCTGTTCTTCGTAGGTCTGGAAGTTGCCCTCGCACCAGTGCACGTAGCCGTCGCCCTCGAAGGCCAGGATGTGCGTGGCGATGCGGTCCAGGAACCACCGGTCGTGGCTGATCACAACCACGCAGCCGGCGTAATTGAGGATGGCTTCTTCCAACGCCCGCAGCGTGTCCACATCCAGGTCGTTGGTCGGTTCGTCCAGCAGGAGCACGTTTGAGCCGCGCCGCAACAGTTTCGCCAGGTGCACCCGATTGCGTTCCCCGCCGGACAAGTCGCCGACCTTCTTCTCGTGATCCGGGCCGCGGAAGTTGAACCGGGACACATAGGCCCGCGCGTGGATCTTGCGGCCGCCCATCTCCAGCGATTCCAGGCCGCCGGAGATCTCCTGGAAGACCGTGTTCTCCGCATTCAAGGCGTCGCGGTTCTGATCCACGTAGCCCAGTTCCACGGTCGGCCCAATCCGCAGCTCGCCCGAGTCGGGCTGCTCCTCGCCCACGAACATCCGGAACAAGGTCGTCTTGCCGGCCCCGTTGGGACCGATCACGCCCACGATGCCGCCGGCGGGCAGCGTGAAGTCGAGGTTCTCGATCAGCACGCGATCGCCAAAGCCCTTGCTCACGTTCTGGGCTTCGATCACCAGATTGCCCAAGTGCTTGCCCGGCGGGATCTGGATTTCGAACTCATCCAGCTGCTCCTCGAACGTCTGGGCCGCCATCTGTTCGTAAGCCTTGATGCGGGCCTTGCTCTTGGCCTGGCGAGCCCGGGGGGCCATGCGGACCCATTCGAGTTCCCGTTGCAGCGTCTTCTGCCGGGCGAGGCTGGATTTCTCTTCCTTGGCCAGGCGTTCTTGCTTCTGTTCCAACCAGGACGAGTAATTGCCTTCCCAGGGGATGCCGCGCCCGCGGTCCAATTCGAGGATCCAACCGGCGACGTTGTCCAGGAAATACCGGTCGTGCGTCACGGCCACGACGGTGCCCGGATATTCCGACAAGTGCCGTTCCAGCCACGCGACGGCTTCGGCATCCAAGTGATTCGTGGGCTCGTCCAGCAGCAGCAGATCAGGCCGTTGCAGCAACAGCTTGCACAGCGCCACGCGCCGCCGCTCGCCACCGGACAACGTGTCGACATCCGCGTCCCGCGGCGGCAGGTTCATCACGTCGAATGCGATTTCAATCTCGCGATCCAATTCCCAGGTATTCGTCGAGTCGATCTGGTCTTGGAGCCGAGCCAGTTCGTCGCACAGCTTCTGCATCTGGCGATCGTCCAGCGGTTCGCCCAGTTTCGCGCTGATTTCGTTGTAGCGGTCCAGCATGGACCGCCGCTGCGCGACGGCCTCGACGACGTTGCCCCAGACGTCCTTGTCCGGATTCAACACCGGCTCTTGGGGCAGAAAGCCGCGGGAGAACCCGTCGGTCAGCCGGGCTTCGCCATCGAACTCCGTGTCCTGCCCCGCCATGATCCGCAACAGCGAACTCTTGCCGGCCCCATTGCGTCCCAGCACGCCGATCTTGGCGCCGGGATAGAACGCCAGCCAGATATCCTTCAGCACCTCGCGCTGGGCGCGCTTCTTGGTCAATCCGGCAATCGTATAGATGTATTGTTTGCTCATGCCGCTTTTATAGCGGCTGGATTCGTCGCTGAGAAGGAGCCGAGGGCGGCTTCACGGCCACCGGGGATTCACGGTTCCTGGTCCTCGGGAACGACGATGAACGCGTCGGCGACTTCGGACGGAACGCGGCGGGGGACGCGATGTTCGAGGCCGATGAAGGCCCAGTCGGTTTCGGCCACGGCCAGGACGGCCAGATCGCTGGTCCGGACCATCTTGTACTTGCGCAGCGAGCGAATCTTGCGAAAATTGGCGACCCAGGTGTAAACCACGATCGGGTCACCGGCAAACGCCGGCTGCAGATACTCGATCCAATGGGATCGCGCGACCCAGCCGGCGCCGATTTCCAGGTAGCGTGCGGAGGTCCAGCCTTGGGCTGCGGAATGGGCGATGGCCGCCTCCTGCATCCAGCGGACGTATTCCAGGTTGTTGACGTGCCCCTGCTCGTCAATCGCCGCCTGGGCGACGGTCAGTTCGTAGGTGAAAATGGCTGGCATCGTTGTCGTCTTTCCCAACAGGCTGACAGAGGTTATACACGAAATCCCGGCAGTTGGGGATGACCGGGTGTTCCGCTTCCGCCAAGGCCAATTCTTGTCCGCGTTCGCGCCCAGGACGGTCGCCAACGGTGTCTACCTGCATAGAGGCCTGCCATGAATGACTCGGAGAACTCGGAATTGCCGGACTTAGAGCGGTTCCGCGGCTACTTGCACCTGCTGGCCGGGCGGCACGTCGGGCGTCAGCTGCAGGGTCGGCTTGACGCCTCGGATGTTGTCCAGCAGACGCTGGTCCAGGCCCTGTCGGCGCGGAGCCAATTCCGCGGAACGAGCGAGGCCGAGTTGGCCGCCTGGCTGCGGCAGATCCTGGCGCGGCAGTTGGCCAACGCCGTCCGGGATCTGGGCCGCCAGAAA
>CAIYOB010000172.1 GCA_903927685.1 uncultured Planctomycetaceae bacterium
ATGTCGTCGGGCGGCTTCAGGTCGCCGGTCGCCTGGCGGACGACACTCCGCAGCCGGTCGCGATCCCGGCCTTGGATCAGGGCGTGAAACCGGAACAGCCCCCGCAGTTTGGCCATCGGCGCGGGAGCCGGCCCCAGGATGCGGAACTCCTTGGCGGCCGCTTCCTCGCCCAGGCCCTGCGGATACGCGGCTTTCGCCGCGGCCTCCCAGGCCTGCCGCAATTGCTGGACGACGTGTTCGGCAAAGTGTTCGGTCGCCATTTCCGACGGGCCGCGGACGACCAGGCGGATCATGGCCGCGGCGGGCGGGTAGTAGAACTCGGCGCGGACGGGCAGTTCCTGCTGGGCGAACGCGGCAAAATCGTGCCGGGCCGCCGCTTGGATCGCCTCATGCTCGGGGCTGAAGGTCTGGACCAGCACCAGGCCGCCTTTATCACCGCGTCCGGTGCGGCCGGCCACCTGCGTCACCAATTGGAACGTCCGTTCGGCGGCGCGAAAATCGGGAAAGTGCAGCGCGGTGTCCGCATTGATCACGCCCACCAGCGTGACGTTGGGGAAGTCCAGGCCCTTGGCGATCATCTGCGTGCCCAGCAGGATCTTGATTTCGCCGGCGCGGAACCGGGCGAACGCCTGTTCGTGGCTGCCCGGCCGCTGCATGCTGTCCGAATCCATCCGCAGGCACGGCGCGTACGGGAAGCGGGCCCGGACCTCCTGCTCCAGCTTCTGCGTGCCCAGGCCGGCGTAGCGGATGCCGGCCGAGCCGCACTGAGGACAGACGCTGGGGGCCGTGGCCATGTAGTCGCAATAGTGGCAGATCGCCTTGTTCTCCTCCCGATGATGGGTCAGCGGAATGTCGCAATCGGCACAGCGGACGACGTGCCCGCAACCCGGGCACTGGATACTGGTGGCGTAACCCCGCCGGTTCAGCAGCAGGATGATCTGGCCGTCTTCCTGCAGCGCTCGCTGCATGGACTGATACAACTGCCGGCTGATCGCCCCCCCATGATAGAACCCTTTGCCCGCGACCCGCAGGTCGACCACCGTCACATCCGGCAGCGGCCGCTGGAGCACACGCCGGGGCATTTCCAGCAACTCGAATTCACCTGTCTGGGCACGCTGCCAGCTGTCCAGCGAAGGCGTGGCGGACCCCAGCACCAGGGGGACGTTTTCGGCGCGAGCCCGCCACAAGGCGACCTCGCGGGCGTGATACCGCGGCGCGAGATCCTGCTTGAACGACCCGTCGTGCTCCTCGTCCAGGATGATCATCCCCAGGTGCGGCGTGGGCGCGAAGACCGCGCTGCGGGCGCCGACCACCACCTGGACTTCGCCGCCGGCAATCCGCTCCCAGTGCCAATGCCGCTCGGCGTCGCTCAGATGGCTGTGCAGCACGGCCACGCGGTCAAAACGGGCCCGGAACCGCTGGCAGGTCTGCGGCGTCAAGCTGATCTCCGGGACCAAAACGATCGCCTGCCGCCCGAACCCGACCATCTCCTCGATCGCCCGGATATAGACCTCTGTCTTGCCACTGCCGGTGACGCCGTGGATCAGCAAGGTGTGGTGCCGACCCGAGTTCAGGGCCTCCAGCATCCGGTCCAACGTTTGCTGCTGGTCCGGATTCAAGTCGTGCCGCTGCTCGCGGGCGTAAGGTTGCTCCTCCAAGTCGCCCTTGCGCACCCGCCGCGATTCCTCGACGACCAGGCCCTGGTCGCGAAGCCGTTGGATGGGAGCCAGGCTGCAGCGGGCGGCGCGCGACAACTGCTGAGGCGTCAGCGGCTCGGGCGAAGCCGCCAGGATCTTGAGGGCGTGCAACTGTTTGTCCGGCAGTTCGAGCTGGGTCAACTTTGCGGTCACCTGGGTCGGGACGCGCAGGAAAGTCACCGCCCGCGTGCCCGCATGCCCACGGACTCCGGCCGGCACGACGGCGTCCAACACGACGCCCCAGGGGCACAGGTAGTAGTCCGCCATCCATTGGGTCAGACGCAACATCCCCGACGTCAACAGCGGGCGGTCGTCCACCAGGTCGGCGACGTCCTTGAGCGCTCGGCCGCCCGCCACCCGATGCTCCAGTGCGACGCAATAGCCCGTCATGGACCGGTCGCCGCGTCCCAGCGGCACACGGACGCGGCGGCCCGCGGACACGGCGGCCCGCAACCGCTCGGGGACACGATAGTCGAAAGGCCCGAACGGGGCCTCGGAGAACACGACCGTCGCGACGTACGCTTCCGCCGCATCGTCGATCTCCCAGGCAGGGACATCGGTCGGAAACAGGGATTGCTGCTGGCGGGCCATGCTTGGAGTTAGGAAACCTTGCTGACGCTTCGGGTTACGAAACCTCGCTGACGCTTCGGGTTACGAGATCAGGGAGGCGCTTCGGATTACGAGCCGCTCGGCTCAGGCCGGACAATGTAGTCAAGTTCAACCGCACCTGTTACGATACCAGACAACACAACCCAAGGGCAGATGAGCTATGCGTGTCGGCATCTTCGGCGGAACCTTCGATCCGGTGCATTACGGGCACCTGCTGCTGGCGGAAACGTGCCGCGAGCAATGCCGGCTGGATCAGGTGCAGTTCATGCCGGCGTCGATTCCGCCGCACAAGCAGCAGTGGCGGTTGACGTCCGCCCCGCGGCGGTTGGAGATGCTGCGGCTGGCAATCGCCGGCCACGCGGCATTTGTCATCTCGGAACTGGAAATCGAGCGCGGCGGCGTGACGTATACGGTGGACACCCTGACGACGCTTCGAGAACGACGACCTCTGGACGAGTTATTCTTCCTGATGGGGGCCGATTCGCTCCGCGATCTGCCGGGCTGGCGTCAGGCGGCGAGGATTTGCGAACTGGCGGTCCCCGTGGTCGTCCGCCGGCGCGACACGCCGGAGCCGGATTTCGGGGTACTGGGCGACATGGTGTCCGCCTCGCGACTGGACGAGATCCGCAGTCACCAGGTGCAAATGCCGCTGGTCGAGTTCAGCAGCACGGCCATCCGCCAGGCGGTGGCCGCGGGGCGGAGCATCCGCTATCAAACTCCGCGGGCCGTCGAAATGTACATCCACACGCAAGGTCTGTATCGCAGCGAGGGCAGTCCCGCATGATCCCGTTTCGCGATGTCGGTATGCACACCTACGCGGTCCGAGCTCGTTGGTTGTTCCCGATCGACGGTCCGCCGATTCCGGATGGGATTTTGACCCTGGCGGGCGGTCGAATTGCCGCGGTGGGGGAAAACGTCTCAGGCAATCCGCCGCGGGACCTGGGCAATGTCGCCGTGCTGCCCGGCCTCATCAACTCCCACACGCATTTGGAATTTAGCGGCTTGTCCGCGCCCCTGGGGCGTCCGGGGATGCCCTTCACCGATTGGCTGGCGGCGGTCGTGACGTGGCGCCGGCAAGAACTGGCCGAACCCGATGCGGCCGAGCGGCGCGAGCAGGCCGCCCGGCGAGGCCTGGACGAAGTCGCCCGCACCGGCACGGCTGCGGTCGGGGAAGTCGCTTCGCCCGGCTGGCCCGAGGCCGCGTTTCAGGACAGCCCGGTCGAGACGACGGTGTTCTTTGAATTACTGGGCTTGGCGCCGCAACGCGTGGAACCGCTGCTGGCCAGTGCCGCCGCTCATCTGGCGAATCCCGCAGCGTCCGCCCGGTGGCGTGCTGGACTGGCGCCCCATGCACCCTATACGGTCAGCCTGGAACTGCTGGCGCGAACCTGCCCGTTGAGTCGGCAGTCTCAGGCTCCGGTCGCGCTGCACTTGGCCGAATCCCGCGAAGAATTAGAACTGCTGCAGTCCGGGACCGGGCCGTTCGTGCCCCTGCTGCAGTCCTTTGACGCGTGGTACCCCGATGTGCTGCCGCGCGGGACCAGGCCGTTGGATTTTCTTCGCGTCCTGGGGCAAGCCCATCGCGCCCTGGTGATTCACGGCAACTACCTGAGCCCCGAGGAAATCACGTTTCTCGCCGCCCGGAGCGCTCGCATGTCGCTGGTCTACTGTCCGCGGACCCATGCGTACTTTGAGCACGAACCGTATCCACTGCCCACGCTGCTGGCGGCGGGCGTGAACGTCGCCGTCGGCACGGATTCCCGCGCCTCGAATCCGGACCTGGACGTGTGGGAGGAATTGCGGCACGTCCACCGGCAATTTGGACGTACCGTAGCCCCCGGCGAAATCCTGCGGATGGGAACCCAGGCGGGGGCCGCCGCGTTGGGTATCGACCGGGACTACGGCACGCTGTCGCCGGGCAAGGCGGCCACGCTGACGCTGGTGCCGCTGCCCGAGCGCGACGCCTCCGACCCGTACGAATTGCTGTTCGATTCGCCCGGCCACGGAAAACCGTTCTAAGAAAGCTGCGGCTGAATCGTTCTTGAGTTGGCAGGCAGCTTGGGCTTGTTCCACGGCAAGAGACCATGACCAGCAAACGGGACGGTGGTGATGCGGCTTGGTTCGAGTCCGTCGTGCGCGAGTACGAAGGGCCGCTGGTCCGCTATGCGCAGCGGTTGCTGGGCGACGGCCATCGGGCCCAGGATGTGGTCCAGGATACCTTCCTGAAACTCTGCCGCGAACCGCGAGACAAGCTGGCTGGCCGGCTGCGCGCCTGGTTATTCTCCGTGTGCCGCAACCGGGCGATGGACGTGCTGAAAAAGGAGCATCGCATGACGACACTCAGTGACCAACAGGCCCAAGCCTGCGTCGCCGGCGGCGGCGAGCCCGCGTCGGAACTGGAGCACCAGGAAGCGGTCGCCCGTGCGGCTGCCGTGCTGGCCGTGCTGCCGGCCAACCAGCAGGAGGTCATCCGCTTGAAACTCCAAGATGGCTTGAGCTATCGGGAGATCAGCGACGTGACCGGTTTGAGCGTCTCGAACGTCGGCTTCCTGATGCACCAAGGCATCAAGACGATCCGCCAGAAAATGGCTTGGGCTTGACCCGGGAAAGGAATAATCGCCATGTCTTTCGATCCCAATGACCCGCGAATCACGGCGTATGTACTGGACGAATTGGACGCCGGCCAGCGGCAGGCGTTCGAGGCCGAACTGGCGGTGTCGGGCGAGTTGCGGCAAGCGGTCGCGGCGACGCGTCAAGCGACGGAGCAACTGGCCGCAGAACTGCGGACCGAGCCACTGGCGTCCCTGTCGGGGCCCCGGCGGGATTCGGTCTTGCAGGCCGCGCGAGCCCGGGACACCGCTGGCGCGACAGCGGGCCAGGCGATGCGATCGCCTGCGGGTCGCCGTGCCCGGTGGCTGTTGGGCGGCGCGGCAATCGCGGCCTCGCTGGTGGGCTTGTGCTGGGCCGGGTTCCAGGTGTACCGCCAGGCGAATCAACGCCAGCTGGCCGCCGTGACAGGGCCAGCGGACGCCTCGCGGGACCGCCGCGAGGAAGCCGAGGAACTGACCGCCGCGCTGACTCCGCAAGCCGCGCCGACCGAGGCGTTAGGGCTGGCTCCGGGGCGCACGAACTCGGACGAGTATGCTCGGCCGGCCGACGCACCGGTTCGAGAAGCGCCCGCGACAGTCGACAGTATCCGCTTTCATGTCCAGCCGGCAGCGGCGGACGCGTCGCAACCGGTGGCTTCGTCTCCGTACGGCGGAGCGATGGCGGCCAGTGCACCCGCGCCGGCGGCGGGGATGGGGCCGGGGATGGGGATGGGAGGCATGCCCGGCGCCGCGCCGGCTCCCGGCGGTCCGATGCCCCCGGCGAGCATGATGGGGGGCGCGGGATACGTGGGAGGCGACCCGGGAATGTCCATGGGAATGATGGGCAGTGCCCCCGCTCCGATGTCGATGGATGTTGCCGGTCAGTACGGGATGCCCGGGATGCCCGCGACCGGATTGGCGGAATATGAAGTGCCGCCCGGGACGCCCTTGCCGCCTGCCGACTATGGCCGCGGTCCCGGCCAGGGCGGCGACCAGTACCAGCCGATCGTCGAGAACCCCTTTCAGGAAGTCAAGAACGAGCCGCTGTCGACGTTCTCGATCGACGTGGATACGGCGTCGTATTCAAAGGTCCGCATGGTCCTGATGCAGCAAGGCGTGCTGCCTCGCCCCGACGCGGTGCGAATCGAAGAACTGGTCAATTACTTCACCTACGATTACGCCCCGCCGACCGGCGACGAGCCCTTCGCCTCGCACCTGGAAGTGGCGGAATGCCCGTGGGCGCCCGCTCACCGCTTGGTGCGTGTGGGCATCAAAGGCAAACAGATTGAACGCGACCAGAGGCCGACCAGTAACCTAGTGTTCCTGCTGGACGTCTCCGGTTCGATGAACGAGCCGAACAAGCTGCCGCTGGTCAAGCACGGGATGAAACTGCTGGTCGACCAGTTGGGCGAGAACGATCAAGTGGCAATCGTCGTCTACGCCGGCGCCGCGGGCCTGGTCCTCGACTCGACGACCGGCGACCGCAAGCAGGTCATCCTGGACGCGTTGGACCGGCTGCACGCCGGCGGATCGACCAATGGCGGCGACGGGATTCGACTCGCTTACCAGACCGCCCTGGACCACTTCGTCCGCGGCGGCGTCAACCGGGTGATCCTGTGCACCGACGGCGATTTCAACGTGGGTGTCACGGGCACGGACGAACTGGTCCGGATGGCCGAGCAGAACGCCAAGACGGGCGTGTTCCTCTCGGTGCTCGGCTTCGGCATGGGCAACCACAACGACGCGATGCTGGAGCAGGTTTCCGGCAAGGGGAACGGCAACTATGCGTTTATCGACACCGAGGCTGAGGCCCGCAAGGTGCTGATCGAACAGATGACCGGCACGCTGATCACGATCGCCAAGGACGTCAAGATCCAGGTCGAGTTCAATCCCCAGCGGGTCGCGGCCTACCGCCTGATCGGCTACGAAAACCGGATCCTGGCGGCGCAGGACTTCAACGATGACAAGAAGGACGCCGGGGAAATCGGTGCCGGCCACACGGTGACGGCTTTGTACGAGATCGTCCCCGCCGGAGCGGAGAGCGGAGTTTCGCTCCCGCCGGTCGACGAGTTGAAGTATCAGCCAAAGAACGAGCCCACCACGACGGCCGGCAGTGACGAAATGCTGACCTTGAAAATCCGCTACAAGCAACCCGACGGGGACACGAGCAGCAAGCTCGAATTCCCGCTGCGGGACGAGGGCCGCCGGTTCGGCCAGGCGACCCGGGATTTCCGTTTCGCGGCCAGCGTCGCGGCGTTCGGAATGCTGCTCCGCAATTCGCCGCACCGCGGCAACGCCTCGTTTGCCGGCGTCCAGGAGATCGCCGCCGAGGCAGCCAGCGGCGATAGCAGCGGCTATCGCGACGAGTTCCTGCGGATGCTGGCCAAGGCCAAGGAATTGGCGGGGCAGTGAGGGCCGGCGAGTCCGCGGGCCTGTCCGAGATTGCGTGTTCCCGCCGGGCCGGCGATAATCGGCGGAACCAGCAAGCGGAGGAGCCCATGCCAGATCAGACCACGTTGCCGACCGAAGACGACCTCAAGAGACTGCCCCTACTGGCAATCGTCGCCTACGCAGTGCGGTGCGCCAGACGAGCACTGCCGGTCGTTGACGCGGTGCCGAGTTTTGCCACGCATGGAGCGGCTGTCAAACAGGCGATTTTCTTTGTCGAGCGGTTCTGCGCCGGCGAGGACCTGAACGTTGCTCCCGACGCTGGCGAGCGCGCCGCGACTGCTGCCGGCCGCACCGCCGCCGTCGCCCAGTCCTTCGCCGGCGGCCCCGCCCTCGCCCTCGCCGCGGGGGCTGCCCAGGCTGCGGCCCAAGCGGCCGCCGCCGTCGAGGACTCCTGGGCCGACCCCGCGTCCGCGGTCCGCGCCGTCCGTGCCGCCACGTACGCCGCAGGGCGGGCTGGCCGCGCTGTTGCCCCCGACCGCTCCGCCGCTGTCAATGCGGCCGCCCGAGCCGACTACGACCGGCTGCTGGGGCTGAATCCAGGTACCTATCCTGAACTGGGCCAGCCAATCGACCCGACCGAGAACGGCCCGCTGGGCCCGCTCTGGCCCGAAGGACCGCCAAAGTGACCGCCGAAGCTCCGGAGGGAACACGTCGCACGCTTTCACCTCCCCCGCGCAGCGGGGGAGGTCGGACGCGGTAGCGGCCGGGTGGGGGCAGCCCAGTTGGCAATAAAATCCTCCCATGATTCGAACACTCGTTGCTGTAGCGGATGGTCCCTGGGAGGCCGTTGAGTCCCTGGTCCCGGCTGTTACTGATGATCGTGTTGTTCACGTGGTACGTCTCGCCGCCGTGTCCGAACAGGTCGACGTTGCTGTCGTCCTGCGTGCTGTTGACGATCGTAATGTCCGCCCCGGCAGACCCGGATACAGCCCGGTCGGCGCCGACGATCAGCGAGGTCTCGATCGTCACGGTGCCGCCGTACATCGCGTTCACTCCGCCGTCGAATGGATCGCGAACGCCGCTGTTGCGGAGCACAAGAACCGCTCGCGACTGGGTCCGCGGGACGCCGGCATCCTGCGCTGCCCCAGAGCCCGGGCCGGCCCCGTACAGCACGTTGACGTGGTCGAGCAGGGCCTGGCCGCCGTCCAGGCGGATTGCGTCCCAGTCGCCCGCCGCCGGCAAGTCAGACGCCCACAGCGCCGAGAGCAGCCATCGTCTTTCCAGCAATTTGGCGGGGCAACACGAGCACGAAAGCTGCCTAGAGTGAATGCCATCCTTAACTCCAGAACGCAATTATAGGGGGCGGCTAAAACGCCATCAATCGATCGGTTGTCTGCGTTGTTGACGTTTCTTTTCTGACGACGGGGACTTGAACGAGCAGAAGGAAAGCACTTAAATCAGGCGTACTGGATCCAGGTTGCCATGACAAGCATCTCATCACGTTGGACAGGACGATGACAACAGACAGGTCCGCAGGGTTCCTCACATTCTTGGCCACCCTCCTGGTGACGGCGGCCGCCCCCGCGGCGGAGCCGCAAGCGGCCCGCGGCCCGGCGTCAGCCGGTGTGCCGGAGGTCAAGCACCGTTCGCATCTGCCGATGCCGAACACGGTGCCGCCGAATCTGATCACGTACGACGCGAAGCAACCCGACACCCAATTTCCGCCGATCACGCAGCTTCGCCCACCGCAAGGGGCGCCCAACGTCCTGATCGTCCTGATCGACGACGCCGGGTTTGGGTCGTCCAGCGCGTTCGGCGGTCCCTGCCAGACGCCGACCGTCGAGAAGCTCGCTGCCAGCGGCTTGAAATACACCCGGTTCCATACCACCGCCCTTTGCTCACCGACCCGCCAGGCCTTGCTCACAGGGCGGAACCACCACTCGGCTGGCATGGGCAATATCACCGAGATCGCCAGCGGCGCGCCCGGATACAGCTCGGTGCTGCCCAACTCGATGTCGCCCCTGGCCCGGACGCTGGTGCTCAACGGCTACTCCACCGCCCAGTTCGGCAAGTGCCACGAAGTGCCGGTCTGGCAGACCAGTCCAGTCGGGCCGTACGATTCCTGGCCCACGGGCGGCGGTGGCTTCGAATACTTCTACGGCTTCATCGGCGGCGAGGCGAACCAGTGGTACCCGACGCTTTACGAAGGCACGACGCCGGTCGAACTGAAGAAGACTCCCGAAGAAGGCTATCACTTGGTCGCCGATATGACCGACAAGGCCATCAAATGGATCGGCCAGCAGAAGGCGCTCACGCCGGACAAGCCCTTTTTCGTCTACTTTGCCCCCGGCGCGACGCATGCGCCGCATCATGTGCCGAAGGAATGGGCGGACAAGTACAAGGGCAAGTTCGATCAGGGCTGGGACCAACTCCGCGAAGAGACGTTTGCCCGCCAGAAACGGTTGGGCGTGATCCCGGCCGATTGCCAGCTGACCCCGCGTCCCGAGGAAATCCCGGCCTGGGACAAGATGCCGGACGATCTCAAGCCCGTGCTGCGGCGGCAAATGGAAGTGTACGCGGGATACATGGAGTTCACGGACTATCACGTCGGCCGCATCGTCGCCATGATCGAGAAACTGAATCTGCTCGACGATACGCTGATCTACTACATCGTCGGCGACAACGGCGCTTCGGCCGAAGGCACGTTGATCGGCGCGTACAACGAAATGGCCAATTTCAACGGCTTGGCCGCACTCGAGACGCCCGAGTTCCTGATGGCCCGACTGGACAAGCTGGGCGGGCCGGAGTCCTACAACCATTACGCCGTGGGTTGGGCCCATGCGCTGAACACCCCGTATCAGTGGACCAAGCAGGTCGCCTCGCACTGGGGTGGCACGCGCAACGGCGCCGTCGTCCACTGGCCGCGGGGATTCCAGGCCCGCGGCCAGGTCCGCCACCAATTCGCCCACGTGATCGACGTGGCGCCGACGATCCTCGACGCGGCCGGACTGCCCCAACCCGAGTCCGTCAATGGCATCCAGCAGGATCCGATCGAAGGCGTCAGCATGCGGTACTCGTTTGACGACGCCCGGGCGCCCGATCGGCACCGGACGCAGTACTTCGAGATCTTCGGCAACCGGGGCATCTACCACGAGGGGTGGACGGCGGTCACCAAGCACCGGACGCCCTGGCTGCTGGTCGACGCCAAGGTGGTGGCCTTTGACGACGACGTCTGGGAATTGTACTCGGACACGGACTGGAGCCAGGCGAACAACCTGGCCGCGCAGATGCCGGATAAACTCCATGAGCTGCAGCGTCAGTTCCTGATCGAAGCCACGCGGTACAAGGTCCTGCCGCTGGACGACCGAGTGGCCGAGCGGATGAACTCGGATACCGCCGGGCGGCCGACCTTGATCCGGGGCGACACCCAGTTGTTGTTTGGCGGCATGGGACGATTGGGAGAGAACTGCGTCTTGAACCTCAAGAACAAGTCGCACACGGTGTCCGCCGAGATCGACGTCCCGGCGTCGGGCGCCGAGGGCGTCATCGTGGCCCAAGGGGCGAATATCGGCGGCTGGAGTCTGTACGCGAAAGGCGGCAAGCTGAAGTACTGTTACAACGTGGCCGGTGTGAATCGCTACTTCGTCGAATCCAGCGAGGCGCTGCCCCCGGGCCAGCACCAGGTGCGGATGGAGTTTGCCTATGCCGGGGGCGGCCTGGGCAAGGGCGGCAAGGTAACCTTGTTCGTCGATGGAAAGGCCGCCGGCGAAGGCAGCGTCCCGCTCACGCAGGCGATGATCTTTTCTGCCGACGACGGTTGCGACGTCGGCGAGGACTCCGGAGCCCCCGTCTCGCCGGACTACGGCCCCGTCGGCAACGCGTTCAATGGCGAGGTCAAAGGCGTGTTGCTGTCGATCGCCGCGGACGCGAACAATTCGGACCACCTGGTCTCGCCGGAAGACGCGATCCGCGCGGCGATGGGGCGGCAGTAAAGCTGTCGGCGTTCGCGCTTGCGCGTGTTGTCTTCTCACGGCATCTCCTTTTTCTCACATGGCGACAACATGAACCGAAAACACTTTGCAACTGGATTGGTTGTCCTCTTCCTGGCAAGCGTCCTGGCGGAACCCAGCCGCGCTGGTTTCAACGACTTGGTGCGGCACTTGCCCGACGGGGCCAACACGCTGATCCTGTTCAACGTCGAGGAGATTCTGGCCTCGCCGCTGGGCGTCAAGGAAGGCTGGGCGGCCAAGCAGCAGCAGGCGTTTGCCGCGAACTGGATCGTCGTGCCGCCTGGAACGCTGCGGTTTGCGATGTCTTCCCGGCTGGAGCTGTCTTCAATGCATCCGCTCTGGCAAGCCGGCATTGCGGATCTGCAGTTCGAGCCGTCCATGGCCAAGGCCGCGGCCTTTCACGGCGGCAGCGTGGATGAGATCAGCCAGCGCGCCGTGGCCGCCTTGCCGCCCGATATCTATGTGGTTCAGTTTGCGAAGCAAATGGCGGGCTATCTGCGGCCGGCCAACCGGCAGGATTGCGGACGCTGGATCGAGGAAGTGTACTCCGAGACCGGCCGTGTTCCGCTGTCCCCTTACTTGGCGGAAGGCGTCGAGTATGCCG
Organism: uncultured Planctomycetaceae bacterium; assembly: GCA_903927685.1. Next base: position 11,900 of record CAIYOB010000172.1, read on the forward strand.
ACAAATTGGGGACGCCGATCATTGTGGCGATGGACCTGAAGCACCTGTTTCCCGTCGCCTTTGTCCGGTCGCGACTGGATGCCGCGCCGAGCCTGGCGGGGAAAACGGTTGATCTCGACCAGTTGGCTGGGGCGTTGGCGAGCATCCGCGGCGTGATGCTGGGCGTCACGGTTACCGATCGGGTCTACGGCAAGATCAAGATCGATTTTGAACAGGACGTGCCGTTGACCGCCGAGTTGGCCAAGCCGTTGCTGTTGGAAGCGTTGGCAAACCATGGAGCGATGGTCGACGAGTTCAACCAGTGGACCTGTGAGGTCAGCGGCAAGGTCATCACGCTGGGAGGCTATTTGGAACAGAGTGGTCGGCAGCGGATCTTCAGTCTGCTGGACGCTCCCCCCGAGTTCCATGCGTCGGCCTCACCGGCAACATCGGGGCAGTCGACCGACCAGCAGTACGCCGCCCTGGCCTCGCAGCAGTACTTCAAGTCCGTCTCCAGCCTGCTGGACGACCTGACTGGAAAACGCAAATCCGACGAATCCGTGACGTGGGGCCAGGTGGGCCTGTGGTTCGAGAAGTACGCCGCCAAGATCGACCAATTGCCGATCCTGCACGTCGATCCGGAACTGATCGACTGGGGGGCGAACGTATCGGCGCAATTGCGGCAAGCCGAGTCGGCGATGAAGGGGATCGGGGCGCGGAGCGGCTACCGGTTGACCGAAGCCCCCAATATCCAAGCCTACAACACGCGGACCGCGACGGCCTACGGCGCCGGCGTCGGACCGTACGGCGGCTACTACGCGGGCGGTGCGTACGCGTACCAGTACGCCTACAACCCGAAGCTGTCCTTGGCCCTGCAGGGCCAACAATCCGCTCAGATCCGCACCCAGGAGTCGATCCGCGGCAACACCTCGGCCAATCTCATCATGCAGGGTCTACAGGCCGAGACGGGCGAGATCCGGCGGAAGATGACCGAAAAATACCAGGTCGAATTCTGACGTTTCAGACGCAACGCCGAAGTTCGATGTTGGGTGTTTGTGCCAAGCGGACTGCCCCACCGGCCTCGTGCGGGAATGGCACGGGGTTGGGCACTGATGATTGCCTGGGCGGCTGTGGTCGAGTGCAGCGAGCCCACAGTCCGCGTCCAATACCTGCCGTGCTGCAGTCCGGCCGTCCTGTCGTGGCTGTGGTCGAGTGCAACGAGCCCACAGGGCGGGGATTCCGGTGGCTCGCTGCACTCGACCCCGGCCACCCTTTCCGGTTTGCTTCTCTCACCGCGTGCCATTCGGCACCGGACCGGTTTACTCGACCAGCAGTTGCACCGCCTCCGGCAACCAGCCACTGTCCCAGGCGTGGGGCCGCGACGGGCCGTCGCGAAAGGTATGGGAGATGCCAAGTTCCTGCAGCAACGACTCGATGGCCAGGTGCTGGTCGCGGAAATTGCCGTAGCCCAGGTGCACCAGCCGGTTGCCGGACTGCAAGGCCGGCGTACGCTCGCGCAGCAGGCGGGTGATCCGATAGGGCTCGAAGTTCTCCTGCGTGGCGAAAACCTGTTCCATGCCGTACCGGTTGGGCTGCGACATGTCCAGCGGCGCGTCCCAAGCGGCGGCTTTGCCGAACGTCGCCGGATGCCGCAACAGCAGGCTGAATGCCCCCCAGCCGGACTTGCTGAAGCCTACCAGCAACCGGCCGCCCGCATCCCGCCGCACGGGGTAGGTTCGCTCGACAAACGGGACCACGACCTGCAGGAAGTAACTCTCCTGGCGGATTGTCGCCTGCTGGGGATGGTCGGCGTACCAGGGCAAGTGCGAGAACGTTGGGTAGACACAAACCAGCCGATGGCGGTTCTGCAAGTCGTTCTGCCGGACTTCGTGCAGCGCGTCCCCCCAGCGTTGCCCGTCGCCGGCCTCGACGGGTAACACGTACAGGGTAGAATAAGGCTCGGCCGGTGGCGGGCCGTCGGGAATCAGGACCTGGATTTTCGTCGTGCCGGCCTGAAAAGGCGACTCCACCGAGTGCTCGATCCAACCCTGACCGCCCTGGACGCCGACGGAAATGTGGATGGATTCTGCAAGTTCGGCGACTGGCGAGGCTGACGGCAGGATGCCGAGCAACAGGAGTAAAGCCATCGGAAAAACGCCTCAGTTTCGTTTGAGGTGCGAAGTCCACCACCAGGCGGCGGCGATCAGGAACGCGGCGGCGCCCCATCCTAAGAACCACGCGAGACGCCCAGCCGCCTGCGGTGTCGCCGGCGTCTTGGCCGAACGCTCGGGCTGGACGGCGGCGACATCCGCCGGAATCGGGCTGGTCACGCTTGACGCATTGGCAGCCAAGTCGGCGGCCGCGACTGGGGTGGTCTGGCCATCACTTCCAGAGTCCAAGCCCGGGGGCGAAGCCGGAGCGAGGGTGACTGGCGGATTGGCGCCGGCGATACAGACGTAGGCCGCCAAGCCCCGCATCGGCTCCAACGGCACCGAGACGGCTTCGCCCGGTTCGGGCGCCGACGGCAGGCGATCCAGCGGCAACTCGCCGCCGATGGGCAGGACGGTCGCATTGCCGCGTGCGCGCATCGCGGCGAAGTGGTATCCCGGCACCGCTGGAAAATTGTCGTCCCGGAGGATGAATTTCGCTGGCGTCGAGCCCGGCGTGAAGGGGATCAAATAGACCAGTTCCAGTTGCCGGTGCGGCTGGCGCACAATGTCTGCGCGGTGCACACGCAGGGCAACCGGCTGGCCATCGATCGTGACGCGGATCCGCTCGGGAATCAGCGGCGTGATCACGTCGCGGTATCGAGCGATCGTCTCCGCCGCGTCCGTAGGGATCTCGACATCGGCTGCCGACAGCGCCCGGAGTTCCTGCCGGATCATGTTGTCGCTCAAGCCCAGCTGGTAACGCACTTCGATCGCACTGGATCGTACGACCACCTGGACCGCACGAAAAATGACGCCATCCGGCACGGTATGCCCAGGAGCCAGCGATGCGATGGTCGCCAAATAGATGAAGAATTCCGCCATGCAACCTTCCGCCGATCGAGCAGACGTTCAACCATCGAAAGTTAAGAAATTGTCGTAAGTGACTATCCAGTGACGCGTTACGGCTTACTACTGGGATTGGGAAGCCCCTCCAGCCAAGGCCGCCTCGCCAGCCGAAAAAACTCCTCGCCTCGATTCGCGAGCTTGTCTTGCTGACCAAGTTCAGCTAGACTCTATGCGTCGTAGAGCTGTCGTATGGATTGCGCCGGTTCTGCGACGCCGACCAACATAGCGGTCCACATCGGATCCGTGTATCCCTCCAAAAGGCCCTTCCTCATGAAGCAGAACTTCCTCAGTTGGCTGGCGATGTTCCTGTCCGCGGTGGCAGGTACCTTTTGTTCGCAGATGGCATCCCGGTACACCGATCGGAAGATTGAGTCGGCTCTGTCGGTCCCGGTCGCGATGACCAGTGCCGAGTCGGCGGCGACCGTCGCGTTTAGCCGCGACGCGTCGGTTTTTGGCGCGCCCGCCAAGAACTAGTCGCTTGATCTGTTTGCCCGCCACGGCTATGGTAATGAGCGTCTAGTTGCAGGGATTCTGTCATGACGCTCAAATCGACGCTTGTGCCTCCGGTTCCGTTCGGAGACCCCAACACGCAGCCCCACTCGCTACTGCCGGACATTGTCCAGGATACGGTGGCCCACGTCGGCGGTTGCCTGGATCGCGTCGGGATGGCCGGCATCGAGATCGCGTTGCAGGTCCGCGACTCGGCCGAGCGGCTCGTCTTGACCCCTGCCCGGGCGACGGCTCAAGTCAGTCTGGATGATCCGCATGCCAAGGGCATCCACATGTCGCGGCTGTTCCTGAGTCTGCAGCAGGAATTGGAGCAGGCGGAGTTCGGGTTGCCCTTGGTGGATCGGCTGCTGCGGTCCTTTGTCGCGTCCCAGGACGGGCTCAGCGCTCACAGCCATCTGGCCTTCGAATTCGAGTTCTTGGCGAAACGCAGTTCGCTGCTCAGCGATCACACGACCTGGCGCAGTTACCCGGTGCGTGTGGAAGGCGAGCTGACCGGCGGCCGCGTCCGGCATGTGTTGCAGGTCAGCGTGGCCTACTCGAGCACTTGCCCGTGCTCGGCGGCGCTGGCGCGGCAGTTGCTGCAGCAGCAGTTCATGGAGGACTATGCCGACCACCGCTGGTTGAGCGTCGCACAGGTGCTCCGCTGGTTGGGCAGTCACGGCACGCTGGCCACGCCGCACAGTCAGCGGAGCCACGCCAATGTACAGGTCGTGTTGCACTCCGAGTGCCGGGACTATCCGTTGCTGGCGCTGATCGACGCGATCGAAACGGCCGTGGCGACGCCGGTCCAAGCGGCCGTCCAGCGCCGGGACGAGCAGGAATTCGCGCGGCTGAACGGCGAGAATCTGATGTTGTGTGAAGATTCGGCCCGCCGCATCCGCGCGGCATTGGACGAACTGGCCGACCTGGTCGACTACCGCGTCCAGGCCAGCCATTTGGAGAGCCTGCATCCGCACGACGCCGTGGCGATTGTCACCAAGGGCATCCCTGGCGGCTTGCAGCCCTGAGGCCGACCCATTATGACACTGGAAGAAGCGCAAGCCTGTGTGGATCAGTGGATCAAGACGATCGGCGTGCGGTACTTTTCCGAGTTGACGAACCTCGCCCAACTGGTGGAAGAGGTCGGTGAACTGGCTCGGATCATGTCCCGCACGTACGGCGACCAGAGCTTCAAGAAATCGGACGAGGCGTACAACCTGGCCGACGAGTTGGCGGACGTGTTGTTTGTCTTGATCTGTATTGCGAACCAGACCGGAGTGGATTTGACCGACGCGCTGGCGAAGAATCTGGAGAAGAAGACCGGTCGTGATCGAGATCGCCATCGCGAGAACCCCAAGCTGACGGCAGGAGTCCCCTCATGAGCCTGACGATCATGCGCCGCATCATTTTTTGCGCCGGCCATCGGCTGCACCGGCACGGCGGCAAGTGCGAGTTCTTTCACGGACACAACTATACGGCGGAGTTCTACGTCACCGGCAGCGAGACGGATCAGGTCGGGCGCGTGATCGACTTTGCCGTCCTCAAGAACCGCTTCAAGGGCTGGATCGACGAGCACTGGGACCACGGCTTTCTGCTGTCCCGGGAAGACGAGAACGGGATCGCGGCGGCCCGCCTGGTGGTGCCCAGCAAGTACTACCTGCTGCCCTTCAATCCCACGGCCGAGAACATGGCCCGCTACCTGCTGGAGAAGATCTGTCCGCAGGTGCTGGCGGGCACCGGCGTGACGGCCACGAAGGTCGTGATCTGGGAGACGCCCGAGGCGTGCGCCGAAGCTTCCTTGGACGCGGCTCCGCGGACGATGGTTTTCGGTGCGGAAAGTTGTACAATCAGCAGCACGGGCAGCACTGCCTGATGCGGGCTGCCTGAGCCGAGCATTCCCACACTCACACGAGGAGCAATCATGTCGCGCATCTCCCTCCCGTTCGCAGTGCTGTTGGCCGTCGTTCTGCTGGGCGTGAACCTGACCGCCGGTGTCGCGGCACCTCCTGACCCGGCGGCTGTGGACAAGGCGTTCGAGACGCTCAAGACGTACGATTGGGGGCAAGACCGCAGCGCCCTGCAGGCATTGGACGAAGCGGTGGCCGCGACGCATGGCGATGCGGCGGCCCGGAAATCGCTGGAGACGCGGCTGGTAGCCGTCCTGAAGACCGACGCGCCGCGCGCGGCGAAAGACGTCGTCTGCCGCCACCTGAGCTTGATCGGTTCCGCCGAGGCGGTCCCGGCCCTGGCGGAATTGCTAACCAGCAGCGAACTGGCGCAGATGGGCCGGTACGGCCTGGAGCGGATCCCCGACGCGGCGGCGGCGGCGGCCCTGCGGGAGGCATTGGGCAAGACCGAAGGCGTGTTGAAAGTCGGCGTGATCAATTCCCTGGGCGTCCGCCGCGATGCGGACAGCGCGCCCCTGCTGGCAGCTCTGGTCGACAGCTCGGACCCGCAGATCGCCGCCGCGGCCGTCGCTGCGCTGGGCGCGATCGGCAACGCGGACGCCGCCAAGACGCTGGGCGACGTCCAGAAGAAGGCCACCGGACCGCTGCAGGCGGCCGTCGCCGACGCCCTGCTGTGCTGTGCCGAACGGCTGCTGGCCGCCGGTCAGAAAGCGGAGGCGATGGCGATCTACAAGGGCCTGAATTCCGAAGCCCAGCCCAAGCACGTCCGTCTGGCCGCCGTCCGCGGACTGCTCGCCGCCGCCGGCAAGCAGTGAGGGCCCGGGTTGCGGCCGGCCCGCCAGTGATTATCGTAGTCGGTGGGGGACTCCCCGGCGGAGTCGCCGTGGACTGCAGCCGGAAACCTCCGGGGCGGCTCTCCCACCAGACTGCGAGCGTGCAACATGCTGGAACTGATCGACCTTGACAAGCGGCTGTCGAAGGAAATCTACGGCGAGGTTTTCCCGCAGCTGGAGGTCCGCCTGGGCCAGTGCCAGCGGGCCGCCAAGGAAGCGGGCGTGCCGCTGGTGGTCGTCTTCGAAGGCTGGGACTCGGCCGGCAAAGGCACGGTCATCAACTGGCTGACCCAGGCCCTGGACCCGCGCGGCTTTGTGGTCTATCCCATCAAGCCGCCGAACGAGACGGAACGCTTCTACCCCTGGCTGTGGCGGTTCTGGAACAAGCTGCCTGCGGCCGGGCAGATCGCGATCTTCGACCGCTCGTGGTACATGCGCGTGCTCGAGGAGCGGGTCGAACAGACGGCCTCGCACCTCGAAATCCGCGAGGCCTACGAGGACATTCTGCAATTCGAGCGACAGCTGGCGGAGTCCGGCATCGTGATTGTCAAATTCTGGCTGCATATCAGCCGGAAGGAGCAGCGGCAGCGGCACAAGCAGCTGTTGGGCGATCCCGCGACGGCTTGGACGGTCGGCGACGCCGAACGGCGGCAGAATCGCAAGTACGACGAATGGCTGACGGCCGTCGAGGCCATGCTCGAACGTACGCTGACGGCCCACGCCCCGTGGACCGTCGTCGAGGCGACGCAAGATCGGTACACGCGGACCAAGGTCTTCGAGACGATCATCGACGCGCTCGAGGAAGAGCTCGACCGCCGGCAGCAGCATCCCCGGATGACTCCGCAGCCGATGCCCGAGCCGGAACCGTCGCCCACCCGCGAGCATTCGATCCTGGATCGCGTCGACCTCAGCCTGTCGCTGGAACGGGAGGAGTACGAACGCCAACTCGTCAAGTTGCAGGCCCGCCTGCGGCAGCTGGAGCATGAGCTGTACACGGCGCGGATCCCGGCCGCGATCGTGTACTGCGGCTGGGACGCCGCCGGCAAGGGCGGCAACATCCGCCGCTTGACGGGCAGCCTGGATCCCCGCGGCTATCAAGTGGTCCCGATCGCGGCGCCGACGCAGGAGGAAAAGTCGCATCACTATTTGTGGCGATTCTGGCGGCAACTGCCCAAGGCCGGGCATATCACGATTTTTGACCGCAGCTGGTACGGCCGAGTGCTGGTGGAACGTGTTGAGGGGTTCTGCAGCGAAGACGAATGGAAACGGGCCTACCGCGAGATCAACGAGTTCGAGCGCCAGTTGGCGGAATACGGGACGGTGTTGGTCAAGTTCTGGATGCACATCGACCCGGATGAACAGCTCCGCCGCTTTCGCGACCGCGAGCAGAGATCGGACAAGACGTGGAAGATCACGGACGAGGACTGGCGGAATCGCCAGAAGTGGAGCCGTTACAAAGTGGCGGTCACCGACATGCTCCGCCGCACCAGTACGACGTATGCCCCCTGGACGATCCTCGAAGCGAATGACAAGCTACACGCCAGGATCAAGGCGCTGCAAACGGTCGCCGCGGCACTCGAAGCCGGGCTGACACGCGGACACCGGTCGCGGCGACGTGCGTAGCGCATCGTCAAGGCTAAGAATTGATGCCGGGTGCCTGGGGTCGAGCCGCGAGGCACGAGTGGCGAGCCCCCAGGTCTGGCCGCTGGTGGCTCGTTGCGTTCAAACCCAACCACGTCAATACATGGCCCTGACGGCGCACGCGTTCCGCCCTTGATGTCAGCGTCTCAACTTTGCCAATCAGTCACAGGACGCAGGAGGTACCTTATGTTCTCGCCTCACGAAAAAACGACGTGGGTCGGTTTCCCGAATCGGGTCGTTTGGGCAGCTTGTCTGGCCGCGGTGGTGTGTTGCTGTCAGTCCACTGCCCTGCCGGCCGCCGAGGCTCCGAGCCCCGATCTGCTGCAGTTGATCGGGGATCTGGTCGGCGACGCGGACAAGGAGATGCGGGCGATCGGATTACAGCAAGTCCGTGCGGAGGTGCCGGGGGCGGCGGCCACAGGGCACTTCGTCCAGCTGTTGCCCAAGTTGCGGCCGGAGGCGCGTGCGGAACTGATCGACGCTTTGGGCGAGCGCGGCGACCCGGCGGCCCGGGCGGCGGTACTGGACGCGGCCCAGGGGCCGGACGAAGCGGTGCGGTCCGCGGCCCTGCGGGCGTTGGCGAAATTGGGCACCGAGGCTGACGTCCCGCTGTTGGTGCCGCGGACGGCCGCCGGTCCGGACGGCGAACAGCAGGCGGCCAGACAGAGCTTGATCCAGCTGAAAGGCGACGGCGTGAATCGGGCGCTCACGGCCCAAGTGGGCCCCGCGCCGGCCGACGTTCGCGTCCAGTTGCTGGCAATCCTGGCGGCACGCAACGCCGTGGAATCGCTGCCGGCCGTGGTGGCAGCCGCGTCCGCCCCGGATGCCCCGGTCCGCCTGGCCGCACTGGACGCGTTGCGGGTGCTCGCAGACGACAGGCAGACCGGCGATGTGGTCAAGCTGCTGCAGAACGCCGCCAGCGCCGAACAGCGGACCAAGGCCGAGGCGACGCTCCTGGCCTTGTGCGGCCGCGGGCGCGAGAACTGCGTGCCGGCACTGGCCGCCAGCCTGGACGGCGCCGATGGCGAGACGCGAGTCACACTGTTGCAGGCGCTGGCCCGGGCGGGCGGCGCGGCCGCCCTCGAGTCCGTCGCGTCCTGCCTGGTCGATGCCGATCAAACGGTGCAAGACGAGGCCGTGCGCATGCTGTCCTCGTGGCCGGACCGGGCCGTCGTACCGCACCTGGAGAAGCTCGCCGGCGAGGAAACCCTGCGGCATCACGTGCTGGCTGTCCGGGGCTTGATCCGCTTGGCTAGTCCCGAGGGCGAGCGGCCGGCCGACTTGCGCCTGTTGGGTCAGTCGATCCGAGCCGCCAAACGCCGCGACGAAAAGCAACTGGGTTTGGGCGTCCTCGGACGCGTCGTCAGCCTGGATGCTCTGGCGCTGGCTGTCTCGCTGCTGGACGATCCGCAGATCGCCGAAGACGCCGGCTGGACGGCGGGCCTGATCGCGGAAGGACTGCCCGCGGGCAACCAGGACGCAATCCGCGCCGCCCTGCGCCAAGTGCTCGACCGAACCCGGACTCCCAAGCCCCGCGCCCAGGCCGAAAAGGTGCTGGGCAACACGGCCCCCTGACACTCCGCGGGATGTGACGGATCCGGTCAGCAGTTCGGCAGATACGCCCCCATGTCTTTCAGCCGCCGCTGCAAATCCGCGGCGGCGACGGAACGGGGGTCGCAATCCTGCCGGGCACAAATCGCCGCCGCGACGCCGATCGCTTGTCCGGTGATGAAACAGCCTGGCATGACGCGGAGCGAACTCTGCAGGTAACGGTCCGTACTGACACAGCGACCGGCCACCAACACGTTGCTCAGCTTCTGCGGCACCAGGCAGCGGTACGGGATGCCGTAGCTTTCGCCTTGGCCGTAGCGGAGATTCTGGAAGTCCTCGGCGTATCGCTGGTAGCTGGCCAGATCCGGCTTGGCCGCGTGGATGTCCACTGCATAGTTGTAGCGGCCGATCTCGTCCGGAAAGTCGGCCCGCGACTTGAAGTCCTCCAGGTTCAGCACATAGTCCCCCAGGATCCGCCGGCTCTCGCGGGCTCCCAGCTGCGCAGCGGTTGCCACCAATTCCATCCGCTCGAAGCCCTTCAGGTACTGCTTGTAGTAACGCTCGTATTCCACCAGCGACTTGCGGGCCCCGACCAGGGCTTGGGTCAGCGACTGCTCGTCGGTTGAATCCAGGCCGAACGTGTGCCCGAGATTGCCGCCGCCGGTGTGCTGGCCGACGCGAAACATGCCGGGCAGATGCCGGTCATCGTGGGTGAAGACATGGTCGCGAAAGGCGTCTTCCAGGCGGCTTTCGTCGCTGGCCCGACCGCCCTGGTTCACGGCCGACCAGTCGATGTCGGCCCATAGGCTGCAGAGCGTCCCGGCCATCATGTTCCCCTGCTCGTCGCCCTTCTCGAACGGGGCACCGGCCCACGCGGCCAAGTCGCCGTCGCCGGTACAGTCGAGGTACACCCGCGCCTGGACGGCGAACAAGCCGCTCTTGCCCGCCAGGACGGCCGCCGACACGTGGCCCGCGTCCGCCTCGACCGCGACCAGGTTGGTGTGGAACAGGAACTGCACGTTCGCCTCGACCAGCAGTTCGTCGTACACCCGCTTGAGCACCTCGGCGCGAATCGTCACGTCGCTGCCCGGCCCCGTGCCGCCGGCCTCTTTCAGCCGCCGCTGGATGTCGGCGCCGATCCCGCCGGCCAGCATGTGGATGCCGTCGGTAAACGGCATGAACAGCGGCAGCATGCCCGCGGTGCCCATGCCGCCCAGGCAGGTATGGCGTTCGGCCAGGAACACGCGGGCCCCTTGGCGGGCCGCCGCCACCGCCGCCGCGACGCCTGCCGGGCCACCGCCGGCGACGAACACGTCCACCTCATGCCGGACGGTCAGACGGCGTTGGAACACGACTTCGCCGGTGGACGGCTCCGCCGCATGGCCCCCAGCGGCGTTTGCGCTCCAACCACCCGCCGCTGCTGCGGCTACCGAGCCCTTCAAGAAATCCCTGCGGTTCGACGCCATGACGTTGTTCTTCCTTCTCCTCGCGGTGCCTCGATCGTGCGAACTGTGCTATGATGTTGCTGGACGGCTACAGCAAATTGCCTCGCTGACGCGTCGGGTTGCCCGGTGGGCTTGCTTCGTCGCCAACGCCCCGGGGTATCCGGGCCAGGAGCCATCATCATGAACGTGCTGAAACTCACCGCCATTTTGACCTTGGCCTTGACCTGCGCCAACACCGCTGCGGCCGCGGAAGCCGAGGCCACCGACGCCGAACGGTACTTGCAACAGTATGAGTTGAAGGACATTCACGCCAGCTATGTCCGCTTCTTCAGCTTGCTGTCCGAGGGCAAGGCGGTCGAGGCGAACCAGGCGTTGGCCGAGTCGCTGCCGGCCAATGTGAATCCGCAAGTCCGCGACCAGGTGCTGCGCGCTACGGCGGGGCTGTCGGCGATCTTCGACCGGGGCGTCGAAGATGCCGAACTGATCGGCTTGCAGAAGGTGTCGAACAAGTCGATCGCGCTGTACTACGTCATGAACAGCAACGGCGGCCCGATCCTGGTGATCCTGATGCCCTTTCGGCACCGCGACCAGTGGCGGACGCACACCTGGATGATGAAGAGCCTGGCGCCAGACATCATTGAGGCATTGAAAGGCGTCGGCCGCTTTCAGAATCCCATCGTCATCCCCTTCAAAGCCCGGGGCATGACGGCCTAGCCACCGCTCACGCAAACACGTCCAGCGGTTCGTAAGCCTGGCCCAAGACGGCTGCGCTGTCCAGGCCCAGCCAGCGGTCGAGCACGGTGGCGTACACGCGACGCACGTCGGTGTGCGTCGCCGGGGCTTCGCCGACGAGCTGGTCCAAACGCGGATGCGCCCCTACCAAGCCGCCCCGGAGCCGGCCGCCGAACAAGAACACCGGTGCGGCCTCGCCGTGGTCCGTACCCCGCCGCCCATTCTCGGCCAGCGTGCGGCCGAACTCGGAAAAGGTCAGCAGTATCACGCGGTCCAGCAGCCCGGACCGCTGCAGGTCATTCACAAAGGCGGCGAGCGAAAGCGACATCTGCCGCAGCAAGGCGGCATGGTTGTCCCGCTGGTTGGCGTGATTGTCAAAGCCGCCGATCCCGCCGCCGCCCAGCTCGACGACGAAGATCCGGATGCCCAGTCGGGCGCGAATCAACTGGACGACCGCAGCCAGGTGGCTGGCAAGCTGGAACGGAGGATAGTCCGCGGAACGATCCGCCTGACGCAAGACGGCCTCCAGCTGCGCGCCGTCGGCATAGGCGGCCTGCTGGTTGCGCACCGCCAGATCCAGCAGCGGATTCGCGGCGTTCTCTGGCGACGAACCGCCGCCGGCCGCCGGCCCGCCCAATTCGTGCCATCGTTGCCCCTGGATCCGCAGTCGCTCGAGGCCCGGCAACTGGCCGGCATCCAAGGCGCGAATCGCGGGCACGATCTGTTGCTCGGCCTGCAGCACAAACGGCTTGTCGATCGGTCCCACGAACATGCCGGGGACCGTCGGGTCGCCACGGCTGGCTGCCAAGTCGATCGTGCGGCCCACCCAACCGGTCTGGCAAGCGTCATCGCCCGGCCGGGCCGTGTGCCAATCCCGCAGGGCGGCGTCGTGGTCCCGATTGCCGCGGGGATATCCGACGCCCTGGATGACCGAGGCCCGGCCTTCCTGGTACAACTTCCAGACGGCGGCGAATTCCGAGTGGAAGCCCAGCGAGGCATCGAGCTTGTGCAATTCGTTCTCTGCCAACCGCAACGTGGTGCGGCTGCGGCCATAGTGGTCGTCCGCATAGGGCACGACCGTATTCAGGCCGTCATTCCCGCCGGACAATTGCAGCAGGACCAGGACGTTATCGCGTTGGTCCTGCGCCGCCGCTGCCGCTGCCGCCCGGGCCGCCCGCGAGAAAATGGACGGCACGATGGGCGTCAGCGCCAGCAAGGCCGGCGTGCCGACCGTCGATTTCAGCCACTCGCGTCGAGTCAGCGACATGATTCTCGCCCTTCGTATTGATATTCGGGACTGCATCCCATGATTCGACCCGTCATGATTCTGTCAGGCGTCTACCAAAACGGCCTCGGCATTCGAACTCAACCCAATTGAAACTCCGGCAAGCTCACGAGATCGCGTGCCAACTCGCGAGCGGCCCCCGGCAAGCCACTCGCGGCCGCACCGGCCGCCCGCTTGGCCAGGCGGTCCCGGGTCTCCGCAGAGACGTCGCCGTCCAGCATCAGGTTCAACAAAAACTTCGCGGCTTCACTCGGATCCGACACCCCGTGTCGCCGGACTACGGCGGCCGGATCCAGTCCCGCGCCGTGCGCTCCGCCCGGGGTTAGCAACGCCGCGGCCAGTTGGGTGCGCTGGATCATCGCCGACGGATTCAGCCAGTATCGGCCGCCCAGCCAGCCTTTGATCGTGGGCGGGCGAAGCAGGTCCTGCCCCGCCTCGGCCAACTCGCCACCCAGCCGCAACGTCGGCACGCCGCCTTCCAGCGGACGAATCATGCTCAGCGCCAACTCGACGGGCGATTTAACCCGCCGCCGATACGCATGGGGCGCGAAGAAGGCATTCGAACGGAGCACCGTTTCCACCAGCCGGCCGATGTCATGATCCTGATGAAACGCGGCGGCCAGCGGTTCCAGCAGTCCCGCGGCCGGTTCGTCGGTCTCCGAGATCAGCCAGCGATACACGCGGCCGACGACGTTCCGCGCCGTAGCCGGATGCTGGACCACGATCCGCACCGCGTCGTCCAAGGCCCAGTTGCCCGCCTGGCCCAGGATCCGCTTTTCGCCCGTGTCGTGCTCCCGGTCCACCAGCCGCAGATCGCCCTGAAACACGAACCAGCCGGTCAGCGCCCGAGTCGTCTCGCGGACATCCTGTTCGTCGTACCCGCCCGGTCCCGGTCCGTACTGGGCCAGCAACTGCCGCGCCACGCGGTCGCTGGGCAGGGCCTTGCGACTCGCGTCCGCTCCCAAGCCCAGGAACGCGGCCGGCTCGCGCAACACGGCGGCCAGCAGGTCGGCGTAACTGCCCAACGCATGCCTGCGGATTGTGTGGATCAGCGGCACGAGCAAGTGGCCCAGCTTGACCCGGGCTCGACTGATCCCGAAATGACTGTGCCAGAACAGCGTCATCTTCTCCAGCAGCGGATGGGGCGTTTCGAGCATTCGGCGCAGCCACCACGCTCGAGGACCTTCGTCGGAATCCGACGATCCCGCGGCCCGATCGTAGTCGTCGAACGATTTCTGAAATGCCGCCAGATCGCCTGCCGGGCGGACCAGACGCGCGACGGTCGCTTCCGGGCCGTCTCGCAGGGCCTGCTGCAATTCGCCCCAGGTCCCGCCGAACGCGGCCCGGCGATACAGGTGCGCCGCGCGGCGGAGATCCCACGGCTGGCCGTCAGCGGGCTGATAAGCGGCCCAGGCCTGAGAAGCATCGGCGGCCACCGAGGAGCCACCCGCCGTACCGCTGTCGAACGATCCTGTCCGCGTTACCATGATTCGCTCCTGGACCGGTTGGCATTCCCGTGGCCGGCCACTTCATCGGCAGATTGCGAAGCAACCGTACACATTTCCGTCGGGCCTGCGGCCTGAGCCGCGTCGCGCTTTTGATGATAGTGGCGCGAGAGCCACCGAAAGTTACATCCCCACAACAGCAATGCACGGACGAGCGATTGGCTTCGTGTCTCGCCCGCCATTCGAACCGGGCTGGAAGCCCGTCCTATTCTATTCGTCCACCTTGGTCGATTCTTGCCCTCGCCGGGAATAACTTCCTGGCGGGTTGATCCGTGAAGTCCGGCCGAGGCATCTTTTCTTGTGCGAGTGAGCCGTGCCACACCGAGCGACGAGCGTCTTGCCTGTGGCACTGCTTACTCGCC
>CAIYOB010000173.1 GCA_903927685.1 uncultured Planctomycetaceae bacterium
ATCCCTGGGGCTTCACCTCGCCCGGCGAGAACGCCAGTTGGGGAGCGACGGTCAGCGGTTCGGCCTGGCTGTGCCAGCATCTGTGGGAACACTACGCATTTACGCTGGACCGGGATTTTCTCGCCTGGGCATACCCGATCCTGCGCGAGTCGTCGCTGTTCTACCTGGACAATCTGATCGAGGAACCTAAGCACGGGTGGCTGGTCACGGGGCCGTCCAATTCGCCGGAGAATCGCTTCCAGCTGACGGACGGCCAGTTCGCGCACGTGTGCCTCGGGCCGACGATCGACATGCAGGTGCTGCGCGAGCTGTTCGGCAACACGGCGCGGGCTGCGGAGATCCTGGAGTTGGACCCGGACCTGCGCCGGGAACTGCTCGACAAGCGGGCCCGGCTGGCGCCGAATCAGATCGGCCCCGATGGCCGGTTGCAGGAATGGCTGGAGCCGTACCCCGAGCCGGAGCCGACGCACCGCCACACATCGCACATGTACGGGCTGCACCCGTACTCTGAGATCACCCGCCGCGGAACGCCCGAACTGGCCGAGGCCTGCCGCAAGTCGCTGGACGTGCGCGGCGACCGGAGCAACGGCTGGGCCTTGGCGTGGCGGGTCAACTTCTGGGCCCGACTGGGTGACGGCGATCGTGCTCACCGGCTGCTCCAATCGCTGCTGCACCTCACGGGCGAGCGGGTGCTGAACTATACCGGTCAGGGCGCCGGCACGTACGCGAACCTGTTCGACGCTTGCCCGCCGTTTCAGATCGACGGCAATTTCGGCGGCTGTGCCGGGATCGCCGAGATGCTGGTCCAGTCGCACGCCGGCGAGATCGAGCTGCTGCCCGCGCTGCCCGCAGCGTGGCCCAGCGGCAGCGTCAAGGGATTGTGCGCCCGTGGCGGATTCGAGGTCGACCTCGCCTGGGAGGCGGGCCAACTACTCTCCGCGACGGTGCGCAGCAAGACGGGCACGGCCACCACCGTCCGCTACGGCGAGCGTGTCATCCCCGTGGTGTTGCGCCCTGGCGAGAATAGGTGCATTGGACAAGAGTAATCCCCCTGGAAGCGACGAGTCCACCGTGCCGGGACGGCATGCCGATCGTTGGCGTCCCGCTGGCGTCGACGCGACGAATAGTCACGGCTGGCCTTGGGATAGTGCAAAACCGCACCCGGAAAACTAGAATAGCCAGCCAGGTCGCACACTGCGGTCTGCCAGTTGATTGTTGGTGAGCATCCCTTAGGCGCCGATTGAACGCGAGATGTAGCGATGTGGGTCGAAGAACTGGAAATCGAGAATATCCGATGCTTTGAATCGCAGCGGTTGCGTTTTTCCCGCGGCTCAAGTCCGTCGCGGTGGGTGACGTTTCTGAGCGAGAATGGCGGCGGTAAGAGCACGGCCTTGCAGGCACTCGGACTGCTGCTGGCGGGCCCCGAAGGGGCACAAAAGCTGATTCCACGGCCGGTTGGTTGGCTTCGGGACGAGGGCAAGTTGGGCCGAGTTGCCACCCGCATTCATCAGGAAGACAACGACCCAGGACAGCACGGCTCGCAAAAGGTGCGGCGCGAGTTTGGTTACTCCTACACACTGACCGGTTCCAAGCCCATCACGGTCAATAACAAACATTATACGGAACCTAGTATCGTGCCGGCTGGCCAGAAGGTTCTGAGTTGGTTGCGAGAGAATGCGTTTCCCTCGAGAGGTTCAGGTTGGATGGCCGTCGGATACGGCGCTTTCCGCCGCTTGACACGTTCAAGTCAGATCATCGTGCCATCGCTTGAGCCGCAGGCCCGCTTTGCCAATTTTACCACCCTCTTCGACGAATCCGAGCCCCTGGCCGTCTTCGAGAGGTGGATGGTCTATCTCGATTATCGTATCGCGAAGGGGACGGACGAGGAGGCGCAGCGGCTTAAGACCCTCGGCATCGATGCCATCAATCGTGTTCTCCCTGAGGAGGCGAGGTTCGCAAGGGTGACATCCGAAGGACGCATCATCTTTTCTGTTGGCGGCCTTGAAGTGCCGACCATCAGCCTAAGTGACGGCTATCGCAGCACGCTGGCCCTGACCGGCGACTTGGTATGGCGACTGATCCTGGCATTTCCCAACAGCCGGGACCCCTTATTGGAACACGGAGTCGTCCTGATTGACGAATTAGATATCCACTTGCACCCGAAATGGCAGCGTGAAGTCGCGGGCAGACTACGCCAGACGTTTCCCAACCTGCAGTTCATTGTCGCCACGCACAGCCCGTTCATTGCGGCCGGCGCCGGAGACGACGCGCTGACGCTCAAGTTCGATCTCCAAGAGGGCAAGTCCGTAGTTGAAGAAGTGCCCAACATCGCCGCCAAGAGCATTGACGGGATCCTGGAAAGTGACGCGTTTGGCCGGTTGTCGCCGTACTCACCTCAGACTCAAGAGAAGATTGACCGTTACGACCAATTGTCGCGTCGAGGAACCCGGCGAACATCAGCGGAGCATCGCGAGTATCAACACCTGCTGGACTTCATGAGTGAAGCGAGGCCCTTGGGTGGGTATCCGGAGCCAGACTCCCTGGACGCCAAGATCGACGCGTTTCTAGAGAAAAAAGTGTCATGATTCCAGTCATGCGCATTCCCAAACCCGAGGTATTGGAACGGCATGCAGAGCGATGGCAGGCTGCCCTGCTTGCCGCGTCGTCCGAGGCGGGAAGGAAACGTGCCGAGAGCAAGTACCGACATCCCCAGGTGCGAGATGCCCTGAAGAAGATGTTCCACGGGAAGTGCGCGTACTGCGAAAGCAAGATTGACCATGTGGACTATGGAAAGGTCGAACACTATCATCCGAAACGCGGGAGGCATGGACGTCCCGACCTAGCCTTCGACTGGTCGAACCTCCTTTGGGCGTGTGGAAAGTGCAATGGACCGGAGTGCAAGGCGGATCAGTTTCCCGTAGCCGCCGACGGCGGTCCTCTTGTCAACCCGTGCGATGACGATCCCGCGCAGCATTTCGAGTTCACATACGACCCTGTATCGCGGGTGGCCAGTGTCTACGGCCGCACCGAGCGCGGACGGGTCTCGGAGCTAGTCCTCGGCCTGAATCGTCGCGACCTGAGGGCATATCGGTCGGTCCAAGTTCGCAAGCTATTGGCGCTGGCTCAGTTTGCCGTTTCTGACCCGGAGGCAACCGAGTTGTTGCGGCAGGCGACGGACGCGGACGCCGAATACGCGGCATTTGCCCGCGTGCTGTTTCAGGACGTCTGCAGCGGAGGCGCACAGCCGCCATGAGTCAGGGGGAAGCAGCGTTCGACCAGCCACCTTCAGGGAGCAATGAGATGGACCACATCCGCGTCGAAATTGGCCCCACGATCGTCGCATTTCTTGGATTCGTTGCCCGTCAGGGCTGGATTACGCCATGGATGTCCTTAATGCTCGCTTTTCCGGCCATCGGACTGCCCGCTGCGGAGTCGGCCGCGCGGCCGGACCAGGGCGTGACCGTCACGCCGCTGGAATGGCTCCAGGCGCAGCCGGCGCCCGACTTTGCTCCGAGTTCGACCCTCCCGCCGCTGACTCGTTGGGGCTGGTCCATGTCATTCGGCGTCGCCAAGGAACTGGCGGATCGCTGGGGTTATGCGGTGGAATTCGCGGGCTATGTGAGCGAGAAGGTGGCTGACGAGGCGCTGGCCAATCCGGCCGGCCGCAACGGACAGTGCCTGGAACTGGTCGCGGGCAATCCTGAGAAGTACAAGCTGGGCGTCCTGGTCGACCGTGAATTCCCCGAGGACATGCCGCCGGAAGCGTACCTCCGCGACGCGCAGGGCAACTTCATCGCCGACGACGGGAAGCCCAAACACTTGAGCCCCGAGATGCCGGAAGCGTGCTTGAAGCAGGCCGGCCAGCTGAGCGCTGTCGGACTAGCCAAACTGCGCACGCGCTGTCCGATCGCCATCATCCAGAACGGCGGCGAGTACGGACTGAACGTGTGCGGCTGGGCCCAGAAGTACTGGGAGCAGGATCCACGCGTGGTCGCGGCCAAGGGCGACCTCAGCTGGTATCGGTACATTTCCCG
>CAIYOB010000174.1 GCA_903927685.1 uncultured Planctomycetaceae bacterium
CGGGCAAATCTTCTACGTGACGCCGTACGCCGAACAAGGCCGGGCGTACCGGCTGGAGACCGACGGGCGGGACATCCGGCCGGAACAGGTCTGGCAGGCGCCGCTGGACACGGTCACCGGAAGCGGCGTGCTGGTTGACCAGACGCTGTTCACTGCCGGCTATCGGCAGGACAAGTTCTGGTTCGCCGTGGACTGGCCGAGCGGCCAGACCCGGCACGAATTGAAGGAGTTCACCACGGGCGCGGCGGTGTTCGCGGACGGGCGTCTGTACATCTTTGACGAAAAAGGCACGGCCGGGCTGGTCCGGCCCGCGGAGCGCGGGTTGGAGGTTGCCGGCCGCCTGCAACTGGTCGCGGACCGCGTCCGCGACGCCTGGGCGCATCCCGTGTTGCTGGACGGCCGCCTGTACCTGCGCTACCACGACACGCTGTGGTGCCTGGATGTCCGCGGCCGCTGACTTCGACTTCGCTACAGCCGCCGAATCCAGATATTCCGGAACCGGACCGGGCAATGGTGAGCCCCGAAGGCCAAGGGGCCCTTGGCCGGGACGCCGTCGTAGGTGGCCAAGCCGGCGTGAGGCGTCGTGCCGTAGATCTCCTGATTCAAGTGCACCAGCACGCCGTTGTGGAACATCGTCAGCCGCGCCGGTGCGGTCAGCTTGCCGGCCTCGTCAAACTTCGGCGCGAGGAAGACGATGTCATACGTCTGCCACTCGCCGGGCTTACGGCTGGCATTGACCAGCGGCGGCGTCTGCGCGTAGACCGCTGCCGCCTGGCCGTCGGGGTAGATTTTGACCGAAGACGAATCGAAGACCTGCACCTCGATCACCCCCAGCAGGAACACGCCGTTGTTGCCGCGATTCCAGACGCTTTCCGCGGGCTCCGTCGGCACCAGCCACTCCAAGTGCACCTGGCAGTCGCCGAACTCTTCATTCGTCTGCAGCGGGCCCTCGGTGGCCACCAGGCAACCGTTCTCGACCTGCCACTGGTTCGGAGCCCACTGATCCAGTCCGTGGCCATCGAACAGCACCAACGCATCGGACGGGGCGGCCGCCTGTTCTGCGGCGGTCAACGGCCCCGGCGTGACCACTGGCGGCGCCGGGCGGTCCGGATCATGGACGTGAAACCCCGACCAGGGCTGAAGTGGCGTGTCCTTGTACCCGAACACGCCGGACCCGTCTCGGGCGTTGATCAGTTCGTGTTTCTGCGCCTGGGCTCGGGTGGGCCAGCCCACCAGAACCGCGGCGAGGGCAACCAGGACAACCGTACATCGGTGCGTCATCGCTTGTGTCTCCTTGTTGGTCGTTTCGAGGAACGCATCCCGCCAATCTACCGCGGCCAGTCGCGCGGCTCAAGCACACAGCCGACAACACATCCGACAATGGCTTTGCCGTAGCGCCGATTCCACGGACTGTTTGAACTCGCTAAACTAACGTTCTGTTTGGGGGGCAACCGTCTCGTGCGGATTCGGCACACGCAGGTGACCAGGGGCGCACCGAAAACCGCAGAGTCCGAAGACTGCCCCGCCACGACACGCCGCCGGTCCGGACGCGGCAAGCACGTCATGTGGTACGATCAAGCACTGACCGCGAGGGAACCCTCGCAAGATATCGACACGAGGTTCGTAAGATGGCAAAGATCGAAGGAATACGCATCCGCAACTTCCGCGCTCTGCGGGACGTCACGCTCGGCAAGCTGTGGAACCTGCAGCAGGCCGCGCCTCTGACGGCGATGACCGCGGTCATCGGCAAGAACGGGGTCGGGAAGAGCACGCTGTTCGACGCCTTCGGTTTTCTGGCTGACTGCCTGAAGACAGGCGTCGAGGAAGCGTGCGATTTGCGCGGCCGGGGCGGCTTCGACCGCCTCCGCTCCCAAGGCGTCAGCGGGCCCATCGAATTCGACGTGTACTACAAAGAAGATACCAATGCGCGGCCCATTACCTACGAACTGGCCATTGATGCCGATTCGACAGGGCGGCCGTACGTGCAGAAGGAACGCCTTCGGCAGCGGCGGAAAGGCCAGACGCGTGGGTGGCCATTCTCGTTCCTCCTGCTGAATGACGGCCAGGGAATTGCGTGGAGGGGCGAAAAAGAAGGCCGGCAGTTCGCAGAGGATGAGCGGCAGTTGGATTTGTTCGGGCTGATGGAATCCATCCGTGTGATCGGCGATCCCGAAGAAGGCAAGGAAACGGAACTTGTCGAGTTGGAGGATCGACGCAAGCTCGGAATCGCGACCCTGGGGGCGCTGAAGCAGCATCCTCGGATCGCTACGTTCCGCCGCTTCATTGAGGGTTGGTATCTGAGCTATTTCACGCCCGATGCGGCTCGCAGCCTGCCCTTGGCGGGTCCGCAGAAGCATTTGAACATGCATGGAGACAACCTCGGCAACGTCGTCCAGTTCATGGAGCGGGAACACCCGAAAAGGCTGCGGGCGATCCTGGACGGGATCGCCGCGAAGATTCCCGGCATCGACAAAATCGACACGGATAAGACTCTGGATGGAAGACTCCTGCTGCGATTCAACGACCAGGGTTTCCAGGATCCGTTCTATGCACAGCAGATGTCGGACGGGACGCTCAAAGTCTTCGCCTATCTGCTGCTGCTGAACGATCCGTCGCCGCCGCCGTTCTTGTGCATTGAGGAGCCGGAAAACGGTCTCTACCACAAACTTCTAGAGACCTTGGCGAACGAATTCCGTCAACACGCGACGGGGCAAAAAGGCGGCTCGCAGGTGTTTGTTACCACCCACCAACCGTACTTCGTCGACTCGCTTTCGCCGGAGGAGGTTTGGGTCCTGGAAAAAGGGGCTGACGGTTTTTCCAGCGTCCGCCGCGCCAGCGATGATCCGTTGGTCAAGAACATGGTCGCCCAAGGCCTGCCCCTGGGCGGCTTGTGGTACAGCGACTACCTGGATGCGAGGTGACGCCAATGCATTTGGAGATACTCGTCGAAGATCAGTCCGGAAAGAGAATGCTGGAAATCCTGATGCCCAAGATCATCGGCGATTCTCACACCTTTCGCATTCATTCCTACAAAGGCGTGGGACGCATCCCGCGGAACATGAAGGATGCCGATGATCCAAGCAAGCGGATTCTGCTCCAGAACCTCCCCAAACTGCTCAAGGGGTACGGCCACACCTTCTCCGGTTCCTCAGCAAGATTCAAGGACTGACAAGCGACACCTGATTCGCCGGGACGTGCCGGAGTATCCCCAAGGACCTGTTCCAAGCCCCCCGCCCCTCAGCGAGCCTCGTCGTCGCGCGGCTCCAGGAAGAAATCGCCGTAGTACTTGATGGGCAGATGGATGGCCGGCAAGGGCTTGCCGCTGATCCGTTCGACGCTCCACGCACAGGCGTACCCGATCTCCGTCTGGATGCCCGCGGGTTCGCTGAACAGTTCGAGCGTCGGCAAGGCCGAGGCGGCTTTCATGCGGCCGAGCGTGACGGCGGCCAGGCGGCGGACCAGTTCGTGCTCCGGTTGCGGCATCCCGGTGTCGGAGAGCCGTCCCTCCAACTCGGCAGCCAACTCCGCGACGGGCTGATCTGCGTGCAAGTGCCCCAAGCTCCAGATCGCGGCCGAGCGGGCCCTGACGATAGTCAAGTCCTTAGCGACAAACGTCCGCAGGAACGGTTCCGCGGGCTGGTACTTCTCCTGCCCGAAGAACTCGAGCAGATGTGCCAACTGGTGGTCCAGGTTGGGATCGCCTTGCAGCAGTTCCTCCCGCCGCTGGATCCGTTGGCGGGCGATTTCCAGCACGGGCTCAAGCGTCTGCGTGACCGCCAACCGTCGCAGTCCCCAAGCCGCGGCGACATAGACCTCGGCCCGTCCATGCTGCAACAGCTCCAGCAGGCGTTGGGACGCCGAATCCACGTCCAGGGTGGCCAGCAACACAATCGCTTGTTCCAACGCCGTCCACCGCTCGTCGCCTACCATCCGCTCGCCTTGGCGAATCACTTCCGGCCGCCAGTCCGGCGACTCGGCGAGCTTCTCCAGGAGCTGGCGTACGTCGTCCCGCAGTCCCGGATCCGGGTCGGCCAGCACGCCGGCCAGCAAGCTCAGGTTCTCGGCCGACGGGCACGCGAACAAGGCTTGAGCAACCAACCGCCGCACGTTCACGTCGCCTCGGGCCAGCGTGGCCGCCGCCAGCGGAACGATCCGTGCGGGCTCCAACTCCAACAGCGGCTGCAGGGCGCTGGCCACGACCGTCGAATCCGCATCGGCGACCATCTCAACCAGGAACGCCTTGGCCTGTGACGATCCGTGCGAGCGCAACATCCGGACGGCGACCAGGCGATCGACGATGTCCGGCGGCGGCTGCCGGGTGAGCAGTTGCCGCGCTACGGATTCCAGTTCTGCGCGGCGGATCTGCCCCAGCGCGGTGGCGGCGGCCAGACGCAGGTCCGCTGACTGGGACGGCGGCACCGCGATCTGCAGCAAATCCTTGACCGCCGCTTCGTCGCCCAGTTCGCCCAAGCCGCGGATCGCCAACATTCGCCGCCGCCGCTGGACGCCGTCGTCCCGCAAGCGGCTGCGCCAGACGTCGATCAAGGGCGCAAAACGCCAGCGGCCCAAGGCCGGTTCGGCCACTTGGGCCATATCCAGCCCGTCCGCTTGCGCGCGGTCGAACAGCGCTTGGGCCGCCGTGCGGGCCTCGAGGGCCACCAGGGCCTGGGCGGCCGTCAAGCGGACGACCAGTCGCGAGTCCTCGACCAGGTTCTTCGTCAGCGGCCCGACGGCGGCGTCCAGTCCCGGCAGGCCCCGCGGCCGGGCCCAGGCCAGCGTGCGCTGGGCTTGCTGCTTCAGGTCGCCCTCTGGCGATTCGAGCGCGGCCAGCCAGAGAGGCAGCACTCCTGTGGGAAACCGATACTCGATCGGCGGCAGTTCGATGACCGGATCGCTGAGCATCGCGAAATCCAGTCGCGTCTGCGAAGGACTCCGGGCGCTGGCCGCCGCTGCCAGGACCGCCAAGCCCATCACGCCCGCCAAAACACGAAACTGCCAGGTTGCCTGTGTACTCATTGGGGCCGCGTCAGTTGATGAGTGCGAACAAAGACCAGCGCCAGAAACGCGGTGGATGCCAGCGTGGCAAACCACCAGCTGTTGGGAATCAATTGATAGTCGGCAAATCCCGGTGTGCGGATCACCGCCAACCCCGCGGCAATCGGGTTCAACGTCAGCGACCAGACCACGGTGCCGTGGCCGAAGGGCGAGTCGCGGAGCAGCCAGACCAACATCGTGCCGCCGCAGAAGAAGGCCAACGCGCCGTACGAGGCCGCGGTCGCCGTCGCCGTGCGGCTGAACAGACTGCTCAAGGCGACGCTCAACGTCAGCGAGAAGACCGCGGTGAACGTCAGGCAGATCAGCACCTGGCGGATCTGCAGCCACATCGCCGGCTCGATGTAGACCATGACCAGATAGCCGGGCAGCGTCGAGATCAGGATCAACAGGATCGGCCAGACCACGCTCGCCAGCTTGCCCGCCAGGATCTTGCGGGCGGACAGGGGCGTCATCTGCAGCAATCGCCAGCCGCCGCTTTCCACTTCGGAACTGATCAAGCCCGCCGCCAGGGCCGGCGTCAGCAGCACAATCAAGGCGCCCTGCAGCAGGACCATCAAGCCGCCGATCGTCTGTGGTCCCCAGTCCATCGAGCCCAGGCTGGCGACGTAGGTCAGCCCCAGCGACGCCATCATGCTGGCCGCCGCCAGCCGCAGCATCCAGTGCATGCGGCCGAACCGCCGACAGCGGAACTCCTTGACCATCACCGGATTCACCAGCGGCGCGATGGTCAGCTTGCGGCGCTGCGGGTCCACGACGAACAGCAACCGCCGTAGCGTGCGGACCGACCAGTGCCGTTCATCGGTGATCAGGCCCTGCGAGCGGGCGCGGTCGAACATGCGATGGTTCAGATGCAGGAGCGAGAGCACGGCAAACAACCCGGTGGCGGCCAGTCCGTAGACGACGGAACGCGTGGTCAGATCGCCGGCGGTGACCAGGCCTTTGGCGCCCACGCCGCTGTGCCCCAACAACTGCATCACGGCGGGAATCGGCGACAAGCACCGCAGTTGCTCGGCGAAATCCGCCTTCCAGCCCCCGCTGCCTTGCAGGAAATAGTGCGGTCCCAACGACACGACCGCCAGCAGCAGCACGCCCCCGTACGCGTACCGCAGCGCGGCATCGACGGAATGGACATAGGTGCTGACCAGCAGCGCCCAGGCGGTGTACTGGACGGCGACCAGCAGCAGGATGGCGTACAGCGGCAGCAGTTCGCCCGCCAGGGACACGCCGCCCATCGCATGGCACGCCGCCGCGGCCGGGAGACTGGTCAGCAACAGCAGCAGCACAAAGCCCAGGCTGCCGAGCAGCTTGCCGGCGTAGATCGACCAGGGCCGCAGCGGCGAATTGAGCAGCAGGATCAACGTCCCACGCTGTCTCTCGCGGACGATCGAGGTGGCGGGAAACGCGGGGGCCAACAGCAGCAGCGCGGCCAGCAGTCCGTAGCCGAACAGCCGAAAGACCTTGTGCGCCGGCGCGCCGCTCAAGTCGACTTGAGCGTCGGACGGCCAGCCCAACAGGACCAGGGCCGAAAAGGCCACCGCGGTGGCGATCATCGCCGCCGCCGCTCGCCGCCGACGGAGCGTCCCCAGGAATTCGCGTCGCACAATCGGATGGTTCCACATAGTCGTTCGCCTCACGCCGCCGCGGGTGTCTCCTGCCGAGTCACGGTCAGGAAGGCGTCCTCCAAGTCCGACACCACGGCCCGGAACTGGGTCACCCGCACGCCGGCGCGGACCAGGTGCGCCAGGACTTCGCCCAAGTCGTCGTCCGTACGGTTCGTCTCAAAGCGGACGATCGCTTCCGCCTCCGAAGCCACCACCAGCTCGTCGTCGCCCAGCGTTTCCTGCAAGGCACGCGTGGCCGGCTCCAGCTGGCCGCGGGACGGCAACTGAACCTCGATCAGCCGCTTCTGCCGGACCTGCTTCATGATCTCGTCCAGCGTCCCGCTGGCCCGCAGCCGGCCTTGGGTGATGATCGCCACGCGGTCGCAGATCCGCGACAATTCCGGCAGGATGTGGCTGGTGACGATCAGGGTCTTGCCCATCGCCGCCAGCCGCAGCAGCAGTTCGCGGATCTCGATCCGGGCTTGCGGGTCCAGTCCGTTGGCCGGCTCGTCCAGGATCAGCACTTGCGGATCGTGCAGCAGCGTGCGGGCGATCCCGATCCGCTGTTGCATGCCGTGGCTGAGCGTTTCCACAAAGCGGTCCGCCATGTAGCTGGAACCGGTGGTCTCCAGCACTTCGTCGATCCGCTGCTTGCGCCGCTGCCAGGGGATCTTGAAGGCCGCGCCGAAGAAGTCCAGGTACTCGCGGACCCGCATGTTGTCGTACGAGCCGAACGTGTCCGGCATGTAACCGACCAACTGCTTGATCTTGCGGGCCTCGCGGACGCAGTCCACGCCGGCGATCTGGGCCTGGCCGGACGTGGGCCGCGCCAGGCCGACCAGGATCTTGATCGTGGTCGTCTTGCCGGCGCCGTTGGGGCCGATGAAGCCCAGGATCTGGCCTCGGTCCAGGGTGATGGACAAGCGGTCCAGCGCGGTCAATTCGCCGTACTTCTTGGTCAACTCGTGCGTCATTACCACCGGCTGGCTCATGGCTGATTCTCCGGGCTGTTTCCTTCCCGCGGGCTGTTCAAGACCACACCCGCAATCTCCAACTGCGCCATCTCGATCTTCCAGGGCGGCCCCTCGGCACGGCTGCCGGCCTCCGCGGCCGGGCCCACGACCAAGCCTAACAGCAAGCCGCCTTGGGCGTCCAGCGGCGGCAGATCCGCCTCCTGGAATGACTTTACGATTTCGCCGATCGGGTTGCTGAGTTGCTGCAATACCTCGTTGCGGCCGTCCACATTCCGCAGGATCTTCAGGGTTCGACTGGGTGCGGTGATCTGCAGCGTCAGTGTCGAACGCTGGACTTGCAGCGGCAGCAGAACCTCCGGGACTTGAAATCGCAGCCACATCTCCGAGGCTTTCTGCGAGGCCACCCAAACGCCCGTGCGATGATCGTACAGCGGCGAGGCGGCTCCGCCCGCCGGGTTGCTGGCGGCGCGGAACTGAACAAACGGCGAGGGCACCACGACTGGCGTCCCGGCCGCCGGCCTGTCGAACCGCACGGGAACTGCCCAGACGGCCGTCCCGACGCGCTGCTCGTGCCGGGGGAACTGGAACCCCATGTCGACGGCGTCTCCCCAGCCGAACAAGGTCGGCTGCGCGACCTGCTGCACATAGCCGGAGCGGGGTGCCAGCATCGACTCGATCACGGCCTGTCTCCGCCGCTGCTCGTCGCTCAGCCAACCGCCCGACACGTAGCGGCGCGGCGCCAGAACATCCGCGGGGCGAGCCGTTAGAAGCGGGCCGGCGGCCTGGACGGACAGGCAGGGCTGCCCGGGAATCGCAATCACGGCATCGGTCAGCGGCACCGGGGAACCGGTCCAACGCCCCGTGAATCCGTCGGCGGTGAATGTCCCGCGCACGGTCAATGGCTGAGCCAGATCGCCGGACCACTGAAACGCGGCGGTGCGCAGGCCGGGGCCGGGACGCAGGTTCTGCCATTGCCAGGAATCCAGGTCGGACCAGACCATCCGCCGCGTGCTACCGCCCGGTGCGGCTGTTTCCCATTCAAAGCGGCCGCCCGCGCGAGCCCCCGTCGGGTCGCCGCTGGCCTGGGGATCGTACATGGCCAGCATGCCGACCGCGGTCAATTGATCGGCGCCGTCCGCCACCTCGATGAACTGGGCTTCCGCGGCGGTCGCGGGGACGGACCGCTGCGAGCGCAGCCCCAGGCCGACCAGCGGGACGGCCGCGGCCAGCGCCAGTCCCGGCGCGATCCAGGCCAAGTGCTCCAACCGCTTCCGCCTCGCCAACACGATTCCGGCCAGCAACAGGGCTGCGCAGAACAAGCCCAACACGGCGCTGACGGGCCCGCGCGAGGTGATCCGATAGCCGATCCGCTCGGTCAGGTACCCGCGAAACTGGCTCGACTCGCCCACGGGGGGACGGCGCACCTGCAGCAGCGGTAGCGACTCCAGTTGGCGCGTCGGTGAGAAATCCGTCATGCGATCGGGATCCCAGCGCGGACGCACCGCCGCAGCCCGGCGAATCCAGGCTTCCGCGGCGAGCGTGGTGAAGACCACCCGGCCCCGGCCCACGGGACGCCAGAACGCCGCCGGCCAACCTTGCACTTGGTGCGTAATCTGCATGTCGGTGACCAGCACGCGGGCGAAATCCAACGGCCGCTCGTACTCCACCGCCGATTCCGCAGCCAGCGTGTCGCCCGCCCGGGCGTCTTCGATCACGACCTTGTCCAGCGTCACACGATCGACCAGCTGGCACGTGAAGATGTCGCCCAGCAATTGCTCCAGCCCGCGGAAATCGACGCGATCGAGCATGACCCACAGTTCGCCGCCGTCGTTCAGCCACGCACGTACGGCGGTCAAGGTCGCGACATCGCTGGCAAACCGGTCGTTCCACAGGATCAACTGGTCCAGTCCGTCCAGGACCTCGCGGAGCGGCGGCAGGTCGCGGTCGCGAATCAAGGCCAAGCCGCGCTGGTAGCCGCGGGCCGTACGAATCGCGATCACCGCTTCGTAGGCATAGTCGACTTCGTCCTCCTCGCCTTCGATTTCCTCCAGGAAGGCTCCGCTTGCCGGTTGGTCCTGATTCACCCGCAAGAACATCGAGTGCTGGATCTCCTCGTGCTCGTCTCGCAAGACGACTTCGGCGCCCGAGCGGTCGTCGATCAACATCCCGTAGCAGGTGATCGTCTCCTGGCTGGGCGGCAGGCGAGGCAGCTTGAGCGGCACCCAGGTGCGGCGAATCGCGTGCGGCGGAATGTCGATCCGGCGGGCATACTGCAGGTCGGGGTCGCGTGAGAACGCGAACGCGGCCAAGACGCCGACCGGCTGAGCCTGCGGATTGACGACATCCACCCCAACCACGCCCCACGCTTCCGACATGTACTGCCGCAACCCGCGCGGCGTCCCCAGCCGGCTGAAATGCACCGGCGACCCCGCCGGCTCCTGCGCGGTGGCCGAAGCCGCTGCCAACAGCCAGACGTACACCAGCGGGAAAGAAGGACGACGACCCATGAGGCGACCACCTCGGGAAAAAGATCAGGAATCAGTCCTCGCGCCGACGCTCGGCCCCCAGGCGAATCCGCATGGACAAGCGGGCTCGCCAGCTACAGGGGACCATAATATAGCCGTGCACCGACAGGGAAAACAGTCCCTCCCCTAGGACGCCGGTTTCGTGCTTTGGCGGTGCCCACCGGCCCCGCGCAGGTTGGCACGAGGTTAAGGCGTGATGATTGCCTGGGTGGCTGTGATCGAGTGCAGCGATCCCACTGTCCGCGGGGCTTTCGGTGGCTCGCTGCATTCGCCCCCTGCCGCGCTGGCTCGGAACCGAAGGTTCGCTCAGGACTTGGCAATTTCGACTCCCAGAAGTCGCGACAACGCTTCGCGGACCACGATGCTGCGGCTGGCCAGAGCATGTGTTGCGGCATAGTTGTCGATGGCTTCGACCACACCGGCCTCTTGGGCCGTGAATACGGTCCCCACGGCCACGCGGTCGCAATGCCGCGCCGCCACCTCGTGCGCCCAGTGCTGCAACTCGGGCAATTCTTGTTCGACTTGCTGCCGAATCTGCTGATGACGTTCCCGCTCCTCGGGTGTGGCCGATCGCAGAATACGCCGACGTATTTCGTGAGTCACTGGAATCCCTCTTCTCTTGGCTCGGTCCCAATCTAGCCGCCGACCTCGAAGGCCGTTATGGGATATACCGTGATTTCGTCGAATTCCTCGTAGACAACCAAGATAAGCCGCCCGTCCGGAGTGTAACCGGTCGCCGCAGGCCGACCCGAACTGCGACTGATCTTCTTGTCCAGAGGATTGCAGATGACTGCTTCCACATCTTCGGGAGTAAGTCCGTGCTCAGCGACGTGCTCCACGTTGCCTCCCGGTTCGTAGTTCCAAATGACATCATACCATGGCATGGCGGCCCCCATCTTCCTGCCCATTGCCACGCGACGGGCTGATCGTTCCATTGTAGTGGAGCCTTGGATCACTTGACAGCCTCGATCCAACTTCCAGATCTCAACTCAGGAACCGCCGATCGGTTTCGGCGACGCGCTGCTTGATTTCCCGCAGGATGTTGCGCCAGTGGGCGGCCAGGAATTTGGGGTGTTCGAGGCTGTCGAGGGCATATTTGCGGGTGGCCAATGTCAGGTCCAGGTCGGCGTGGATGACCGCTTCGTGCTGGTTATCGGCCAGGCGGAGCAACGAGCCATCGGGGGCGACGATCTTCGAGTCCCCAGCGGACCATTTCCCGCCGCCTTGCGGCCCGACCGAATTGGCAAATACATAGTAGATCGCATTCTCGAAAGCCCGCACTGGAATCCCATCCCGGCCGCGGCGTTTGGCCTTCGAGACGCTCAACAAGTCCATGCCGGCGTTGGGATGAAACACGATCTGAGCGCCGGCCATGACGGCCAGGCGGACCAGTTCCGGATACCGCCGCTCGTGGCAGATGATCGCCGTCGCACAGACGCCGTCCAGCGAGAACAGCGACAGACTGTTGCCCGGGGAAAACCACTGCCGGTCCGAATCGGTCAGCTGGCACTTGGCGTAGACGTGAACGAGCTCGCCCTGGCGATTGAACACGGTCAAGCCGTTGAACAGTCGCCGGCCGGCAAATACGGGCGAGCCGACCAGCAGATTCGTCTCGAGTCGAGCCGCAACGGTTCCGATGACGTCCAAGCAGCGGCGGACATCCGACGGACGCAGTCGGCTGAAATCACAGGCGTAGCCGGTCGTCGCGCACTCGGGAAACAAGACGGCGTCCGCGCCGTCCCCGGCCGCCTGTGCCGCGGCATGCTCGATCTTGCCCAGATTACCGTCGAGCGAATTGGCAAATTGCATTTGGACGGCGGCAACGCGTAACGGTTTCGCGGCAGGTGCTGACGCTGGTCTCACGGACGATCTCCTGGAGGTGTGCCCGGACTGGTTGATCCGATCCGAGCAGATTCCGGGTGGAAAAGCAACCCTTTGGCCGTCGCGAGCCGCCGCGGCAGCTTCGTTCGTCCTCACTCGTCATCTGGTCCGAGAGTCGCAGTTAGCGTATAACAACAGCACTGTACTTGATGTGCAATTCGTGGGGCGATTGTGGTCCTCGTTGGGGAAGCGATTTATGGTTGCGAAATCCGCTCTGATCCATTTTTCCGTCGGTTTGTTGCTGGGCGTAACTTGCGTGGGTTGCGGGGGAGCGCCCGCCTCGCAGGAAGCGCCGCCGGCGCCCAAGGTGGATGTCGACCATCCGGTGGCTCGGGAGCTGACCGACGAGGACGACTACAACGGCTGGCTGAAAGCCTCGGCGGTCGTGGAAGTCCGCTCGCGGGTCCGCGGCCACATTCAGAAGGTGCATTTCAAGGACGGGGACCAGGTGACGGCCGGCCAGTTGCTGTTCGAATTGGATCCGCGGCCCTTTCAGGTCCAAATTGACCAAGCGATCGCGCGCAGCAAAGCGTTGGAAGCCCAGAAGGTCGCCGCCGTCAAGGAACTGGCTCGCTACCAAGATCTGGTCAAGTCCGGGGCGGTGAGCAAGTCGGAACTGGAAAAAGTGCAGGCGGACGCGGAATCATATGATGCGCAGATCGCGGCCAAAGCAGAAGAAGTCAAGCAATATCAGTTGGACCTCGAGTTCTCCAAGATCACCGCCGCGATTGCGGGCACGATCGGTCGTGCGGAACTGACCGAAGGCAACCTGGTCAACGCCGGCGGCAGTGATCCGCTGCTGACGACCGTCGTCGCCTATGACCCCATCCAGGTTTACTTCTCGGTGGACGAAAGGTCCTTGCAGCGGTACATGAAGGCGAATCGGGCGGAGGGCCAGGAGTCTCAGGCCCCGCTCCGCGAGCGCAAGCTGCCCTTCCGATTCGGCCTGGATTCCGACGCCGGCTATCCGCATGCGGGGTTCATCGATTTTGCCGACAACCAGGTCGATCCGGAGACCGGCACCATTCAGATGCGCGGCGTCGTTGAGAACAAGCAGCGCGTGTTCGTGCCCGGCTCGCGGGTCCGGATCCGCGTGCCCGTCAGCGCCCCGTACGCGGCGGTCCTCGTGCCGGATACCGCGATTCTGAGCGACCAGGACAAACGCTACGTGCTGGTTGTCGACGACAAGAACGTGGTCTCCCGGCGCGATATTACGCCCGGCAAGCTGCTGGACGACGGGCTGCGCGTGGTTCTCGCGGAGACCGGCGGCAAGCCGGCGGTCGGCCCGGACGAATGGCTGGTGGTCCAGGGGCTGCAGCGGGCGCGCGTGAATTATCCGGTGGAACCCGTCAAGCCGTCCGCCGGCCCCCAGTCATGAGCGTGCGGTGGTTGCTCGGCCGCCAAGCCGGTGCGGGGACTC
>CAIYOB010000175.1 GCA_903927685.1 uncultured Planctomycetaceae bacterium
GAACTTCCCCAACAACCCCACCGGTTATTCGATCACCAAGACCGAGGCCGACGCAATTACGGCCCTGCTGTGCGAAGCTGCCGGCGACGGCCGCAACCTGGTGGTCATCACCGACGACGCCTACTTCGGCTTGTTCTACGACGAAAACGTGTACCGCGAGTCGCTGTTTGCCCGGCTGGCCGGAATCCATGAACGGATCCTGGCCATCAAGGTGGACGGGCCGACCAAGGAGGAGTTCGTGTGGGGCTTCCGCACGGGCATGCTGACGTTCGGGGCCCGCGCGTTCTTGAGCGACCAGGCTCTGTACCAGGCTCTGGAAAAGAAGGTCGCAGGAGCCATTCGCAGCGCCGTCTCCAACAGTCCGCACGTGTCGCAATCGGTTCTGGTCAAGGCCATGGCGTCTGACGAAATCGAGGCCCAGCGAGTGGAGAAACGCGGCATTCTGGAAACGCGGGCCAAGCGCGTCCGGGAGATTCTGGCCAATCCGGATTATGCCCAGCTGTGGGAGCCGTACCCGTTCAACTCCGGCTACTTCATGTGCCTGAAGCTGAAGGGCATCGACGCCGATACGTACCGTCGGCACCTCTTGGAAAAGTATGGGATCGGCGTGATTGCCGACGGCGCGCACGACATCCGCGTGGCGTTTTCGGCCGTCGATGTTGATCACCTGCAGGACTTGTACGACAAGATGGCGGCGGCCGCCCGGGAATTGCACGCCGGCTAGCCGCGACCGGAGCCCCACGGCAGCCGGTCCAGATCGACATTGCCGCCCGTCAGGGCCAACCCGACGCGGCGGCCGCAGAACATCGCTGGTTGCTTGAACACCGCAGCCAGGGTCACGGCCGACGAGGGCTCGACGACGATCTTCAGCCGTTCCCAGACCAACCGCATCGCGGCCACGGTCTCCGCGTCGCTGACCGCGATGATCTCCCGCACGTGACGCGAAACCACGCTGAAGGTCCGTGCGCACAGCGCGGCCCGCAAACCGTCCGCGATCGTCTCGCCGCTCGGTGGCGCGAGCAGACGGCCGGCGTGCAGCGACTGGCGGGCATCGTCTGCACGGTCCGGCTCGACGCCCACGACCTGAGTCTCGGGACTGACGGCGGCTGTAGCCAAGGCAATCCCGCTGATCAGGCCTCCGCCGCTGACCGGCGAGACGATGAACTCCAGTCCCTGGGCCTGCTCGTGGAACTCCAGGGCGAGCGTGCCCTGGCCGGCGATCACGGCCGAGTCGTCGTAGGGATGAACCAACACGCCGCCCGTCTGGTGCAGAATCCGTTCGGCGACGGCTTGGCGATCGGCCAGCGTCGGCAGGCACGTGGTCACTTGGCCGCCGTACATTTCCACTGCACGCCGCTTGGCGGCCGGCGCATTTTCGGGCATGACGATCTGGGCGGGAATGCCGCGCAGCCGGGCGGCGAGCGCCAAGGCCGCCGCATGGTTCCCGGAACTGTGGGTGACCACCCCGCGCGCCGCCTGGTGGTCGGACAGCGATAGGACCGCGTTGCAGGCCCCGCGGAACTTGAACGCCCCCGCCTTCTGCAGATTCTCGCACTTGAAGAAGAGCTGTGCGCCCGTCAGTTCGTCCAAACTGCGGCAAGTCATCACTGGGGTCCGATGAGCCAGACCTGAGATTCGCTGGGCGGCAGCACGGATCTCGGCGATGGTCGGAAGCGTCACATCTGCTGTCATTGCTGTCCTCCTGATTCCTGCTTAGCCTGACGTGCCAGCGCTCAACATGCAAGACCCTGCCCTGACACCCCTGCCGGGCACTCCGCCCCAACGCTTGGTACCTTCCCCGGTCCCGTTCGATTTTCGGCTGGCTACCTCCGATCGCGAGAAATTTTTACGGTTGCGCAAAGACTTCCTCCGATATTGATGATGTCTTGTCACATTTTCTTGTCTCGACGCTCGTCTCGGGGAGCTGTCTCAGATCATGAAGCTAGCACTTCCGACCCTGTTCGTGTGCGTCTTCGTAGCGTGGATCGCGGCGTCGCAGGCGTCGCCGCTCATTGCGGCGCAAGCCGGGGCGCCGACCGCGGACGGCGCCGAATCGGCGGCGGACGAGCCGCCGCTCGCGCCGGAACCGGCCGTGGATGGCGGCGAAGGCGATTCCGGGGAGGACGCGGCGGCCTGCGCGTTGTCATCGTCCTGCTGTGAATCGTGCGTCGGCGAGTCCTGTGCGACGTGTGGCGGAGCGTGCAGCTTTTTCGATCCGCCCAGCAACGCCTGCGGGGTGGACCCGAGGATCTATCGCTCGCTGATCCTGGGGCGGCTGTGGGTCGAAGCCGAGTATTTGGCATGGGCCTGCAGTTCGACGCATCTGCCGCCGCTGGTGACGACCAGCGATCCGGGAACGGCGCAGGCCGATGCCGGTGTTCTGGGCAAAGACAATACGGCAATCCTGTTCGGCAATGCCGACTACCACGGCGACTTTCGCTCTGGAGGTCGCTTGAGCGGCGGCTACTGGTTCACGCCCGAGCATCGCACGGGGATCGAAGGGAGCTTTTTCCAGGTGGATGGCGGCGATGTCGAATTCTTGGGGTTGGGCGACGGCACAAACATCCTGGCCCGGCCCATCGTGGACGCAGTCACGGGCTCGCCTGCGGCCATCCTGGTGTCCTACCCCGGTCTGCAACTGGGTGACCTCGCCGTCAAAACGGACATGGGTCTGCTGGGGGCCGAGGCCCTCTTGCGGCGGGCCTTGAGAGAGGGCAGCAACTACCGCATCGACGGGGTGGTCGGCTACCGGTATCAACGGTTGTTCGACCGCTTGGCGGTGGACGAGGCCTACGACTTGGCCAGGCCGGCCGGTTCCGTCGAAACCATTTCATTCTACCGTTTCGACGACTTGGTCTCCAAGAACCAATTCCACGGCGGCGAAGCGGGCCTGATCGGCCGCTGGTGGGGCTGCCGCTGGGCCTTCCAGGCCTTGGGCAAAGTCGCGTTGGGAGGCACGCGAACGTCCACCACGATCGGCGGCGGGACCATTCGCACGGTCACCAACGATGATCCGGACATCGACCCGGTGGAAACGTTCTACGCCGGAGGCGTGCTCGCGCTGCCCTCGAACATCGGCAGTTATGGACGGACCGAATTCGCCGCGGTGGGCGAGTTGGGCCTGCGCCTGGAATACGCGTTGAACAAGCAGTGCCGTCTGACGGCGGGCTACACCGTCATCTACTGGCCGAACGTTGCCCGCGTTACTGACTCAATTGATCGGCTGGTCGATTCCTCGCAGATCCCGCCGGCTGCCAACCCGTCGGCAACGAGCCCGAGTTTCGCCTTTCAGGACTCGGATTTCTGGGCCCAGGGGGTAAGTGCGGGCCTGCACATCGAGTTCTGAACGCCGCTCCCTGCTCCCACCGCTGCAGTGGCCTGGCCCAGGCGGTGGTCTCGGGCCGCTTGTGATCGGGCGATGGCCTCAGCGCACGCTGGGAGCCCAGCAGCTCGCGAGACGCTCGCGACATATCCCCGGAGCTTCGCTAGCACCGTCCAGTCCGAAATCGCCGCAATCGGGCAATCGCCACGGGGCAAACTCGTCTGGTGTCCTGGGCGTCCTTCTGGTACAGTCCGCGCGCTCCTCTTGGTTCCCGGAGATTCTCTTTCAATACCGACCCGACCGAGGTGCGATCGCTTCCATGAGGAATTCCGCCAGCCAACTCGTTGTCGTGACCGGCCTGTGCCTGACGATCGGTTTCTCGTGGGGCTGCATGGGGACGCCCGTCTATCGGATGTGGCATCGCAGCGAGTGGGTCAAGGACGAGGAAGAGCGGCCCAGCTTGCACACGCGCCTGGAAGAACTGGCCCAGTTGCGCAGCCGGGCGGACAGCATGAGCGAGGCGGAACAGGCTCAGGTCGCAACGAACCTGGCGCGTTCCCTGACCGACGATCCCACCCCGCTGTACCGCGCCCAAGTCATCCGGACGATGGGCGAATTGTCCACGCCGGCGGCTACGGAGGCTCTACGCACCGCGATCCACGATCCCGAGCCCAGTGTCCGCATTGCGGCCTGTGCTGCCTGGGGGCGCCGAGCCGGCGACGAGTCGATCCCGGTACTGGCGGAGGTGCTGGGCAAGGACGCCGAGTTGGACGTGCGGATTGCCGCGGCTCGCGCGCTGGAGAATTATCGCACCCCGGACGTGGTCCCGGCGCTGGGTGTCGCGCTGGATGATGCGAACCCTGCCCTGCAGCATCGAGCCATCCGCTCGCTCGAAGCGGTGACCGGCAAGAACTTCGGTAACAACGTGCCGGCTTGGCGGCAGTACGTCCGCACGGGCACCGAAGACCCCTCGGCCGTGCCTTCTCTGGCGGAACGAGTGCGGGACCTTTTCTAGGTGTGCCATGCCGGGCCGTTGGGTTGCGTTGATCATTGGGGGAGCAGTGGCCTGGGGGGCGGCAAACGGCGCCCCCGCTGACGCCGCGGACGAACCTCGAGCGGACGTGGACGCGGTCGCGGAAGACCCGGCCGGCAGCGGCTCAAGCACAGCTCCGCCAACGCCGCTGGAAGCGCCCTCGGAATTACCCGCCGCACTGCCGGCCGAGCAACAGGCGTTACGCGACCGCGTCCGCCGCTGTCTGGCCTACTATCTGTTCCGTCCGGAGAGCACCCAGCGGCGTAGTCCCTGGGCGGTAATGCATGTGATCATCGGGTTTGGCGTGGACGCGTCGCTGTTGTCGAGCGACCGCGAAGTCAACGCCATCGCTTGGCTGTGCGCCAACGGCCCCTGCTCCGGAATGCAGTTGCTGTATGCGGCGGGCGGCTCGGTCGGCGTCCACATGGGCCCGGGTTACCAAGGGCACAGCGGCCAGCTGCTGGCCATCCTGGCCCAGTCGCGGGTCAAGATCGACTACCCGCTGGTCGTCCAGGGCCGGCGTCTGAGCATGGCGGACCTCGTCCGTTCCGAACAGGCCACGTGCCGCTCCGGCACGGAGCTGACGTTCAAACTGATCGGCCTGGCCCATTACTTGGAGCCCGACGCGGCCTGGCAGGCGGACGACGGCCAGGCTTGGAGCATCTCGCGGCTGATCAGGGAAGAACTGGCCCAGCCGATCGTCGGGGCGGCCTGCGGAGGAACGCACCGGCTGATGGGCTTCAGCCGCGCGGTCCGCAAGCAGGAGAAGAGCGGTCGTCCTGTCGCCGGGCAATGGCTGCGGGCGCAGGAGTACGTGGACAAGTTCCACGCGTACACGTTCAAGCTGCAGAATGCCGATGGCAGCTTCAGCACGAACTGGTTCGCCAGCCGCGGCGACCAGCAGGACTTGGATCGCCGCCTGGAAACAACCGGGCATACGCTGGAATGGCTGGTCTACTCGCTACCACCGGAACAGCTGGGCGACGAGCGGCTCGTGCGAGCGGTCTCGTACTTGACGGAACTCATGTGGCGTTATCGCGGCCGCGAGTGGGAGATCGGCCCCAAGGGCCATGCCTTGCACGCGTTGTGCTTGTACGACGAGCGCGCCTTTGACGGCCAGCCGGGCCAGCGGATGCAGCAACTTGCGTTGCGTCGCACGCGCGAACGCTTACAATAGCGGGGCGTCCCGTCGAGCGCTCGAGCTGACTCTGTCCCCGTTCCCGTGAAACCGCCGACATGCCTTCGCCCGCTTTCCGCAACTACCATGTTTCCGCTGAACTCGCCGGCTGCAAGCTGGCCGCCGCACTCCGCCAGTGGCGCCCCGAGGATTCGTGGTCCCAGGCCAAACGCCTGGTGCACAACCGGCATGTGCAGATCAACGGCAACTTGTGCACGGACGAGACGCGGCCGTTGAAAGACGGCGACGTCGTCAAGGTCTGGCTGGAGCCCGTCGCCGGCCCCGTACGGGCCGACGACGTGCGGATTCAATACCTCGATGCCCATCTGCTGGTGGTCGAGAAGCCGGCGGGCGTGACGACGCTGCGGCACTCGGAAGAACAGCACTGGTCCGAGCGGCGACGGCAGTTCCAGCCGACGTTGGACGAGATGTTGCGGCAGATCCTCGCCCGCAAGGGCAAAAGCACCGCCCAGGGCTACGAGGCGGGGCGAGGCAAGGACGCCGGTAAGGGCGGTCAACCGGCGGCGCGGGGGCGGCGTCCCGAGCCGCCTTCGATTCGGGCGGTGCATCGGCTGGATCGAGATACCAGCGGACTGATGGTCTTTGCCCGCACCGCCGAAGCCGAACGGCTGCTGGTCCAGATGTTTCGCAAGCACGACCTGCATCGCGTCTACTGGGCGATCGCGCATGGCCATGTCCAGACGCAGACGTTCGAGTCCTTCCTGATCCGCGATCGCGGCGACGGGCTGCGCGGCAGCAGTCCGCGATCGGGCGAGGGCCAGCGTGCGGTGACTCACGTGCGGCCGATCGAGTCCTTGCCCGGCTACACGTTGGTCGAATGCCGTTTGGAAACCGGCCGCACGCACCAGATCCGTATCCACCTGGCCGAGGCGGGACACATGGTCTGCGGCGAAAAAGTCTATGTCCGCCGCTTGCACGGCAAGCCGGTCAAGGACATCAGCGGCGCGACGCGGCAGGCGCTGCACGCGGCGGAGTTGGGCTTCTGCCATCCGATCACGGGCCAGCGACTGGACTTCCAAATGCCGCTCCCCGAGGACATGCAACGCTTGCTGCAGCGGCTTCGCGGCGAATCGGCGGAACGTCGGCAAGAGCCCCGTTGACACCGCACGGTCCGCTCGGGAAATGCCTGGCGAACGGGAAAAGAGGTTCACTCGCCCGTGAAAAGCCGATATGATGGAATAGGCGGGGTCCCACGGGACCCGCCCCGGGTGCCGGCGCCCAACCCCGGCCGGGCTGCCGACCGAAACGAAGAAATCCACGACTCACTGCGGGGGCATAAATCATGACCGAGAATCCCCCCAAGGTTACTGACCAAGTTACCTACCAGTGCCCGGTCTGCGGCCAGGCGTTGCACGGTGAGCCTTCGTTGCCGCGGTTCGACGCTCCCTGCTCCGGATGCGGTGCCCATATCTGGTGCCGGCGGCGATTCACCCAGGGCGACACGGTCTTGGATGTACTGCCGCAACGGACGCCCGAACCGCACGATGTCATCCAGGTCGTCGAAAGCCTGACACGTGGCGGCGCGGCGCCGTGCGTGACTGTCAATCTCGCGCAACTCGACACGGTGGACAGCGCCTTTGTCGCCCGTTTGGTGAGCATGAACAAGCAGATCCGCTCGTCCGGCGGCCGGCTGATCTTGAGCGGGCTCAGCACGGTCGTGCGCGAGGTGTTCGAGCAACTGCGACTGGATCGGGCCTTCGAGATCGAGGACCGCAGCGACGAGTCGGCCACGCGGGTGCGTTGAGTGCGGGCGGCCGCCGCCCCCGGAAGGCGCCGCCGACGGGGCCCTGTCGCCGCACACCTGTCGCTCAGCAGGGCGGCGGATCAGCGTTCCTGGTACTGGCCGAAAATCGCTAAATTGGCGTCCTGCTCGTACAGCAGCGCGTCGTTCTCGACGATCGCCGGATCGCCGCCTTCGATCCACAGGAACGACAGTGTGTAGACCATCGTCTTGGGCATACGTTGCCGCGCGTGCCGGAATTCGTGACACAGGACCGCGGCGATCGTCCCGTCGTTCTCGGCGAACAGTCCGCTGGTGATGGTCAGGTGCCCACGGAGGGCGTCGTACTTTGCCAGTTGGCCGATCGGGCTGGGCCCCTGCGTCGCACGGTTGGCAAACTGCAGCTTGCCGGCCTCGCGAGTTCGCCGCACCCAGTCAGCGACCGCCGGGTTGACCTCGGACAGAATCGCCAAAGCTGGCCCCAACGCCTGCCAACGCGCCGCCTCGTCCGTCCGGGCAAAGACGCATTCCGAGTGCGAGGTGCGCCGCGGATCGAGGTTCGCCGCGGGCCGCAGCGCGTGGAAAGCCGGAATCGGGCCGTCGCCGGTCGCCAGCCATAACTGCAGCAGCCCCAACATCGCCAGGACGAGCACGCTGTACTTCAAGCAGTACCGCGGCACGTTTCGGCAATCCGCTACGGCACACTGGGCTTGGCTGACGACCCGGCCAAGCAGCGTCACGTCCGCTGGCAACACTCGCCCCGTCGCCGGCTGCCATGCTCCTGCTATGCTCATCTTGCCCTCGCTCGCAGGCACTGTGGTCGTGCCAAG
Organism: uncultured Planctomycetaceae bacterium; assembly: GCA_903927685.1. Next base: position 8,104 of record CAIYOB010000175.1, read on the forward strand.
ATCCACTGGAATCCCACCGGCGGGCATTTCTCGTCCGTGACGCCGGGAGTCGACTTCAACACCCCCACCGCGGGACTCGCCTTCATGAAATCTTAGCAATTGAATCGGCCCGTGCCTAATGCCAGCGGCGCGAAAACAAAGCGAAAACGCAAAGAATTCACCGACTCTTGTCCAGGGCTTCACGCTTTCTTCATAAAGACGGCTTTTCGCCCGGTCATCCACGTCTACCCGAGTTATTCACAGTCCGTTCACTGGCTCTTCACGAACGGACACTACAGTCTGGCCCCAGATACGAAGTGCCGAGGTGTGCTCAGGGGAGCACGAATCTCGGCGATGGATCAGAACTGTCTTGGAAAGGAAGGAACGATGAGAGATTGTCGGAAACGGGCTGCGTTCACGTTGGTCGAACTATTGGTGGTCATTGCCATCATCGGGGTCTTGGTGGCCTTGTTGTTGCCGGCCATCCAGTCGGCCCGCGAGGCTTCGCGGCGAGCCTCTTGCCAGAACAACTTGAAGCAGATCGGTGTGGCGTGCCAGAATCACCACGATACGTACCAATACCTGCCCGGAGCCGGCTCGGACGGCCCGCACGTGGACTGCTGCAACGCGACCGAGCGAGGCGGCTGGAGTTGGTCTTTCTACCTCACGCCATTCATCGAGCAGGCGGCGGTGTTCGAGACCGAGGATACGACGGCCGGCCAGGCGATCGTGTCGACTTCGGTGATCGCCCCGTACTACTGCCCGACTCGGCGAGCGCCGAAGTTGTACGGCTCGTATGCCAAGTGCGACTACGCGGGCAATGCGGGCAGCACGATGAGTGTCTACGGCAAGGACGGCGTGTTTGTCCGCCAGTGGACCGGCTTGCCCAAAGCCGCGGACACGATCCTGAATCCGGCCGACGTGCGCCGCCGCTTTGCGGACATCTCGGACGGCACTTCCAACGCGGCCTTGGTCGGTGAGAAGCAACTGCACGCAACCGTCTTGGGCACCGCGGGCGGCGACAACGAACGCTGGAGCAACGCGGGATTCGACCAGGACGTGGTGCGTGTCGGGTACCAGACCCCGCAGCCCGACAGCATGCACCCCGACGACAAGCAGCCGACGTTCTGGTCGGACCGGTTTGGCGGTCCCCATCCCGCCGGTGTCAACATCGTCCGCGTCGACGGGTCGGTCGACATCGTCTCGTACGACGTCGATCCCACCGTCTGGTTGCAGTTCTGCACGATCGCCGACGGCAATCCCATCCCGACCAAGTTCTGAGACACCGACGGCCTTCTCGAAAGGAATCACTTATGCGTAAGTTTGTGACGTGTTTGCTGGGGATCGTTCTGCTGGGCGTGATGGGCTGCGGCGGCGAACAGGAGTCGCCGCGCGAGCCGGGCGCCGTGAGCGAAGATGAGATCCGCAAGATGGACCAAGAGCAACAGGCGGTCGATGCGGCCGAGCGGGAACAGCGGAAGTCACAGCCGTGAACGAGCGGCCGGTTGGCGAGTCCCGACTGCCCGCTGCCGCGGTGACGGGCGCCACGCTACCGCAGGCGAGAACTGCGGCTGGCGCCCCAAGTCCCAGCGCACCGGCGCCTCGTCGGCTGGCCTTGTCTCTGTGGTGTGTGGCGGCCGCGTTCGGCACCTACTTCTGCATGTACGCGTTTCGCAAGCCGTTCACCGCGGCCGAATACGGCGGCTATGCCCTGGCAGGCTGGGAGTTCAAGACGGTCTTGGTGGCCACCCAGATCCTGGGCTACACAATTTCCAAGTTCATCGGGATCAAAGTCATCGCCGAAATGGATGCCCGCCGCCGGGCCGTGGCGATCCTGGTCCTGATCGGCAGCGCACAGGCGGCGCTGTTGCTGTTTGCCCTCATCCCGGCACCGTACAACTTCGTCTGCCTGTTCTTCAACGGCCTGCCCCTGGGGATGGTGTTCGGGCTGGTCTTGGGCTTCCTCGAAGGCCGCCGGATGACCGAGGCGCTGAACGCCGGGCTGTGCGCCAGCTTCATTCTCGCCGACGGAGTGACCAAGTCTGTGGGCGCGTACCTGCTGGAGTGGGGCGTCAGCCAGTTCTGGATGCCGTTCCTGGCCGGGCTTCTATTCCTTCCGCCGCTGGCCTTGGGAGTCTGGATGCTGGCCCGGATTCCGCCTCCGGACGCGGCGGATGTTGCGCACCGCAGCGTGCGCTTGCCCATGAACCGGGCGGCGCGGTGGCAGTTCTTCCGCCGTTATGCGACCGGCTTGACCCTGATCGTCCTGCTGTATCTGCTGGTGACCGTGCTCCGCAGCATCCGTGCGGATTTCGCCGCCGAGATCTGGCGGGGACTGGGGATCACTCAGCAGCCCAGCGTGTTCACGAGTTCCGAGATGTGGGTGGCGTTGGGTGTGATGCTGGTTAACGGCCTGAGCGTCCTGATCCTCGACAACCGGCGGGCGTTCTTTGCCGCGCTGGGGACGTGCGGAGCGGGACTCTTGCTGCTGGCGGTCGCCCTGCTGGGACACGCCGGCGGTTGGCTGAGCGGCTTTGCCTTCATGGTTCTGACCGGATTGGGATTGTATCTGCCGTATGTGGCAGTGCACACGACTATCTTTGAGCGGTTGATCGCGATGACCCGCGATCGGGGCAACATCGGCTACTTGATGTACTTGGCCGATGCCTTCGGATACCTGGGCTACGTGGCGGTGATGTTCGGCAAGGGCGCGTTGGCGCAGCGGGCGCAGTTCCTCGACTTCTTCCTGGCGACGTGCGGGATCATCACGGCCGTAGCCGCCTTGTTGCTGGTCGGAGTGGGATGGTACTTTTTCGACCATCGGACAACATCCGTTGCGACAGAACCGGCCCTGGCGGGCGAACCCGCCGCGGGACGGTGAATACACGGAGGACGGGAGATGAAACAAACCGATTCCAGGGACTTGGCGACCGCTGCTCCGGGCGGCGTGCGAGCCGGTCGAGCGGCGGTCTTCACCGGCGTCGGGCGGCCGCTCGAACTGCAGACCATGCCCGTGCCGGAGCCGAAGACGGGCGAGATCCTTGTGCGCGTACTCGGCTGCACCGTGTGTGGGAGCGACGTCCACACCTGCTTGGGCCGGCGGACGACGCCCTTGCCGGCGATTCTCGGTCACGAGATCCTCGGCCGGATCGAAGCCTTCGGAACGGCGGCGCCGCGCCGGGATGCCCGCGGCCGGCCGTTGAACGCGGGGGATCGCGTCACCTGGTCGCTGGTGGCCAGTTGCGGGGCCTGTTTCTATTGCCGTCGCGGCCTGCCGCAGAAGTGCACGCAGGCGTTCAAGTACGGGCACCAGGCCCTGCAAGCGGAACTTGGACCGCGGGGCGGACTGGCCGACTACTGCCTGCTCGCGCCGGGAACCGCGGTGGTGCGGCCGGACGAGACGCTCAGCGACGAAGCGGCCTGCCCGGCCAACTGCGGGACCGCGACGATGATCGCGGCGGCCGAAGCGGCCGGGGACGTGCGCGACCGTTGCGTCGTAGTGCTGGGCGCCGGACTGCTCGGCCTGACCGGCTGTGCCCTGGCCCGCAGCCGCGGTGCGGCCGAGGTGATCCTGGCAGACACCCAGGCGAGCCGTCTGGCACGGGGCGAGATGTTCGGCGCCACGCGGATCGTGGCTGCCGACCAATTGGCCGCCGACGTCAAGTCGGCGACGAGCGGCTACGGCGCCGACGTGATCATCGACACGGCCGGCGTGCCGGAAGCCTTTGAGGCCGGTTTTCCGCTGCTCCGGCTGGGCGGCACGTTCGTCCTGGTCGGCGCGGTGTTCCCGGCGCGGGCCGTCGACCTGCACGTCGAACGCATCGTCCGCAGGAACCTGCGGCTGTGCGGCATTCACAACTACCTGCCGGAACAACTCGTCCGGGCGCTCGAGTTCCTGGAGCGTCGCGAGTTTCCGTGGGACACGCTGGTGTCGCAATGGCTGCCGCTGGCCGAGGCCCAGCGGGCGTTTCAGCGGGCGCAGGACCCGGCGGTCGTGCGCGTCGGCGTGCGGCCGTAGGCGGGAGGAGAAAGGATGCCTGTGGTGCCGCGGAAAAAGCCCTCCCCGGCCGCTACCGCGTCCGACCCTCCCGCAAGCGGGAGGGTGAAGTGCGTGACTGCGACCGAATCTGCTGCCAGCGGGAGGGGGAAGCACTGGGCGGCTGTTTGTTATGGCACGTTTAAATCTGGAGAGAATTGAGCATGAAATCGACGTTTGAGTTTCGCCGCAGCTATCGCGGCCCGGTCCAGGCGGTGATCTTCGATTGGGCCGGTACGACCGTGGACTACGGCTGCCGGGCTCCGACCGAGGTCTTTCGCAATGTGTTCGCGCAGGCCGGCGTCGAAATCACGGTGGGCGAAGCCCGCGGCCCGATGGGCACCTACAAGAAGGATCACATCCGGACCTTGCTGCAGCTGCCGGCTGTGGCAGAACGCTGGCGGAACGTCCACGGCCGGTTGCCGGACGAGAGCGACGTCGAGCGGCTGTACGTCCAGTTCGAGCCGCTGCAGATCGCCAGCGTTACGCAATACGCCGACGTGATTCCCGGCGTGTGCGAGACCGTGGCCTGGCTCCGCAATCGCGGCATCCGCATCGGGTCCAGCACGGGCTATACGACAGCCATGATGGAACCGCTCGTCGCTGCCGCCCGGCAAAACGGCTATGCGCCGGACGAAGTCGTCACGATGTCCGACGTCCCCGCCGGCCGGCCCGCTCCTTGGATGTGCTTCGAGAACGTCCGGCGACTGGGCGTCTACCCGATGGAGGCGGTGGTGGTGGTGGACGACACGCCGGTGGGCATCGAAACCGGGCTGAACGCGGGCGGCTGGACCGTGGCGGTGGTGAAGACGGGCAACGAATTGGGGCTGTCGCGGGAAGCGGTCGAAGCTTTGGACGCAGCCGAATTGCGGCGCCGGCTCGACCTAGCCTCGGTCCGCCTGGCGCGGGCCGGAGCGCACTATGTGCTCGACAGCGTCGCGGACCTGCCGGCGTGCGTCGACGATGTGGAACGTCGGCTGCGGCAGGGGGAAAAGCCATGACGGCCTTTGCACAACTGCCCCGCTCGCCGCTGGACAAACTCCTGTTCACCCCCGGCCCGCTGACGACCAGCATGACGGTCAAGCAAGCCATGTTGCGCGACTTGGGGTCGCGCGACCACGAGTTCCGGCGGATCATCGTCGACGTCCGCGAGCGTCTCCTGGCCGTCGCCGGCCTCACGCGGGCTGAAGGCTACGAGGCAATTCCGCTGCAGGGTTGCGGCACGATGGGGCTGGAAGCGGTTCTGACGTCCACGCTGCCGCCCCGGGGAAAACTGCTGGTGCTGATCAACGGAGCGTACGGCGAGCGGATCTTCCGGATGGTCCAGTTGCTGCCCGGAATCGAGCCCCTCGCCTATCGGGTGCCGGAAGACCAGACGTTCGACGCGGCCGAAGTCGAGCGGCGTTTGGCCGCGGACTCGGCGATCGCGATGGTCGTCGTCGTTCATTGCGAAACGACGACGGGGATCCTGAATCCGCTGGTTCCCGTGGGCCAAGTCGTCCGGCGGCACGGCCGGCGGTTCTTCGTGGATTCGATGAGCGCTTTGGGTGGCGTGGAGTTCGATTTCCGTGGCTGCGGCATCGACTATCTGGTCTCCTCGGCGAATAAGTGCATCGAAGGCGTGCCGGGATTCTCCTTCGTCCTTTGCCGCCGCGAGGCATTGGAGTCGGCGGCCGGCCGGGCGCGGAGCCTGAGCCTGGATCTGCTGGCGCAGCTCCGCGGCTTCGAAGCGGACGGGCAGTTCCTGTACACGCCGCCGACCCACGCCTTGCTGGCCTTCCACCGAGCCTTGGCGGAGCTGACGCTCGAGGGCGGCGTGCCGGCCAGGGCCGCCCGCTATGCCCGCAACCAACATGTGCTAGTCGACGGGATGCGGTCCCTGGGCTTCGAGACCTTTGTCCCCGACGCCCTGCAAAGCTCCATCATCACCACGTTCCGGAACCCCGTGCTTCCCGGGTTCACCTTTCAGGCGTTCTACGACCGGCTGGAGGAACACGGTTTCGTGATCTACGGCGGGAAGGTGCTCCATCAGGCCACGTTCCGGATCGGCACGATTGGCAGGCTGTTCGAGACGGACATCCGCGCGTTGCTCGCCGCGATCCGCCAGACGCTGGCCGAGCTTTCTTCACAATAAATCAACGCCCCTTTCACGCTTCCTTAATGCTGCAGCCCCATACTCTCGCGGCCGGAGACGCGGGGGACGGCCCCGTTCTCCTGACGCCGTTCGCGAGACAAAACACAGGAAAGACCATGAGATTGACTCGAAGGGCAGGACGGAACGTCGGATTCACCTTGGTTGAACTTCTGGTGGTCATCGCGATCATCGGGATCTTAGTCGCGCTGTTGCTGCCGGCGATCCAAGCGGCGCGGGAATCGGCCCGCCGCACCCAATGCGCGAACAATCTGAAACAGGTCGGCATCGCCCTGCACAACTATCACGAATCGTTCAAGACGTTTCCCTACGGCTGGGACAACCGCGGCACCGGCTGGACGCTGCACCTGCTGCCGTTTGTCGAATTGAACAGCATCTACAGCACGATCCATTTCCAGGAAAGCGGGCCGGGCAACTGGGACTCCGGTTCCGAGAATCAAGTGGCCTGCGAGACGGTCATCGCGGTCTACCGTTGTCCGTCGATGCCGCTGCCCGAGCACGTTGATTACAACGGTATCGCAAACCGGGTGCCGGCCAGCTACCGCGGTTGCTCGGGGTCGGAGTCCAGCAGCGATGACGCGAGCGACGCAAGTCCAGGCACCAAGTCGTTGGAACATCTTAAGCAAAATGGCGTTTTCTACGCCTGCAGCAGCGTGCGTTTTCCGGACGTGTCAGACGGCACGTCGAATTCGATCTTCGTCGGCGAGTCCCGCACCGATCCCGATTTCAGCAAGGACGGACAGGGGATGGACTTCTGGTACATCGGTTCGCCGCAGGCGGACCCGTGCGCGTGCGACGGCGGGACGGGAGGGACCGAGTTCACCGAGTTCGTGGGCTCTACCCTGGCCCCCATGAATGCCTTTATCAAGCGGCCCGATGTCTCCGGATACCTCATGGAGCTGTCTTTTGGCAGCTACCACCCGGCCGGCGCGCATTTCCTGATGGGAGACGGGAACGTCCGCTTCATCCAGGACTCGATCGACCCAACGGTCTACCTCGGCCTCGGCTCCATCCGCGGCGGCGAAACCGTGTCGGGGTTCTGACGGCGCGCCAAGCCGCGAATCCACTCAATCTTCAGCGACCACACGACGGGTACGAAATGACGACATTCAGATTGCGTTTGGCTTCGATCCTGGCACTCGGCGCCGCGGCTTGTACTGGATGCGGCCAGGCCGGTCCGGACTACGCGAGTCTCGGTCTGTGCTCGGTTCAGGGCACGGTGACGTTGGACGGCTCGCCCTTGGAAAGAGCGCTCGTGCTATTCGAACACGAAGACAAGACGTTTTCCTACGGGCTGACGGACAGCAGCGGCCACTACGAGTTGATGTTCAACTCGCGGCAACCGGGCGTTCTGAAGGGCAAGAAGACGGTCCGCATCTGGTCGTCCCGCGGCATTCCCGGGGCCTCGGAAGCCGGTAGCGGCGAGGAAGGCGCGGAGCCGGATGCGATGGGCGGTGAAGAGGGGCGGAAGCCAACCCCGGCGGCAGCCGAGCGGGTTCCGGCCAAGTACAACACCAAATCCGAACTGACGGCGACCGTCGAGAAGGACGCAGAGTTCGACTTTCCGCTGACATCGTGAGCCGGTTCGGCCCGATTCGCGCAAGAACGCCAAGGCGGAGCCCTCGCAGCGGGTGCCTGGGGTCGAGCGGCGTGGCGTAAGCTTCCAGCTTGCGGGAGATCATGCCATCGCAAGTTGGAAGCTTACGCCACTTTGTTTCTCGAACGCTGCTTACTCGCGCGGCGGCAGCCGCCCTTCGGCCCGCATCCGCTGAGCGACCTCGCGCATCCGCTTGCGGTACAGGTACGGCGATTCGAAGGGGACCGGTCCGGCCGCCGACGCCGCGTCCCGGCAGGCGGCGGCCGGCTCGGGCAGCCCGTTGTCGCCGAACACCGAGACCGTCTCCACGGCCAGCCCCGCCGCCAGCAACAAGACCGACACATTCTTGCCGTTCACCAAGACGTACCCCAGCGTGCGGCCGTACGGATCGAGCGTCGCGGCGCGGACCAGTTCCACTCTGTCCGCAGCAGCAAAGACGCCGCGCGTGAAGGCCACCGCCTCCGGGCCGAACGGCTGGTCGTAGGGAATGTCGTGCTCGACGTGCCGCGTCTCGGGCGCGTCCATTCCCAAAATCCGTACCGTCTCCGCCTCCGCCGGCCCCCAAGCGATCACAATCGTGTCCCCGTCGTCGACGCGCACGGCGTCGACCGGCACCGGGACATTGACGCCATGCGGACGGGGTTGAGGTTGGGGCGGATTGTCTGCCCCGGGGGCCTGGGAAGCCAGGGCCACGGCCAGGACGAGCGAGACACTGCCCGGACGCCAGAATCGGAATCGTCGCGTCATCGAATCTCCTCTTGGTGGTTGGTGAGTGATGGCCCAGGAGAACATCCGCGGGTTAGGGAATCGGGAAGAACACGTGAAGAGGCAAAGAAGAACACGCGGCGGCGAGCCTGGCTGGCGGGCTGATTTCCCCGATTCTTCACGGGTTCTTCGCCAGAACCCAACCGGGCAGATTTAGCATCTCGCGAAAGGCCAATGACAACCCCCGGGAGCAAGAGCATGGTCGCAGTTCCACTCGGCAGTCGCGTCGCTTCGGTTGCGGTTCGGGAAATGACAACAAGGGGGGCCGTCGCCCGGCGATCGGCGCCGCCTCGGCCGCAGGTTGCCGCCGGAGGGCTCGCCCAATTGCGCCAATCGGCTCGGGCTGGCCATGTCACGGCCATGTATCGGCTCGGCGTTGAGTCCCCCGAGCCCGAGGAACGTGAACACTGGCTGCGTGAAGCCGCGCACGAGGGCTACGTCCCCGCGATGTACGCGTTCGGCCTGAGCTGTGAACGTCCCGGGTGCCGTCGCAGCTGGCTGCGTGCGGCAGCGGAACAGGGGCACGTCGAGGCGATGTACGCGTTGACCGCGGAACTGGAGGACTTTGACGAGCGCCAACGCTGGTTGCAGGCAGCGGCCGAAGAAGGGCACGTGGCCGCGATGTATTATTGGGGCCTGGTCTGCGACGATCCCCGCGAGAGCGAGCGGTGGCTGAGCGAAGCGGCTCGCAACGGCTGCCA
>CAIYOB010000176.1 GCA_903927685.1 uncultured Planctomycetaceae bacterium
CGGCCAGTCGGGCCTTAACGTGGACGCCGGGATTTTCAGGGAATCCAGCTGCGCGGCGGAAAAGCGAACCCAGTTGTCGAGTGAATCGAGCTTGCGCACGAAGCGTGCGCCCACGAGCGGCTCCAACGCCGACTCGCTTTGCAGCTGGCCCATGCGATCGTAAGCCCCGCTCAGTCCCGTGATGAGCAACTGGCCGCCTTCCTCCACGTAGCGGCCCAGCAGGCCGACTTCCTTGTCCGACACAATCCCCGTGTTCGCCAGCAGGACCACGGGAAACTGCTGTAAGGCTTCCAGCGTGGCATTCTCATCCAGCAGCACGCCCCACGGGATGTGTTCATAGACCATCGCTTTGTGCGCGCCCTGGAAGCTCTGGAAATAGTCCGCCGGCTTCTCGCGCCCGACCCAATCGCGGGTGCGGCTGCTGAAATACAAGCCCACGTCGCACACGGGCCGGTGCCCAAAATGCTCGCGTTTGGCGCGGGCTTCGGCAAACGCCGCCCCAATGCGGTCGTAGGCCACGGGATCGCGTCCGCCGTCAAACGCGGTCTTGTCCACCATCGTCACGAACGCGCCGTGCGTCAGCAACGTGAGCAACTCCCACCGCATGTCGGTCAGCGGGCGAGTCGTCTGGTCATGGTACATCCGCACGCCGCGCTGCATGGCGACCTGCACCCGCTGCCGGGGCACGGCCGTGCGATAGAACTCGGCGTTCAGGCCCACCGTCAACGCACTGAACCCCCAGACGCCCGTTTCGCCCGTGATGAAGTCCCCGTTACCTGCGTGCTGGACGGGGCGCTGGCCCACCTCGAACGAGAACGGCGGGTTCCCGTGGTAGTTGAAATCCACCGAGGCGCGCGGGTCGAGCGACTTGATGTGGGCCGCGAGCGTTCTTTCGAAGCGTTCGCTGGAGCGATAACGGAACTCCAGCATCTCGTCCCAGGCAGCGTCCCAGGCCGCACCTTGGGGCATCGCGTGGCCGAATTCCCGCTGGAACTGAGCCTGGCAGGCGTTGCACCAGCAGCCGTAAGGCGGGCCAAACCCCTGGTCGAGCATGTCGATGTGGAAACCAGCAATCCCGTAAGCGAGTTGTTCCGCCACGATCTGTTGCATGGCCTCCAGGTAGCCGGAGTTCAGGCAGAAGCGTCCGATGGGTTGGCCGTCGGCCCCGCGCATCTGCCATTCCGGATGGGCCTTCAAGAAGTGTCCGCCCTGCTGCACGACACAGTACGCCAGCAGCGGCAACTTGTGGCGACCGGCCTCGTCCACCGCCTCTCGCAACGGATCGTGCGCGTCCAGTCCCGGCGCCTTGGGCAGCAGCTGGGAATCGTAGTAGGCGTAGTCGCCGTCGCGCACCCACAACACCAGATACTCGCTCTGCGCCGCCACAGCCTCACGGACGATCGCGCGTCCGTCAAACCGAGCGCAATAGCGTGTGTCTTGCGGATCGCTGTACCCAAACTGCGCACCCGTCGGGCCGATCTCCATTCCGACCAGCACCTGGTCGAACCAGGGCGTTGCCGCATGAGCGGGGACGCCGGCCAGAACCAGCGTGGCCAAGAGCAGGGAAGCAGGTGTTCTCATGACTATGGTCCCCGGGTGCCCGTGCGGCCATTCACCTCGGCCACGGCCAAGGCGATCTTCTGGTTCAATCGCGGGCCGATGTTGCTGAACATGTAGAGCTTGCCGTCAGCCGCCAGAAAGCAGGGGCTCATCTGAGCCACATTGTCCGGGCCGGCTGTCGTGTGGTCATGGAACAGGCCGAGGTACGTTGGCCGCTCGAATGCCGCGTCGATCTCGCTGGCGTACAGATTGGCCGTCTGGAAACGGTCGGTCAAGTGGCCGTGGTAGATCAGGTAGTGCCGGCCCTGCCACGGGAAGTACCAGGCTTGTGCGATCTGAGCGGTGCCCGGCGGCGGGTCCACCAGCGGCGAGCGGCGGGTTTCCCAGGTGCGGCCGTCCCGGGACCAGGCGAGGTAGATCCGCCGCGTGCCGCGGTTGTTGCCCATCAGCAGCATGACGTAGCGGTTGTCTTTGCCCGGCAGCGTGTAGCGGAACACGCGGGCGTAGGATGCCTCGCTGATGTCGTCGAACATCTGCGTGGTGACCGCCACGCCTTTGTACTCGAAATGGATGCCGTCGGTCGTACCGGCGATCCGCGTCACATCGTTCTCGCCGTGGTAGTACAGGAACAGCTGCCGTTGCTCGTCCATCCAGAGCGCATGTGGGCCGGAGACGTGCGACACATCGTAGTGGGGAGCCCACTGGCGGCCGATCAACGGGTTGGCGGCGTATTCCTTCCACGGCCCGGCCGGCGAGTCGGCGTAGGCCAGGCAGATCCCACCGGGAGCGTTGTGGGGGGCGTAGTACATGTAGTACCGTCCCAACGGTTTCTGAAGTTCGTCCGTCGCGATCACGCTGGGGATAATGACATCATTGCACGGATTGTATTTCAGGTCCTGATAGTCCAGCACAACGCCCTGATGCTGGAACGTCGGCAGAACCGCGATGTTCGCCGGCGGGGCGGCATCGGCCGCGAGGGCGGGCGGCGTCCAAGCCGGGCCCGCGGCCTGCGATGTCAGGAGCGTCAGAAGGCAGGGCCACGCTCCGCACGGTCTCGTTCGTTCCAGCATCGGTTCGCCTCCTCGTGCTTGTCGCGTGCGGTCAGTTCTGGCCCTTGGACGCCAATGGCCTGCCGCAGTTCGGGCAGGACACCGCCAGTCGGGAGACGTAGCGTCCGCAGTCCGGGCACGGGGCCAGGTTGGGATTCGTGGAACCGCTCTGGCGTTTCGACGCGGCCACGACGACCACGATCACGGCGACGACACCGGCCGCCAGCAGCCCCAGAATTCCCAGGATGATCAACAGCTCCCAGATCCCAATCCCAACCACCCCGCTCATGAGATAGCTCCGTTGTGTTGCCCTTCGTGACCCGCAACGTGATCTGCGCCTCGTCCTGTCGCGAATACCCTACCTGCTTCTGGGAATTCAGGGTGTCGACTAATGTCGTGTCCCCCAGGGCCGCCTGCAGATACCCGATCCCCAGGGCTCGGTTATCCAGTGTATCACCACGAACGTCAAGCCGGAAAGGTCGGCCCGTTCCTAGGCCCGTCCCTCGGCGGTGGCGACCCGTCCGAATGGCCGTCCGAATAGCCGCTTCGATGCGAGTTTGCGGTATGGTATCATCAGGCGTCGCCCGTTCATCCCCACCCGTCGTTTCTGCGTGCCGTCCATGATCTCCAGCGAATCCCCCGCCGCTCCGCAGGCCACTCACCGCCGCTGGTGGCTCGGGGCCATCGTCGCCTGCATGGCGGGCCTCGTGACCGCACTGCTCGGTTTCGTTCTGGCAGGGCTAGGCATGGGATTCGCCAATGCGACGGCCAGCGGGACAGGGATGGCGGCGGTGCTCGTAGGGCTCTGGACCGTGCTGGCCGCGAAAGGGATCGCCTGGGGCCGACGAGCGACCTACCTTGGCCTGAGCCTGGGCTGGCTGTGGCTGCTGATTCGCATCATCTGGGACTGGCCTGCCACGGC
>CAIYOB010000177.1 GCA_903927685.1 uncultured Planctomycetaceae bacterium
AAACTCTTCGCCAACAACCCTGGCGACGAAACCGTGCCGTTCACCCTGACCGCTGCCGGAGCCGAGTCACTCGCTGCCTCGGCGACGCGCGACCGGGGAAGTCAGGATGTGATCTTGAAAGTCGTGAACGGCAGCGGCGCGCCGGCCAATGTCGAACTCGAGTTCCGCTGGGCTCCAGGACTTGGTCCCCTCGCCACAGTCCTCACGCTGGCGAGCGGCAGCGGGCAGGACGAGAATTCCTTCGCCGAGCCGACCAAGGTCGCTCCGCAGGAAACTCATCTGCCCGTCGCCGCGGCCAAGTTCCGCTACACTTTCCCCGCCAACTCGTTGACCGTCCTGCGGCTCCCGGTCGGCGAGTGAGGGCGGATGACGCGCGGGCCGCCGTTCCGCTCGCCCGACTGGAGCAGCTGAAGGAGTTCCGTCCCCGAACGGCACCACGAGAGACAACCCACAAATCCCGGTGGCCGCCTTTTTTCCTGCGGCGTGGCTTGGTAATCTCGACTACCATGCAACTGGGGGAGGAATCGTAATGTACTTGAATGAGTTCTCGATTCAGCGGATCAAGTGCTTTCACGATGTCACTCTGAAGCTTCCCGAGAAGGACGGGGATCACAGTGGCTGGAACGTGATTCTGGGTGGCAACGGCACAGGCAAAAGCACGCTGCTGCAGGCGATGGCGATTGCTCTGACAGGTCCCTTGGTCGGCCAGCGATTGTTGTTCAATCCAGCTGGCTGGACACGAAAGGAACAGAAGTGGGGTGAGTTCTCGGCCAGGATCTCGCCCGGCCTCAACGATTCGGCGATCGGACAACCGCGCAAGAAGCTCTACGTAGCCAAGTTCGCCCTGACCGGCAACGAAGCGGTCGAAGTCGAGGACGAAACCTACGACCAGCCGCAGATCGTCCAGTTGAAATCGGATCGCAAGGGACTTTCCACTGGACCCTACGCGGCTAGTCGGCCGGGCTGGCTCGCCTGTGGCTATGGCCCGTTTCGACGCTTGACGGGCATGGGTGGCAGCGAAGAATACGACTTGGTCTACGCTCCCGGACGCGGCAAGCGGTTCGCAACGCTCTTTCGCGAGGGCGCTGCAATTACAAACGGTACCGAATGGCTCGTGTCCTTGTACACCCGCTCAATCGATCCTCATGAAGCCGATCAAGAGAAGATCGCGAATGATCTGCACCTCTTGCAGAAGGTGATTAACAATCTCCTGCCTGGAGGAGTAACACTCGCTCGCGTGGATGCCAAGAACGTCTATTTCCAGACGATCGGCGGCGTGTCCGTCACCGTTCCCGAACTGAGCGACGGCTACCGCAGTTTTCTGGCCTTGGCCATCGACTTGCTCCGCCACATTCACGATGCCGCCAACGATTTTTCTGCGATTGTCCAGTGCGACGGAGAAATTCCTCGCATCACGATGGACGGCGTCGTGCTGATTGACGAAGTCGATGCCCACCTTCACCCGCGCTGGCAGCGGCAAATCGGTTTTCGTCTCTGCCAGGCCTTTCCGAAGTTGCAGTTCATCGTCACCAGTCACAGCCCGTTCGTCGCTCAGGCCGCCAATGATCATGGCCTGTTTGTGATGCGGCAGCCCAAGGGATACGGATTTGTCGAGGCCATCCAACCGGTGCGTTCGGTGCGGGGATGGAGAGTCGATCAGGTGTTGACGGATCGGATGTTGTTCGACCTGGAGGGGACACGCGACGAGCAAACCGAACAATTGATGGAACAACATCGGCAGCTGGCGGCGAAACGTGAATGGGGACAACTGACCGCGCAGGAACGCGACGGGTTGATCAGGCTCGAACAGGAATTGTCCGACGTGCTCACGGCTCCAGGCGAGACAGTCGAGTCGCGTGAGCGAGAACAGTCGATGCAGCGGTACGTCAACGAAACTCTCGCGGAGTTAAAGGGGCATCCTTGATCCGACTGCAAAGGCCCCTCGAGGCAGACGCTCTCCGGCAGCGAACGCGGCGATACCTTCAGCGCAGGCAGAAACAGGCTGCTGGGCTCGCTCCCCGATCACCGGCAATTTCGGCGGCTTGGTCCGGGTTCCTGAACACGGATGCCCGACACGAAGTGGATCGCGTCTTGAACGCTTGGACGCACACGAAATGCGCGTACTGTGAACAAGTCGCCGCGAAGGACATCGAACATTTCTATCCCAAGTCGGACTTCCCTGACCGCATGTTCCTCTGGGGGAATCTTCTCCGCGGCTGCAAGAACTGCAACAACGCTAAACGAGATCGTTTCCCGCTGGACATGGCGGGAGCCCCGCTCTTGATTGATCCCACGGCCGCCGACCCGTTCGACTTTTTTCGCTGGGATTTCCTGACCGGACAGACGATAGTCAATCCGCTGGAACCGCAAAGAACACGGGGCGAAACGACGCGAAGCCTCCTGGACCTGGACCAGGAACCGTTGTGCGAAGAACGTCGCAAGAAACTGGCCCTGATCCAGTATCTGTTGGCGCGGGTTGTCCACGAAAACCCCGTATCCCCTGAGACTTGCGACCGCCTGCGGGATGAACTAGCACCGCAACGACCTTGGTTGGCGATCGTCAGGCAATTGTTCACATTTTCTGGTGACGGTCGACTGCTCTTCGATTCTGCACGTCAGAAACTCCCGGAGATCAACGATTGGGTCAAGGACTGGTTGTAGTCAAGGAACCTGCCATGAAGCCGAATTGCCTTTTGCTGTGCCTCGCCCTGCTGGCGAACGCCCCTGCCCGGCCGGCCGAATTCCGCGCCGGGGCGGCGGTCGTGGATGTCACACCTACCCAACTGCCCGTGCTGGTCAACGGGGGGATGCTCAGCCGCAGTGCGGACACTGTCAGGAAGCCGATTCAAGCGCGGGCGCTGGTCCTGGACGACGGCCGCGAGCGGTTGGCCATCGTGGTTGTCGACAGCTGCATGATGCCGCGGGTGCTGCTGGACGAGGCCAAACAGCTGGCCGCCCAGCGGACCCAGATCCGCGCCGACCACATGCTGATGGCCGCCACCCATTCGCATTCGGCGCCGTCCAGCCTGGGCTGCTTGGGCACCGAGGCCGATCCGGCCTACGTGCCCCTGCTCCGCGAGAAGCTCGCCCAGGCCGTGGCGGCGGCGGAAGCGAACTTGGAGCCGGCTCGCGTGGGCTGGGCCGCGGCCGATGCCGCCGAGTTTACGGCGCTGCGGCGCTGGATTCGCCGGCCCGATCGCATCGCCGAAGATCCGTTCGGCAATCCGACCGTCCGGGCCAACATGCACGCCGGGCGGAACTGGGACGATGTCACCGGCGAGTCGGGACCGGAAGATCCTCAGCTGTCAATGATCTCGCTGCAAGCCGTCGACGGCCGCCCCTTGGCCGTGCTGGCGAATTTCTCGATGCATTATTTCGGTGACCAGCCGCTGAGCGCTGACTACTTCGGCTTGTTCTGCGAGGGACTCCAGTCGGAATTAACTCCCGCTGGCGATGCGGGACAGAAAGCCTTCGTCGGAATCCTGTCGCATGGCTGCAGCGGCGACATCTGGCTGCGGGATTACACTCGGCCCGCCGGTTCGCAGCACGAGGACTGGACCATCGCAAGCTATACCGACGGCCTGCTGCAAATCGCCTTGCAGGCTTACAAGACCATCGCCTACACGGCCGACGTCGAGCTGGCCATGTCCGAGACGCGGCTGCCCTTGAAATACCGCGTGCCGGACAAGCAGCGGCTGGAATGGGCTCAGCGGATCGTCGCGGCGATGGGCGACCGGCCGCCGAAAGACACCACCGAGGTCTATGCCCGCGAACAGATGATCCTGAACGAATGGCAGGCCACCGACGTCGTGGTCCAGGCCCTGCGGATCGGCGACATCGGGATCGCCACTACGCCCACGGAAACCTACGCGCTGACCGGGCTGAAACTCAAGCTCCAGAGTCCGCTGCCCCAGACGATGGTGATCGAGTTGGCCAACGGCGGCGACGGCTATATCCCGCCGCCCGAGCAGCATCTGCTGGGCGGCTACAACACCTGGGCGGCCCGTTCGGCGGGATTGGAGGTGGCGGCCGAGCCCAAGATCGCCGAGGCGGCCCTGCAGGGATTGGAGGCGGTTGCCGGCCAGCCGCGGCGGACGTTTCAGCAGAGTCGCGGACCGGCCGCGGCTGCCGTCCTGGCCGCGGAGCCCGTGGCCTACTGGCGGCTGGATGAATTCGCCGGTCCCCGCGCGGTGGACTCGTCGGGTCAGAACCGAGACGCCTTCTACGAGCCGGCGGTGGTGTTCTTCCTGGCAGGCCCCTGCAGCGACCTGCTCTGTGCGGGCGGCGAGTTGAATCGCGCGGCCCATTTCGCCGGCGGCCGGCTGGAAACGCGGATCGCCGGGGTGACGGACCGCTATTCCGTGTCGCTCTGGTTCTGGAACGGGATGCCGGCCGAGGACCGGGACGTCGCCGGCTGGATGTTCTCCCGCGGCCGCAATCACGGGCTCGGGCCGCACGGCGACCACCTGGGCGTCGGCGGCACGTCGGCAGCGCCCGGCAAGCTGATCTTCCAGCATGGCGACGATGCCCAGGACGCGGCGCGGCACGCTGGCCGCACCGAGATCGCCCGCTGGACTTGGAACCACGTGGCACTGGTCCGCGACGGACGGGTGGTGCGGGTCTATCTGAACGGCGCTGCAACGCCGGAGATCGAAAGCGACGTTCCCGCCGCTTTCCCGCCGGCCTGGGACCAATGGTTCTTTGGCGGCCGCTGCGACAACCAGGCGAATTGGGAAGGCCGTTTGGACGAGATCGCCGTGTTTGCTCGCCCGCTGTCGGCGGAGGAAGTCGCCGCGTTGGCCGGGAAGTGACTTGCGAGCAGCTCGACCTAACCCAGTCAGAAAGGCACCGATGAACGGATACGAACGAACGATGTGTGTGTTGCGCGGCGAGTTGCCGGACCGCGTGCCGGTGTGCCTGCACAATTTCCTGCCTGCGGCCCGCGAGGCCGGCATTTCGTTGGAACAGTCCTTGACCGACCCGGCTGCCGCGGCCCGCGTCCATCTGCAGGCGGTCGAAACGTATGGCTACGACTGCATCCTGATCGACCTGGACACGACCATGTTGGCCGAAGCGATGGGTGCGCAGCGCGACAGCACGCCGGGCGAGCCCGGGCACATTGCGGGTCCGGCCATCCGCAGCCTGGACGAAGCCGAGAAGTTGCGACCCGCGGACCCGGAACGGGACGGGCGGATTCCCGTGCTGCTCGAGGCGGTTCGGATCATGGCCCGCGCCGTCGGTGGCCGGGTGGCCATTCGCGGCAACGCCGACCAGTGCGCGTTCTCGTTGGCCGGCCTGCTGCGCGGGATGGAGGACTATCTGTGCGATCTGCTGACCGAGCCCGATCATCCCGGGCTGCAGCACCTGCTGGAGGTGTGTTACCAGACCCACCTGGCGACCCATCGGGCACTCCGCCGCGCCGGCGCCGATTTCACGTCGTTGGGGGACAGTCCCGCCGGGCCCGACGTCGTTTCGCCGGCGATCTTCCAGCGGTTCGCGCGGCCGTACCAAGAGCGGCTGATCCGTGATCTGGCGGCCGACGGGATCTTTGCGGTGATCCACATCTGCGGCAACACGTCCGCGATCCTGGAACAGCTGGCCGAATACCCGGCTTGCGGGTTCGAGTTGGATTACAAGACCGACGCCGCGCGGGCCAAGGCGACGGCGGGCCGCGCGCACGTCTTGTTCGGCAATGTCGATCCCAGCGGCGTGCTCGCCCGCGGTTCGGCCGCGGACGTGTGCGAGGCGGCCCGGCGGCTAATCGAAACCTGGAAGCCCGGCGGCCGCTTTGTGCTGAACGCCGGCTGCGCCTTGCCCACCATGACGCCTCCCGAAAACATCCGAGCCCTGGTCGCCGCCGCCAGCGAATTCGGACGTTACGCTTGACGGGCCTGGTGACAGGCAGGGATTCCCGCCGCAACCGTAGAACCTGACCGATATGAACCGCTTGCTCTACCTGTGGTGCTTGGCCGCGCCCTGCACCGTGAGTGCGGCCGCTCCGACGCTGACTCCCGACGACATTGGCACGTCGGTTCGGATCCCCAGCGTCGGCCAAACGGTGACCTACACGGTGCGTCTGCACGCGCCGGACGAGCGGACGTTGAGCGGCGAGTTTCGCGTGTCGCTGGACGTGGCGGGCTGCCGGGCGGCGGAGAAAGGCGTCCACGTGGAGCTGGCCGCCGCCAAGCACCAGGACGTCACATTGCCGTGGACCCCGGCGGCGGATGGCTGGCATCGCCTGACGTTCCGCGTCGTGTCCGCGGACTCGGCGCAACCGGACTCGCAACTCGACCTGGACGTGCCGGTCACGCACCGCCCGCTGGTGTTCCTGTGGTTCGGAGCCCCGCAGCATTTCCAGTGGTGCAACGTGCCGACCACGGTCAAGCCGGAGGATCGAGATTGGTGGCTCTGGCGCGGGGCCTTGCCCTGCGCGTGGAAGGGTGGCGTGTGCTACCCAGAGTGGTCCGTCGAGCAGTTCACTAAATCCTACAGCGATTCACCCTGGATCGCGATCGACGAGATCGGCCCGGATGACGAGACCGGCCGAAAGATCATCGCGGCTGTGCGTGCTCACCGGCAGATCCACCCTACGGGCTGTCGAGCGCTGTGGTCCATGGGCGTCCACGACTATTGGCGCGAGGTATGGGACGCGGTGGACCTGTTCGTGCCCGAAATCTACCTGAACTACAGCGGCAACCACCTGGGCAAGATTGACGCGTATGTCCGGCGCGCCCGGCAGGTGGGCTGCCTGGATCGGATGATCCCGGGGCTGGGAATCAACGTCATCGAAGAGCCGGAAAAGAAGCCCCGTGTGGTTCCGACCCGCGAGGACGTGCTGCGGCAGATCCGGCACCTCAAGACCATTTCCCCTGAGTTGCCTGGCGTGGGGTTCTTTACCGCCAGCGCTGCGCCCGGCGTGGCGGAGTATGCCGACGAATTGTGCGGCCAGTACTACGTCAACCCGGTACTGACGCTCGCCCCGGGGTCGCTGCAGTCGCGCGACCAGGGCGATGTCTTGGAGTTGAGCGCCACCTTGCGCAACCACGGCGGCATGACGGCCCGAGCGGTGGTGGTGCAGTTCGGCCGAGGCTGGGGACCGGACTTCCAGACGCTGGCACAGCAGACGGTGGCGGCGTTGGCGCCGGACGGCGAGGCCGTGGTGAGGGCCACGGTGCCCCTGCAGGCCGGCGTGCATGTCTACGGCCTGCATCTCGTTCCCCCGCAGGGCGTCGCGGTGCTCAATGACCAGTTGTGGACCATGACCGCTCGGGGGCTGCCGCCGGAAGCCTGCGTCGTCTGCCAGCCGCCAACGGAAACACCCGGCGACGGCCTGCCGTTATTTGCGGAGGCCCCGGCGGGC
>CAIYOB010000178.1 GCA_903927685.1 uncultured Planctomycetaceae bacterium
CGTACCCCTCGCTCTTGCCCTCTTCCTGGTGCGGCCCTTGCTCTGCGAAGCATTCCTTGTCCCGACGAATTCGATGGCTCCGACCCTGCTCGGAAAACACTGGCGGGGTGTATGCCCGCAATGCGATCAGCCGAATTACTGTTCCCCGGCGCACGACTTCTACGGTTCGCCAGAGCCACCGCGCATGATCTGTGACAGCTTCCATGTCACCCAGCCGCCGAATGTGGATAAACGTGTTCACTCCGGCGACCGCTTCCTGGTGGCGAAATTCCTCGTCGCCCGACGATGGGACCTGATCGCCTTTCAATTCCCAGAAGAACCTTCTACCCTGTACGTTAAGCGACTCGTCGGCCTGCCGGGCGAGAAGATTCACATTGAAAACGGATCGGTGTGGGTCAATGGCCAGAAGCAGATCCCGCCTGAGTCCATTTGCGGAATCGAGTACCTGTCGAACCTTCCCGACGGGTCCAGGACCGAACCCTGGGGTTCGAAGGACCGACCTGCGCAACTCGGCGAGGACGAGTACTTTGTGCTTGGCGATTTCTCGGCACAGGCAAGAGATTCGCGATTCTGGGAACGAGGCGCACCGGGCCATAACCCGTTCGCCGTCCCCGAATCGTATTTGAAGGGCGTTGTTACCCACACTTACTGGCCGCCTCATCGGTGGCGCATCCATCGCTGAGGCTGACCAGAGCCGCGAGCTAGTCCTGCAGAACGGTAGCGTTGACTCGTCGCGGGCTGGTCAACGCAGGCGTCCGCTGAACCGCGAATGCGTTCACGATCGATTGGCACAAAATGAAAGGAGCCTTTTCCATGAGACCATCTTTGGGAACGCGCGTCGTGATTGTGTGCCTCGTGATCATAGCGGCCAGTCCGGCCGTAACCTGCGCCGAGCCGCCGCGTTACCGCTGGCAGCCCAATGCGCAATTCGTCTATCAAGTCCGGATCACGGCGGACACGCCGTTGGAAACGGAGATCATGAGCGGCCACATCGTGTACGACGTGGTTTCGGCGGGTGAACCGTTAAGAGTCAAATACAAGGGCGGTTTGACCAAGTCCACCAAAACGAAGCCCGGGGCGGCTACAGGCCCTCGCGGCGGTCCCTTGGCGCGCGATCCGTTCGGCCCCGCAGGCGGGAGCCCCTTTGCGCGCCGCGTCAGTCCATTCCAGGGCCTGGAGCAGACCACCAACGAAATCAGCCTCAAACCGTCGGGCGAGATTCTGGCCGTGACCGGCAGTTCGCAACTGCCGTATCTGATCGGAAACCTGTCGTTGTTGCCTTTTGAGCCGCTGCCGGACGCGGATCAGAAGTCGTGGAGCGTGGACGGCGGCATCCTGATCACAGAGAAGGGCGAGCAGCGTGGGCGCGGGAACTTCTTCGATCCGTTTGCCGCTCGCGGCGGTAATACGCAAGACAAGCAGTCGGCGGGTGGGCAATCGACGTCGTTCACGTTCGTATCGGAAACTGACGGCCTTGCGATCTACGAGCGCTCCTATCGGCTCAACTCCCCCGCCGATGGCAAGTCGCTGACGATCGACGGGAGCGGGCGCTGGACGTTCAATCGCCAGCTGGGAATGTCCGAATCGCTCGATTTCAAACAAACGCTGCACATCAAGCTGAACAACGTCGAGATCGCGATCCCCGTGGAGATCAAGTACGAGCGAGTGTCGGCCGAAGCTTGGGCCAAACTCGAGAGCGACCGGTTGGCTCGTGAAGACGCGCTGCGTCGCATGGCGGAGCAACAGACGGCGGAGGCGAAAGCGGAAGCGGAAGCGCCGATCGTCGGCGACGAACGGCCGCGGGTGCTTGCCGCGCTGCGGTCGACCGACGCCACCGCGTTGGCCGAGACCTTGAACAACCTGAGCAAGAAGTCGCCCCGTGACGACGCCGAACTGGCGCAGGCAATTCAGCCGTTGCTGAAGCACGGCGACACCAAAGTGCAGGCTTCCGGGCGGGCCGCTTTGGCGGCATTTTCCCCGGCCTACAAACGTGTCTACGATCTCAACCGCGCGTACGCTCGGTCTTACGAGGTCAAAGACGTCGGCTTGTGGATCACTCACGACACGTCTCTACCCGCTGGATTGATCGTCGCCGCCAACAGCTTTAACTACTCCGAGACGCAGTACTTTCCGGCGACCGTTGTTGAGCCATTGGCCAA
>CAIYOB010000179.1 GCA_903927685.1 uncultured Planctomycetaceae bacterium
ATGCGGCGGATTCCTTGCTCGGCCGCCGCGCCCAGCAGCCGGTCGGCCGCCTCGTCGGCGTCGGTCACGCCGGTCGTCAGGAACAGGATCTCGAGCCCCTCCTGCCTGGCCGCGGCGGCAGCCTGAGGCAGTTCCCGGGCGACCTGTTCGGGTTCGATATGCCCCTGGGGCCGCACGGTCAAATCCAGTCCGTCCAGGCCGAGCTGCTTGAACCGGCGGCAGAGTTCGGGAATCGGCAAGTCCTGGAAGCTCTTCGTGAAGCCGCCGATCCGCGGGCTCGGCTCTGCCGACGGCGCGTCCGCCGCAGCGGCCCGCTGGGACACGCCGAACAGGCCGTCCGTCATGCCGATCGCACCAAGGATGGGGGACGCCGCCCAGGCTCCGGCCGCCAAGCCGACTCGAGCCGAAGAAGCCACGAAACCTCGCCGATTGAGCCTGTCCATCCTCGTCGTCCTCCACATCCGGTTGCCGGGAAACTCAGTTGGCGATCAGTGTAACCGACGAGGCACCGTTTGGCGACCGGCGGCGCATAGCAGTTATCGATCCGCACGCCCGCCGCGGCCAAGCGATCCAGTTGCGGTGTCACGTTCTCCTGGCTCCCGTAGGACCCCAACCGTTCCCTGCCCAGGTTGTCCGGGAGGATGAAGTTGAATTCAGCGTGAACCGAACGGCGTTTACAGCTGCCAGGGAGCACGCTTGGGCCGGCACAGCATCGCGGCGGCCTCGTCGTCACCGACAATCTGCTCCCGGTCCGGGTCCCAGCGGAGCTTGCGTTTCAGCCGCATGGCGATGTTGCCGAGGTGGCAAATGGTCGCCGTGCGGTGCCCGATCTCGACCGGCTCGATGGGATCCCGGCGGCTGCGGACCGCGTCGAGGAAGTTCCGTACGTGATCGGGGACCAGATAGCTGGTTCCCTTCTCGGCGCCCGAACGACTGGGGTTGCTGACCGGCAGGTGGATCTCGCCGGAGCCGATCTGCGAGCCGGCCAGGGATTCGGGATAGGTCTTCAGGCCGTTGCGGGTGAACTGAACCCAGCCCTCAGTGCCCTCGAACCGCGTCTCGAACCGCCCGGCGGAGTCCGGCTCCTCGGTCCGGCAGATCAACTCGACGCCGTCGGCAAAGCGGCAGCGGAAGGCCACTTTGACGGCCGTGGTGAACAGAGCGCCCGGCGGTGGGAACTCGCCCCCCAGATCCTCGACTTCGACCGGCCCCGTCAAGTCCGTGCCGTGGCCCCACTGGGCGATGTCGTTGCGGTGGGCGCCGAAATTAGTCAGCTGTCCGCCTGAATACTCCAGGATGAAGCGGAACCGGTAGAAGCAGCGATCCTGGTGGTATTCCGCTTGCGGCGCCGGCCCCAGCCACATGGCGTAGTCAAACCCCTCGGGCACGGGCGTCGGCTGCCAGCCCACTCCCGGACTGACGGCGTTGTTCGGGGGCAGCAGCGTCAGGATCCGCTCGAGTTTGCCGATCCGCCCGTTGCGAACCAGTTCGCAGGCGTGCCGGACCAGCGGATACGAGCGCCAGTGACTGCCGGTCTGCAGGATCCGCCCGTGCCGGCGCACGGCCCGTACCATCGCTTGGCCATCGGCCACGGTCAGCGACAGCGGTTTCTCGCAGTAGATATCCTTGCCGGCCCGGGCGGCGGCCACGGTCAGCAGCGCGTGCCAGTGGTCCGGCACGATGATCACGACGGCGTCGATGTCGCGGCGGTCAAGAATTTCGCGGAAATCGCCATAGGCGTCGCAACCGCGGTACTGGCCGCGGCCCGTCTTCTCGGCATAGTACCGATTCACCCGCTCCTGGGCCGGCTTGCGCCCGAGGTACTGCTCGGGCGTCCGGTAGCCGTGGCTGGCCGTGTTGACGTCGCACACGGCCAACAGCTGGACATCGTCGTTTTGCAGGAACGCCGGGATGTCGACCTCGGACTGGTTGCCGTTGCCGATCACCGCGACGCCGATCCGATTGCTGGGAGCCGTGGTCCCGAACACGGAGCGGGGAACGATCGTGGGAATGGCAAACGCCGCCCCCGCCGCGCCGAAGTGCTGGAGGAGTTTTCGCCGGCTGCTGCGACCACTCAGCAGGTCACTTGTGCGGACCATGATCGTCACCCCGGGTTTTCGATGGAATTGCCGAATTCGGGCCTTCATCTTCCTCATAGTCTTTCTCATCGTCTTCCGCAACCCTCCCTGAGTGCAAGCCTCCCTGAGTGCGAGCCTTTTTTGCCCACCTGCTTGCGGGCCATTTCAACCAAGCTGATAATGGCTTTCCCGGCAGGCACAGCGGCCCACCCCGCTCCAGCGCGTTCGCGGTGCCTCGTCCGCGCCCCTCTGCTTTCCCCACGCCGATCCCGCTTGGAGTTGTATGCGATGAAGGTCAGCACCAAGGTGCTCAGGATCCTGGTCCTGGGCGTGGCGAGTGCCGCGATTTGCGAGCCTGCCGCCTGGCTGAGTGATGCCGTTGCGAGTGCCCAGGAGGCCGGCGGTGGATCTGTCACTTTCCTGCACGACGTGCTGCCCCTGTTCAACAAGCTGGGCTGCAACTCGATCCACTGCCACGGTTCCGCAGCGGGCAAGGGCGGGCTGCGGCTTTCGATGTTCGGCGCCGAGCCCGACGCGGATTATGACGCGCTCACCCGGCTGCACATGGGGCGTCGGGTCAATCGCGTCGAGCCGATCAAGAGTCTGTTCCTGCTCAAGGCGACCAACGCCATGCCGCACACGGGAGGCGCGGTCGTATCGCCGAATTCGCCGGAATCCGCGCTGCTCGCCTCGTGGGTCGCTCAGGGAGCCCCCTGGGGCGATGCCAAACGGGACCTGCCGGTAGCGGTCAAGGTCGCGCCGCAGGAGGTCGTGTTGTCCCGGGGCGCAGGCCAGCAACTGGCGGTTCGCGCGGTGTACGCGGACGGCAGCGAACGCGACGTGACCCAACTGGCGGCGTTTGCCAGTTCCAATCCTGCGCTGGTGGCCGTGGACTCCAGCGGCAAGTTCGTCGGCCAGGGCTTTGGCGAGGCGGTGGTCAGCGCGACGTTCCTGCGGCGGTCCGACGTCGTGCGGGTCCTCGTCCCGCAACCGCTGCCCGGCCCCTTTCCCGCGATCAGCCCGAACAACAAGATCGACGAGCTGGTAGTCGCCAAGCTGCAGAAGCTGGGCTTTCCCCCGTCGGACCTGTGCGCGGACGAGGCCTTTCTGCGGCGGGCGTACCTGGACGTCATCGGCTGCCTGCCCAAGCCCGGCGAGACCCGCGAATTTCTCGCGGACCCTGATCCGGCGAAGCGGACCAAGCTGATCGACCGCCTGCTGGAACGCGACGAATACGCCGACTTCTGGGCGTTGAAGTGGGGCGACTTGCTGAGGATCAAGAGCGAGTACCCGGTGCGTGTCTGGCCGCGCGGCGTGCAGACCTATTATCGCTGGGTCCGCGCCAGCATCGCGATGAACAAGCCGTACGACCAATTCGTGCGCGAGCTGCTCACCGCCAACGGCAGCGACTTCCAGGACGGCCCCGCCAACTACTATCGCGCGGTTCAGAAACGGGAACCCCAGACCTATGCGGAAGCCACGGCCTTGCTGTTCCTGGGCGCCCGGCTCGACTGCGCCCGCTGCCACGCCCACCCGACGGAGAATTGGGGACTGGACGACGGCCTGGGGCTGGCGGCCTTCTTCAGCAAGGTGGCCATCAAGGCGACGCAGGAGTGGAAAGAGGAGATCGTCTACGCCAATCCCTACGGCGGCGTCTACCATCCGAAGCTGCGCGATTACGTCAACCCCAAGTTCCTCGGCGGCGAAGTCCTCGACCTCCCGCGCGACCAGGACCCGCGTCCCCAATTCGCCGCCTGGCTCACTTCGCCGCAGAATCCGTGGTTTGCCAAGGTCATGGCAAATCGAGTCTGGTACTGGCTGTTGGGCCGCGGGATCGTCCACGAGCCCGACGATTTCCGTTCGACAAATCCGCCCAGCAATCCCGAACTGCTGGACTACCTGACGCAGGAGTTCGTCGCCCACAAGTTCGACGTGAAGCACCTGTTCCGGCTGATTCTGAACTCCCGGACCTATCAGCTGTCCAGCCGAGCGAACGACTTGAACCGCAGCGACGTGGCCCATTTCTCGCACTACCACGTGCGGCGGATGGGGGCGGAGCAGCTGCTGGACGCGGTCTGCCAGATCACCGGAACGTCCGACCAGTTCGCCAGCTGGATCCCGGTTCCGCCCACAATCATGCCCGCCGGTTCGCGGGCTGTCCAGGTCTTCGACGGCGACATCAAGAATCCGTTGCTGGACGTGTTTGGCCGCCCGCTCCGCGACACGCCCTACGAGTGCGAACGGAAGCTGGAGGGTTCGGTCCGTCAATCGCTCCACCTGGTCAACTCGGACCACTTCGAAGGCAAGATCGCGGGCAGTCCCTATCTTCAGCAGTTGCTGCAGGCCCACCCGGGCGATGCCGAGCTGCTCGACGAACTGTACCTGGCCACGTTGTCGCGTCTGCCCCGGCCGGACGAAAAGCAGCGAGTCCTCGACTATCTGTCTGGCGCCGGCAAGACCGTTCCGCCGCAACTGGAGGCCGACAAGCAGGCAGCCGAACAGGCCGTGGCCAAGGTGCGGGCGGACTTGCCGCAGGCGAACGTCGCCTACGAAGCAGCGGAGAAGGCCGCCCGGGACGCCGAAGCCGCCGCAGCAGCGGCTGCCACCGTCGCGACGCAAGCCAGCGCCGCGCAGGCCGCAGCCGAACAAGCGGCCGCAGCCAAACGCCGGCTGGCGGTCGAGGCGAAGAAGGCCGTGGACGAACTGACGCAGAAACAGCAGCAAGCGCCGGCCGACGCCAGCGCGGCCGCTGCGAACGGGGCCGCCGCCGACGCCCAGGCACAGCAGACAGCGGCGGAGGCAGCCCTGGCCGCAATCGGCCAACAGCTGACTGCCGCGACCCAGGCCTCCGCGACGGCTGACCAGGCCGCCCAGGAAGCGGACACCGTCGCGGCTCAAGCCAAGACAGCCGCGGACAGCGCTCTAGCCGCACAGGCGGCCGCCGCGGCCGCCGGGACCGAGAAGCGAAAACTGGCGACCGACGCCCTGGCCACGCGGGACAAGCTGGTCAGCGACGAGACGGCCGCGGTGGCTGCGGCCGCCGAGGCAGCCAAACGGCATGCCGAAGCGGTCGCCGCCCTGAAGCCGCCTCGACCGCAAGCGTTCCAGGACCTGCTCTGGGCGCTGCTCAATACCAAGGAGTTTCTGTTCAACCACTAGAAGCGGCGGGCAGATGACGAATCCGTTTCACCTGACCCCCACGCCCGGGCACGCCCCAAGGAGCAATGAACGATGCTGGACATTCACGGTCGCACAGCGGTCTGGAGCCGTCGGGGGCTGAACCGGCGGGATTTCCTACGCGTGGGCGCGTTGAGCGCCACGGGGCTGACGCTGGCGGACTGGCTCAAGCTGCAAGCCCACGGCCAGGCACAACCCGCCAAGGCCAAGTCGGTCATTCAGTTTTTCATGCTGGGAGGCCCAACGCACCTGGACACCTGGGATCCCAAACCCGAGGCGGGCGATGATTACTGCGGGCCGTTGAAGAACCCCATCCAGACCAACGTGCCGGGAATGCGCATCAGCGAGCTGTTGCCGCTGTGCGCCAAGCAAGCCGACAAGTTCTCCATCCTCCGCGGCTATACGCACCAGGATTTCGGACACGAGACGGCCGCCTATACCGTGGCCACGGGGGCCCTGCCCGCCGGCGAAATGGTCTACCCGTCGATGGGCGCCGTGACGTCCTTAAAGAAAGGCTACGAGGCCGGCTACCAGGGCGGACTGCCGCCGTACATCACCCTGACCAGTCCTCTGCCGTGGTTTTCCGACACGGGGTTCCTGGGCACCAAGTACCAGACCTTTGCCACCTACGGAGACCCGAACGACAAAGGCTTCCGCGTCCA
>CAIYOB010000180.1 GCA_903927685.1 uncultured Planctomycetaceae bacterium
CTGCGGTCCAGTTACTGACGGGCAGCGGAGCCGTCGGCGTGCGTCTGACGGCTCCGGACGGCGCGACGGACATCGTTGCCTTCCGCACGGACGAGCGGGCCGCCACGGTCGCTTGCGGCGGCCTGAAAAGCGCCGCCCGGGTGTTCGCACGAGGCTGCGACAAGCGCGGCCAGGTGACTCGGAGCCTGACGCAGGGAACTCCCTGAGGACCGTCAGAACAGCTGGATCAGCGCCCGCAGGACGCCTTCGGCGACATCCGCGAGCGGATGGTCCCAGGAGTCAGACGGGGAGAGCGTCGGCTCGGTGCCGGCCGAGCGACGTTCCACAGGCGGACGGGGAACAGCCTGGCGTTTGCGAACCAAGTCCGTCGATTGCCGCAGGCCGGCCAAGTCGACGCGAGCGGCCTCCAGGTTGCCGCTCCGGATCCAACGCAGCACGTGCGCCAACTCTTGCGCGTCGAACCAGATGCCGTGCGAGCCGCACAGATCGACGATCACGCCGCTGGAGCGGCCAAAGTTGCGGCGAACCATCAGTTGGCCGCACACCGCACACGGCCGATACGGCGTCCGCGTCGGCGAGGGCAGCGGCGGGCCCGGCGTTGGAGCGGCCGATTGGGGCTCGCGGGCTTCGCGGTCCAGCAGCCGGTCGAAAGTCTCCAGGCCGATCCAGAACCCGCCGCACTTCTGGCATTCCAGGACATGGATCTGCGTGTCGCGCACGCGGCGACTGGTCAGCTGCCATCCCTGGCCGCAGACCGGACAACCCAGCGCCGATTCGTCGCCGGCGACGGCTTCGGCGATCAGCACGGCAGCGCAATGGTGGCAGTATCGCGACCGGTCGCTGACGCGGGCCAGGCAGTTGGGGCAGACCGTGTGCAGGTCCTGTTCGTGCACGGTGAAGTCCGCGCCGCAATGGTCACAGCGGGACGCGTTCTGTTCGCGCGTCGCTCCGCAGGAAACGCAACGCACCACGTCGGCGTCATGCCCCTGCGGTTCCCGCACGGTGACGGCGGCCCCGCAACGGCAGCGGAATTGGTCGCCCGGCCGCTTGCCGACCGCATCGTACTGCCGCTGGCACTGGGGACAGGCCACGATCAAACGCATCAGAACACTCCTCGGCGAAAGGGCACGCCGCCCGCTTTCGGCAGCGACTTGCGGCATTGTACGACGAGCGAGACCGCACTGCCAGTTGTGTGCCCAAACGCCCGCACTAGCGCCAATCGGGACCCAAACTCATCTCGCCTCTCGACCGGCCAGAGCCAGTTGCAGGGGGCAGACCGGATCGACCGGGCGTCCCGTGCGGTATTTCTCCAGCAACCGCCGGGACTGGTCGGCCAGCAGGCGGCGGACCTCCCGTCGCTGGCCTTTGATCCGCGGGATGTGCATCTGGTCGTAGGCGGTCGTGGCGTGCCGCAGCCAGGCGATCACGGCCGACTCGGCCCGTCGCTCGAGGGGAATCCGCTGCGTGCGGGCCACGGTTCCGCTGCCGACCGGGGTCGCATGCTGCGTCACGGCGTCGGCCAATCGGCCGGCCAATTCGGCATAGGCGGGGGCAAAGTCGAGGAACGCCAAGACGGCCCCATGAAAATCCTCGACATACTCGGTCTGCTTGCGTTCCCGCCGCGCCGCGTCGGCCACGCGGCGCTTGGCGTACGCGTCGGTCGCCCGCTCCGCAGCCAGCTCGGCCCGCACGGCCGCGATCCGCGCCGCCGGCGCCCAGACGCCGAGCGAAAAGACCTTGCGGCCTTTCTTCTGCTGGACCGTCCAAGTC
>CAIYOB010000181.1 GCA_903927685.1 uncultured Planctomycetaceae bacterium
CACGAAGCCCGGCCCGCCGATCGCGATCCAGCGGGTTGGCTGGGCGGCGTTTGGGTCTTGTCCCAGCGGCTGGTCAACTTGGCCCCGCCGGCCGCCGTCGAAGCCAGCGCTCGTCCGGAAGCGGCCAGCCTGCTGAACGACGAAAGCAATAATCGGACGTGGTTGACGTGGAGCAATGGCGACCAAGGCGCGGTCCGCCCGGTTGCGGCCGACAGCGCCGAATGGCTGCTGCTGACTTGGCCGCGTCCCGTCCAACTGCAAGGACTGTGCCTGTTGTGGGCCGGGTTCTCGGCCGCGCAAGTCGACGCGTTCGCGGGGACGGCGGATGAATCGCCGCTGGCGGCGCCCCTGGCGCGGTGGCAGCGAGTCGCCGAGTCGGACCGGCTGGACGCCTGGTATCCGCTGCAGCTGGGGCCCAACTGGCTGAACTTCGGCCGCACGGTCGAAACGCGGGCCGTGCGGGTTCGGATCACCGCAGGACCGAAGTCGAACCACCCGCACCTGGCCGATTCGGTGCAGCACCAGCGCAAAGTCTGGCTGGGCGAGCTGCTGGCCTTGTCGCCGCTGGCGGACGCTGGCCTGGAAACGGCCATTCTGCCGCGTACCGAGGCACCGCCGCCGCCGATCCCGGTGCGTTTCACACTGCCGGAGCCGGGCCTGGTAACGCTGGTGATCGAGGACCAGCAAGGCCAGCGGATCCGCAATCTGGTCAGCGAGATGCCGTTCCCCGCAGGCGAGAATGTGGCTTGGTGGGACGGCAGCGACGATCTGCTGCGGGATCCCGACGCGGCTCGGCATGGCCTGTACCATGTGCCGACACGGTTCGTAGCGCCGGGCACGTATCGGGTGCGCGGGTTGTGGCGCAGACCATTGAAGTTGGTCTACGAGTCGAGCGTCTACAGCGCCGGCAGGCCGCCGTGGGAGACCGCGGACGGTACCGGCTGCTGGATGACCAATCACACGCCGCCGACGAGCGTCGCCTGGGTGCCCGGCTCGCGGACGGCGGGCGGCGAACCCTTGGTGTTGCTGGGCGCCTTTGTGGCCGAGGGCGGTCACGGGCTGCAGTGGGTCCGCGAGGACGGCGCCAAGGTCGGCGGGCAGGGCTGGGTCGGCGGCGTATGGACCGGCGCTGCCACGCTGGCGGTCGATCGCGGGCCGCGCGCGGTCGCCGAGCACGCGGCCTACGTGGGTTCGATTTGGGAGGGCGAGTTGCGGGTCACGGCCAAGACGCGGGAGCTGAAGGACGCGCCGGTCCTGAAGCTGAAGCTGGGCGACGATCCGCCGCCGAACAAGTCGGCCGCTACGGACCAGCCGTTGGCGCCGTTGACGGGCTTCGACGGCGGCGACCGCCGCTTCGTGCTGGCCGGCCTCGCGGCCCATGATGGACTGCTGGTCGCATCGCTGGTCCGGCAGAACGAATTGATGTTCATCGATGCCCAGCAGGGAGCGGTACTTGGCAAGTCCACCGTCGATGATCCTCGCGGCGTCGCGTTTGACCAGGAGGGGCGGCTGCTGGTGCTGTCCGGCAAGCGGCTGGTGCGGTACGGAGCGCTGCCGGCGGACGCCGCCCGTGGCCGGTTGCCGTCGCCACAAGTTGTCGTCGCCGAGGGCCTGGACGATCCACGGCACGTGACTTCCGATCCGCGCGGCACTCTGTACATCACGGACCGCGGCCGCTCGCATCAGGTCAAGATCTTCGCGGCGGACGGGCGGTTCGTGCGCGCGATCGGCAAACCGGGCGAGCCGTCGGTGGGGCCGTACGATCCGCTGCGGATGAACCAGCCGAACGGCCTGGCGGTGGACAGCCAAGACCGGCTCTGGGTCGCCGAAGATGATTATCACCCCAAGCGGATTTCCGTCTGGTCGCCGCAAGGCGAGTTGTTGCGAGCCTATTACGGGCCGGCGGAATATGGCGGCGGAGGCGTGCTGGATCCGCGCGATCGGACGCGGTTCTACTACAAGGGACTCGAATTCCGGCTGGATTGGGAGCGCGGCGGAAACCAACTGGCCCGCGTGTTCTATCGGCCGGAGGACCTGCTGCAGGCGCACTATGGTCCGCATGCGCCGGATACGCCCTTGTATCCCGAGTCGCGGCCGGGCGCGCGGTACTTTACCAGCTGCTATACCTACAATCCGACCAACGGCGCCAGCGCGGCATTCCTGTGGCTGGACGAACCCCACGCTGCGCGGCTGGTCGCCGGCCTGGGGTCCGCCCACGAATGGGACGTCCTGAAGACCGAACCGTTCCGCCCGTGCTGGCCGGAGGGGGTGGACCCGGCCGGCGACCGCTGGCGCAATCCGGCCGTCTTCTGCTGGTCAGACCTGAACGACGACGCCCGGCCTCAGCCGGGTGAAGTCCGCCTGCGGCGAGCCTCGTCCGGCGGCGTGACCGTGATGGACGACTTGTCGGCCGTATTCGCCGATTTCGAGGGGCAAGCGGTCCGCTTCTCGCCGTGCGGATTCACTCCCTGTGGGGCTCCGCAGTATGACTTGGCATCTCCGCAGGTGCTGGTCACTGGCGCCCAGCGGCCGGCGTCCTCCGGCGGCGATCAGGCGCTGTTCGAGCCGGAGGGCTGGACCATCTTGACCAACGCTCCGCAGCCGTATTCCAACCTGGGATTGGGCGGCGTGTTCCGCGGCCAGCCGCGGTGGAGCTATCCCAGCGTCTGGCCGGGCCTGCATGCCAGTCACG
Organism: uncultured Planctomycetaceae bacterium; assembly: GCA_903927685.1. The sequence continues at coordinate 2,693 of CAIYOB010000181.1, forward strand.
AAGCCGCCGTGCCCGACCGGCCGGGCATGATCGTCGGGCACACGCGGCTGCTGGGCGGCTGGATTCGCCCGGGGGGCGAAGGCGGGCGGATGTTCTGCGTCAACGGCAACATGGGCAACATGTACCTATTGACTGCCGACGGCCTGTTTGTCGCCACGCTGTTCCACGACATCCGCCTGCGGCCCAACTGGGCCATGCCCACCGCGACCCGCGGCATGGACGTTACCGACGTCTCGCTGCACGACGAGAACTTCTGGCCCAGCATCACCCAGACGGTCGACGGCCAGGTCTACCTGGTCGACGGCGCGCGGACCAGCCTGGTGCGCGTCGACGGGTTGGACACGGTCCGCCGACTGTCCGAGCAGACGCTGGCGGTGTCGGCCGACGACTTGGCATTGGCCCGCAATTGGTTCGCCGCGGCCGAAGCGGCGCGGCAGGCGTCGGCGGCCGTGCCGCCGCTGCGCGTGGCGATGCGGACCGCGGCGCCGACGGTCGACGGCAACTTGGAAGACTGGCCCGCGTCGACCGCCTGGGCCGTCATCGATCGCCGTGGCACGAAAGCCAACTTCAACAGCGACTCGCAGCCCTACGACGCCAGCGCCGCCGTCGCGGTGGCGGACGGGCGGCTGTTCGCGGCGTACCGCACGACCGAGAAGGACCTGCTGCGGAACAGCGGGGAAACGCCCCAGGCACCGTTTAAGACGGGCGGCTGCCTGGACCTGATGCTGGGAACCGACGCCCACGCCGATCCCCAACGCGATCGCCCGGTGGCCGGCGATCTGCGGCTGCTGGTCACGCTGGTCCAAGGCCAGACGCGGGCCGTGCTGTATCGGGCCGTGGTTGCCGGGACAACGAGCCCCGTCGCGTTCAGCAGTCCCTGGCGGACGATCACGCTCGACGCGGTCGAGGACATCAGTCCTCAAGTGCTGCTGGCAACGGACGGCCAGGGCGGCTACGAGATCAGCGTTCCGCTGGCCGTGCTGGGCTGGGAGCCCGCGGCCGGCTCTTCCTTCCGCGGCGACATTGGACTGCTCCGCGGCAACGGCTTTCAGACCTTGCAGCGTGTGTACTGGTCGAACAAGGCCACGGCCATCACCAGCGACGTGCCGAGCGAAGCCGAATTGACGCCGCGGTTGTGGGGCGAGTGGCGCGTGGCCGAGTGAGGCGGCCCTCTCGCTCGCATTTCGGGTTGCCGCGCGCAGCAGTCGGATCAAGGCCGAGGCTTCCACGGGCAAGCCGTGGACATCTTCCGGGGATGCAAGCCGTTGCGCGCTCACCGGAGGGCTTGTGCCCGACCGAAGTCTTCGGCAATTCACCGGCAGCGAGCCGCATCTTGTCGGCGCGGGCTCCGAGTCTAACATGTTCATAGAGTGCCCCCGAACCTCGGCCGCAGGCCGGAAGGCGTCTCCTTGGGCAGTTGATTCCCGGGCGAGTTGCCAGGAGGTCATGCGCATGTCCACGGAGACGGCGGATCCCATCACGAACGCTTTGTCTGACGCGGTGAAAGCCTACCTTCGCCTGCACTACGGCCATGTGATCCTCCCGGAATTGTACGAAGTCTTCCGTTTCTGGCATCCCACGGTAACGCCTCGCCTGCTGTACGAGATCATTCAGGGCACGCTCATCGTTGACGCCAGGCAAGGCGCCCCACCGCGGCCCGAGTGGGATCCGGCGGCAGGGCAGCTGTACTTTGCACAGTACCTGGTCAAGGAATTCAAACGCCCGGCCCCGAATCAGCGGCGACTCCTCCACGAATTCCAGCGACTGGAGTGGCGAAGCGAGATCAAGAGCCCTTTCCTTGAAGATCGAATCCCCTTCAATGTCGCGGCCGAAACGCTGCGCAACGCGGCGGAAGCCCTCAACGATGATCACATTTCGGCAGAGCTTATTCGCTTTGGCACGCGGGACAACTACCGCTACATCTATTGGCGAGCGGTTGGCACATCGCCGTAGTTTCTCTGCTCCGGTCTGCTCCGTTTGCTGAGGCCGCGCACGGCCCCTAGACTGACGAGAGTTTTGTGAGGCCCTGGCGGTCGTGGTGGTCCGCTGACCATCGCCGCTCGGGACTCAGGCTGGCGTACCGGACTGGCCGCAGGACCATGCCGGCCTTCTCGATGGCAGGAAGGTGTGGCCGTGACGCAGTTGGTGGCGAGCAGCACTGGCGATTTGAAGTCTCCTCTTTGTTTCTGTTTATGGACCTTAAGGTCCACTCTTAGCTCCAAAGAAAGGCGCTCATGAACCGATTCCTCGGCAGTCTTGTCCGTCGCCGCTCTCAGAAGAACCGCACTCCGTGTCATCAACGCACACTACGAATGGAGGCCCTTGAGAATCGTGAACTCTTGGCGGTTGTTTCGCTCATCCCCATCAAGGACAACACATTAATTGAAGACACATCCACGACGCTGGGCTCAACCAGCAACGGCGCGGGCGATATCTTCGTGGGGCGGAACAACGACGGGGACCGAACGAAGCGTGGTTTGATGGAGTTCGATGTTGCGGGCAGTGTTCCCGCGGGCTCGACCATCAACAGTGTTACGCTGACCATGTGGGTGAATAGGAACAGATCCAACACCACCATGAACGTCGAATTGCACAAGGTGCTTGCCGAGTGGGGTGAAGCGGGGTCGTCGGGAAAGGGAGATGGCGCGCCGGCCCAAACGGGCGATGCGACTTGGCTCAACACGTTCTACTCCGACCAATTCTGGGCGAATCCTGGCGGCGACTTCTCCGCAACGGTTAGCGGAGTCCAGGCCATCGGCTTGGCCAATGCCTCCTACACCTGGAATTCGACCTCGCAGATGGTGGCTGACGTTCAGAGTTGGCTGAACGCCCCCGGTGACAACCACGGCTGGATCCTCACGGGCAACGAATCCTCACGATCGTCGCACCGATTCGATTCCCGCACTTCGTTGACCGCCGCCCGCCGGCCGACACTGACGATCGATTATTCGGCGCCAGTGGCGGCTCCCAAGCTGGACATCGCGGCCACGGATGCCAGCCAGGCCGAAGGCAACGCGGGCTCGACGGCCTTCACGTTCACGGTCACCCGTAGCGGCGACAAGAGCGGCGTCTCGACGGTCAACTACGCGGGCACCGGCAGCGGCGCCAGCGTGGCCAATGCGGCGGATTTCACCGGAGGCGTCTTGCCCAGTGGCAGTGTGACCTTCAACGCCAACGAGACCTCCAAGGTGCTGACGATCAATGTCGCCGGAGACGCCACGGTCGAACCGGACGACGGCTTCACGGTCACGCTCGCCAGCCCGGTGAACGCGACCATCGGGACCGCCACTGCCACCGGCACGATCACCAACGACGACGTTCTCCCACCTCCC
>CAIYOB010000182.1 GCA_903927685.1 uncultured Planctomycetaceae bacterium
AGCAGCTTGGCCTCGGCAGTCCCGTTCCAGCGATGCCGAGTGCGTTGTCCGTGCTAAGAACTGGGGTTGAGTGGCTGGGGTCGAGCCAAGCGGTACGAGTGGCGAGCCCCCAGTTCTTGCCCCTGGGGGCTCGCTGCACTCGACACCAGGCACCCCAACATTTGGCCTGGACAACGCACTACGCTTCTTCATCTTTCGGTAACGCGGCACTGAAGACGACGGCCTGTCCGGTCTTGCTGCAGACGATTGTCTCGCCGTCGAGTGGCAGATCCAGGTCCTGACCGCGCAGCCCTTGCCAAGTAGCCAGGTACTGCAACGTTCCCAGTTTCCGTTCGACCTTGAGCTTTCTATCGACTCCGCCTTTCCAGTCGAGCACGACGAGTTCGCCTTTCTCTGCCTGCGCCGCCAGCTCCGGCGCCTCGACTCGTTTCTGCCGGCCACGCTCCCAGCACCAGACGAGACCATTGTCCGGCCCCATCCACCGCTCGTTCCAACTCAGACCTTCGCGAATTGGTTGATCAACGGACCGACACAAGCGTGCAGCCATCGTATTTCGCCTCCGCTCTCAATGCTCGCGTCAGCCTCCGAGCAAACGCTCGAACTCGGCTTCGTCAATGATCGGCACGGCCAGCTTTCTGGCCTTATCCAACTTGCTGCCAGCCTTCTCGCCGGCAACGAGGTAGTCGGTGTTTTTCGAGACGCTCGATGCGGCACGGCCACCATGCTGGCGAATCAACGTCTCGATTTCGTCGCGGCTGTATTTGCTCAGCGTCCCAGTCACAACCAGCGTCTTGCCCGCCAAGGGACCGGCGGCCGCACTGGCGGCAGGCGACAGGGATTTCATGCTCACGCCCACACTGCGCAGATCCTCGATCGTTTCTCTCCCATAGTCGCTGTGCAGGAACACGTAAACGCTGCGGGCGATGATCTCGCCGATCTCATTGATCTGCGATAGCCGCTGCTGGTCGGCCTGGGAGAGTTCGTCCAGGTCCGCAAAGTTCTCAGCCAACACAGCGGCCACGCGGGCACCGACATGGCGGATGGACAGGGCGCTGAGCAGTCGCGCCAGCCCGCGGTCTTTGCTGGCGACGATGCCGTCCTTGCCAGTGATGAGGTTTCTCGCCGACTTTGCGGCCATCCGATCCAAGGCAATCAACTGTTCTTCCGTTAACCGGTACAAGTCCGCAAAGGATCGGACCAGGCCTGTCTCCACGAGTTGGTCGATCAAGGTTTCTCCCAGTCCCTCCACGTTCATGCTATTTCGGCCGGCGTAATAGCGCAGCCGCTCTTTCAATTGGGAGGGGCAGGAGATGTTTGGGCAGCGGATGTAGACCCCGCCCTCGTCCTTTACCAAGCCGGTGCCGCAGGCGGGACACGCTTCCGGAAAACGGTACGCAGGCAACTCCGTTGTTCGTTCGTGTTTCTCCACGCGGACGATATGCGGGATGATCTTCCCGGCTTTTTCCACGACCACGACGTCGCCCGGCCGAATGTCCTTCCGCTGGATCTCCTCGGCGTTGTGCAGGCTGGCACGGCTGACCGTCGTCCCGGCCAGCTGCACGGGCTCCAATTCGGCCACCGGCGTGATCGTCCCGGTCTTACCCACCTGCACCTTGATCGCCAGCAGACGCGTGGTCGCCTCCCACTACTCCCACTTGTACGCCACCACCCAGCGCGGACTCTTGGAGGTTGCCCCCAGCCGCTGACGCTGGGCAAAGTCGTTGACTTTCAGCACCAAGCCGTCGACTTCGAAGTCCAGTTCGTGCAGGCTCTCAACCAGCCGGTCGCAGTGATCGACCGCGGCGTCGAACGAACTGAAACACTGGACCAGCGGAGTCGGCGGCAATCCGTACTCGCCGATCTCGTGCAGAAAGTCCATGTGCTTGGTGGACCGCAG
>CAIYOB010000183.1 GCA_903927685.1 uncultured Planctomycetaceae bacterium
CGTCTGCGGAAGAGATCTATGAGCAGCACCGGGGATACCTGTCGCTGGCTCAAATCCACGCGGCGCTGACATACTACCACGACAATCGAGCCGCCTTGGACCAGGAGATCGACCAACAGCTCGCGGAGTTCGATCGCTGCCGCAGGGCGTCGCTGGATTCGCCAGGGCGACAGCGTCTGCGAACCTTGGGGCGACTGCCGTGAGCGTTGCCCTGTACATGGATGTGCATATCCGCTGGGCGATCACCGCAGGGCTTCGGCGACGCGGTGTGGATGTGCTGAGCGCGCAGGAAGACGGGGCCGCCCGATACGACGATCCAGCCCTCCTGGATCGAGCGACGCAGTTGGGGCGAGTCCTTGTCAGTCAAGATGACGACTTACTGCAGGAAGCGGCCCGCCGACAGGCCGCCGGTGAACGCTTCAGCGGCGTGGTGTATTCGCATCAGCTGCGGATTACCGTCGGACAAGCCATCCGCGACCTCGACCTGCTGGCCTCCGTCTACGAGCCGGTGGACATGGAGAATCGCGTGGAGTACCTGCCGTTGTAGGGAACGGCTGGCAGGAGCTGGTAAACCAAAACCGGTTTACCATCCATTACCATCCGCGGGAATCGGCGTCTCCATCAACCGGCACGATCAGCTCCGGTTTCGTCTGCGGTTTTCGTTGGCGTTGAACTCCGCCACCTTCGTGCTGCCATAGGTGGCGACCAGTTTCGGCTTACGGTCCTCGCGGACGATCGGCACCGTGAATGAAGCGGGCAGCTGCCACTGCCGGCCACCGCGAAGTACCAGCAGGCGGACCGGGTGGCGGGCACCACAAGCCGAGTGGCGAACCGGGCGGCAAACCGGCAGGAAGCCTGGCGGCGGTTCTGCTGGTCCGGGCACCGCAAAGCCGTCCCGGCCTCAACGCCCTGCTTTGGAGTAGCGAGATCAGGGACGATTGGATGCCTGCTGGGCTGTGAAATCCCGGGCGAACTTCAGGAACGTTTCAAGCTGCGAGTAGTCGTTGTTCCAGGTCGTGTACATCACGCCGCAGACACCCTTGAACTGCCTGGCCGTCTCCAGCCACTCCACGATTCGCTGCGGGTCGGCATCGTAGAATCCGGCCAGGATTTGGGCGTGGCCACGGCCCGCGAAGAACTGCAGATTGTCTGCATTGTTGTGCAGCCAGTTGACGATCGTCACGTCAGGGGGCAACCCCTCCCACGAGCCGTGCCAGGGGCCAAAGCCCCGGGCCAAGTAGAACCAACCGTCTTGACGGGCGTTGTGGAACGGGTCGAACATGTCGTTCCAGGTCATGATCGGCTTGCCCGGCGCACGCCGTTGGACAATCTCGACGCACCGTTTTGCGTTGTCCGCCAGGATCTGGCCGCAGGTCAACTTGCGTCTCATGCACGAGTCGTCCCAACCACAGTGGCGGATTTCGTCGTGGGACAGCATGTAGACATCCGGCTGCACCACTTCTTGGACCCACTGGATCTGCTGCTCCAACAGGTCGTAAACCGCGGGCTCGCTCAGGCAACAATTGATCTGGTGACTCTTGCCGACGAGCGTGGCGACATGATAGTTGGCGCGCACACGCTGGCCATCCCGGAGCCGGCTGCCCGTTGGAATCGCCACCGTGGGCGGCTCGTGCCAGTAGCTGAAGTACCCGGGATTCGGATCTTGACCAAGTTTCGGATCGCGGATTTCGGCAAAGTCCTGGCCTTCGGTGTAGACGGTTTGGCCATCCGGACTGGTGACCGTCAGCGGCAGACTCGGGCGGCGAATGACGTTGACCCAGCCAGCGGGCTCGACCTGCACGTCGCTCCACCAGATCGTCCCGCCGCGCACGCCATAGGAGCCGAGGTACAGGCCGACCTCCTGGTTGTCGAGGCTGCAGAAGGTCGCGTGGAGGCGCGTCCAGTCCATCGTCGGCTTGATCTCGGGCGGTTGCCAGTTCAGCGGATACCCCTTGGCCGGATCACCGGCCACGGCAACGATGCGGAAGTCCTTTGAATTGCAGGCCTCCGTCTTGGCCATGACCGAGATGTGATAGTAACGCCACGGCTCAACCTGGATCTTCTGGATCATCCGCACGGCGCCCGACCGTCCCGCCGCCGTGTGGTCCTGGCGAAGCGTGGCTTGCCCGTTGTACGTGACCTGTTCGTCCCGGAACGACACGGTACCAGGCCGATCCACATGCCAGCCAACCGGAACATCGCCTTTCCATTGGTCGAACGAGTGATTGACCAGGCGGACCGTTTCGTCCACCGGCACCAACCGGCCGCCGCGAACCTCGAACAGCGCGTCGCGGACCGGCATCCCTTCGGCCAGGTTCGGATCGGCGGCGAGTAACTCGGCGGCATAGCCCATCGGACAGACGCCCACGGCCAGCGTCATGCCTTGCTGGTTGCAGGCCTCCCGCAGCCGACGCACGTTCACGGAATAGTGCTTCTGCTGAAGCTGGTATTTGGCCAACTTGCTATCGGTCAGAAGAATCCCGTTGTAGCCGGCCCGTTGGGCTCGTTCGCTCAACGAGAGCGTCTTCTGCAACGCCTCCTCGCTGGCCAGATTGGTCATCATGAACACCCAGCGATACTTGAGCTGGAGTTCGCCCTGCGACGCTTCTGCCGGCCTCAATGCCTGCGCCCAACCCCCGCCTGGGCACATCAGCCACGCCGCCAAGATAATCGCACATCGTTTCATGCTCATCTCCTCAGATCTGCGTGGCTTTCCATCCGTTTCGAATAGTGGTAGAGCTGGAACCGATGCATTAGACTGACAGCCGCGAGAGCGTGCAATCCACACCTTTTCCGAAAGGAACGTGATATGGGACAGGCGACGCAGGGTGCGGCCGTGGTGGCGGTGATGCTCGGCTTGTGGTTTGGTTCGTCCACCGGTGCGGGGGCCCAAGGCGCCGAAGCCAAGCCGGTCGGCGTCGTCAGCCACGTGCAGGTGCTGTCCGACAAGGTCCGGGATGTGTCCAGCCTGGAAGCCTGGAAACGCTCGTTCATCCGGGAGGACATGACCGACGAGCAGAAAGCGATCGCGGTCTGGAAATCGGTCGTCATGTACCGCCAACAGGACAGCCCGCCGATCGAATTCCTGCACGAGGCTTGCGTCCATGACCCCATCAAGACGTTCAACGTCTACGGCTACGGCATGTGCTGCTGTGCTGCGTCCAATATCGAGGCCCTGGCACGGTACGCGGGTCTCGAGGCCCGCGGCTGGGCCGTCAACCTGCACAGCGTGCCGGAAGTGTTCTACGACAATGCCTGGCACATGTACGACGCCTCGCTGATCAACTATTTTCCCAAGCCGGAAGGTGGTGTGGCCAGCGTGACCGAAATCGTTGCCGCGGCCAAGAGTTGGTTCGAGAAGAACCCGGAGTGCAAAGGCAGCGAGGCCAAGCTGCGACAATTCCAGCAAGCCAACGGTTGGCTGGGCTGGAAGCAAGGTCCCGAGTTGCTGAACCGCTGCCCATTCTACGACTGGAGCGGCTGGTGGCCGGCCAAGACGCACGGCTGGTATTCGACGATGCAGGAATACGACGGCTCGCACGACACGCCATTCAGCTATGAATACGGCTATTCGCAGGGCTACGAAGTCAATATTCAACTGCGGCCGGGCGAGCGGCTGACCCGCAACTGGTTCCATACGGGTCGGCACGTGAACGGAATCCTGAACGACGGCGGCGTGCCCGGCTGCCTGCAGGAAAAAGTGGGCGAAGGATCGCTGGTCTATGCGCCTCAGTACGGCGACTTGACCGCCGGGCGGATCGGCAGCGGGACGCTCGAGTACGACGTGCCGCTGGCCGACGACGCGTTCCTCCGCAGCGCGTGGAGGGCAGATAACCTCGCCTGCAAGTCCGACCGTAACGCGGGAGCGGCAGTGCACGTGAACGACCCCGCACAGCCGGGTGTGCTGGAGATCCGCATGCCCTGCAGCTACGTGTACTTGGGCGGCGAACTGGCCCTGAACGCGATCGTCGGGACCGGCGGCAAACTCCGTTTGTTCCTGTCCGACACCAACGGCTTGGATTGGCGGGACGTGGCGTCGATC
>CAIYOB010000184.1 GCA_903927685.1 uncultured Planctomycetaceae bacterium
GCATCGAGGTTGCGCACGCCCGGCTGCGAGAGAAATTCGTAGCTGCCGCCAACGAACGGCGTGCACCACGCGCTGTTCGGATAGAAATACGCGTCCTTCAGGCGGCTCTTGAAGACCGTGGCCCGCGCGGTGGCGTTGCCCACGGCCGCGGCCTCGGTGAGGATCTTCTTCATCCGCGCATCCGGTGCGAAGGGTTTGCCTTTCTCGATGCCGATGGAGGCCAGAAGGCCGAGCGTTTCCGGGTTCAGCGCCTCATTGGGTTCTTCCTGCACGATATGGTCGACCTCCTCGAAGAACGAGAAGTCGTTTGCATGAATCGTGTTGAAGGCCTTGCCGGAAACGTTGATGAACTTCATCGGCGGTGGATTCGTCGCCTTCGCCAGCGGATAGACCTTGGCGAACTTCTTGGTGCTATCTACAGCCGGCTTGGGGTCGCCGTTCACCAGGAAGCCGCGCCAGAAGAAGACATTGCCGAACGTGGCCGAGCGGAAGACGAAGTAGCCCGTGGGCACATCGTCTTTGTAGCCGGGCGGCAGCAGCAGGAATTTCCCGCCCTTGCCCCGGTCCGGTCCGGCGTTACCCACGTCGCCGACGTAGTTGAACCAATGGTCGTCAATGATGCCGAGGATATTCGGCGGCGTCTCGATGACCAGCGGGCCGTCCTTCAAGTCCAGCCACATGAGGCTATAGACGGTTTCGGAGTTCGCCGTGAGGAACAGCGACTTCGAGTCCATCAACGTTTCCATGATGAGCACGGTCTGATTGTCGGCGCCTTGGCTGCGGAAGCCCTCGCGCAGGGCATAGACCGAAGCGCCCGGCATCGTATTGAGGAACGCCTGCACGCCGCGCGAGAAGTCGAGGTTGTCGTAAACCTTTTCGACAGTGGCGTCGTCCGGGAAACCGTCGAAGAACTTGAGCGTGCCCAGCCGGGTCTCGACGGAGTCCGGCGTGGTGATTCCGGGCGGAATGTCCGTCGTCATCTTCATCTTCGGCGGGGTTTGCGCCTGGGAGGCGGTTGCTGCAAACGCCATCGCTCCGACGAGCGCGGCCGCCAAGTGGCGAAATGTGGTTCTCATTTTCCCATCCTCTCGGTCTCTTGGTAATAATTCGAGTTGCGGACTCAACAATCTGTTTTTCATGATACGCATTACAGCCGACTCCTCACAACCGGCGCATTAACACCTCGCGCCCTGGAACGTTTTCTGAGTTTCCACGGCCGCCTGGGCCGCCACAACCAGGGTCCAGGCCGGGAACAGTTCCAAAACCGGCACCGCTTCTATGGCCAGGGCCGCCAGAAGCGACCAGCGGAAGCCCAACATCATGAACAGCACCGCGGCGGTGAGTCCATCTAACAACCACTGCGCCGCTGGCCACAGCATCACGCCGAAACCCAGGGCGTCGGACAACGCCGCCACCACCAGAGCCCGGCGCCACCGGGGTACCTTCCAAGCAACCAGAAGACTGCGAACCAAATTCATCAATGCGTGTTCCCGCTCACAGGTGCGAATCTAGCGCGCCGTCGCCGCGATATCGTCCGGCGCGAGCCGGTCGAGCCGCCTGAGAATCTGGTCCGCTTCCGGGCTCTGACGCTGGAGCAGCGTGAGATGGTCGGTGTCAAGAACGACAGGCATTCTCCAACTGCTTCACACGAGCCTCCAACCGGACAACGGTCGAAACCACTTGGATGACCTCCTGAGTTGATTCGTCGCAGGGAATCCACCGGCGATGCCGCGCAACCGACCAGCGAAATTAGTATACGGCAGCCTTGGCCTTTGGGGAAGTGTGCGCGTGCCACGGCTAAGCCACGTTTCCGCAGTCTCGACCAGCGCGGCGCGCACCCGCCTGCGGCCGACGAACTCGATCTGCTTCGTCCACGGCATGCTGTTTTCAGGGGCGCGGGGATGTTGGCTCAAAGCGTCCTGGAGCGGGAACTGGACGAGGGCCGACCGAAGGCGAAGCGGGACATGCAGACGCTGGAAACGATGCGGCAAAGCGTTGCAGTCCAGCGGGACCAGTGGCAGCAGCGGTGCGAGGCGGCCAACCGCTAACTGAAACGGGAACTGGCGGAGCGGATCGGCCTGTACCAGCGAATCCTTCGGCGTCCGGCTTCCCGGGTCGATGAGCTGCTTGGGCTGAGCGCCGAGGAACTGCGAGAGCCAGCCGAGCGGCTGGAACGGGAGGTAACGGAGAAGGTCGGGCCGGCCTGAACGGGTGCCGGGTTATCTGACCAGCGACGTGCGGCGAGGGCCGAGACACGGGGCCCATCCGGACCCTAACCGGCCCCAGCAAAACCAGCGTGGGAGACCTTCGGTCGGCGGTTTCGGCGGGGTCAGAGACCCGCGCCGAGCGGTTGCCCCACGAAGGTACTTCTCGACCCTAAA
>CAIYOB010000185.1 GCA_903927685.1 uncultured Planctomycetaceae bacterium
CGCCCATGTCCTGCCCTTGTCCACTTCGCGACAACCGCTTGAACGAACGTTCGAGCGTTCGTCGCCCCGCCTAGCCCCGCGCGTCCCCATCCCATCGGCATTGCGGCTCGCTCGCTTTTTCGGGGGGTGCAAAGCGGCGCATCCCGCGTGCGTCTCCCCGGAGCGATAGCACGCCCCGCGCGCCAGTCCTCGCAAGCGGGACTTCGTCCGGAAGATTTCCGGGAATAGTTCCAACCCGTTGCGAAACTTGCACTTGCGTCGCACTTGCCACCCGTTGCGGTTGCCGCTGTCGGGTGGTTTTTGCGTGCTAGGGTGGCCAGCGGGTTGCCGGGCTTTCGAGCGACAGCCCCCCGTCTGGCAGTCGAAAGTCGAGCCATAGGCGACGGGCATCGCCTATGGCTCAGACCAAACCCTAACGGGAGGGCTTAGTCATGTCCAAGGCTAACGTCAACGTTCTGGCACGTCAATGGTTCGGGGAAGACATGGGGCTCGTCTACGGCGTTGCGTGGAAGTGGGCCAGGCGGTTCATCGGCATGTCCGGCCTGGACTACGCTGCCGCCAGAGACCTGGAGGAGATCGTCCAGGATGGGGTATGCCGTGGCTACGCGGAGTTTGCCGGGATGGCCACCCGCGTTCGGGGGGTCGAGCGTCGCAAGCGGGTTTGCGTTTGCGTCATCCGGGGGGTGCGACGCGCGGTCCGCGGGAAGTCCCGGTTTGGGAACCCTAGCACGCCCCAAGCGGTCCGGGCCGATGCCATGAACCGCTGGACGAGGGTACGCCCTGACGGTCGGCATGGCACGGACGAAGAGCGTGACTACCTGGACGTGGAGTATGTCCCCGTCACACCGCCAGCGCAGCGATGGGAGGTCGAAGAGCTGGTCGTGGCCAACGGCATCCCTGAGCGTTACCGCAAGACGGCGATCTATGCCGCGATGGGCCTGAGCCAAGTCGAGAGCGCCATGCTGCAGGGCGTGGACGAACGGACTATCCGCAACCATCTCAAGGCCATTCGGCAACACCTGGACCCGATGGGCACGCTGTACGGCATCGTCTGCTGGGCATTGGAAGTGGCCCGTAAGGACAAGACCTGCCGTTCGGCAACGGCATGACCGGCGAAATTTCCGGGTTTGAGCCGCAAACCGCGGTTTCAAGCGGCAGTTGCGAGCGTTTCGCGACTGCCGCTTGTGTGCTTCACGAACCCCGTTTGCGAAAGGTCTACGCCATGACAACCCAGGACATCCTCGCCAAGGTCGCCAGCCAAGAGATTTCCCCTGACGACGCCGTCAAGCTGATTGCCGCCATCAACGGCAATGGCAAGGGCCGCCAGAAGCTGTCCTACAAGGTCAGCGACAAGGGGGCCGTCAGCGTCTACGGTCTGGGCCGGTTCCCGACCACGCTGTACGTCGAACAGTGGGAACGGCTGGACAGCGACGAAGAGCGGCAAACCCGCCAGGACTTCATCAAGGCGAATGCCGCCAGCTTGACTCGGAAGAACTAGCGGGTCATGCCCTGGAGAGGATCCCACCGGCTTGCTGTAGCCGGTGCCCCGGCTGTCGTTGGCCGGCAGGGCTCTGCGTTGCTCCTACCCCATCCCCTGTGCCGCCAGACGGTGGCACGTCCTTCACTGACGGGAGACTGACGATGTGTGTGCCTAACTCCATCCGCGAGGCGGAGATGTGGACCAAGTCCCATTGCCATTGCTGCAAGGGCCGCAAGAGCCCCAAACGCACGTCGTGGCATTGCGCGAAGTGCGACCGGCGGATCAAGTCGGCGGTCCGCAAGAGCGTCGCCCTGTGGAAGGGCAATCGGGCTGCGGCGTAGTGCCGCCAGCGACCACGCCCGGTGTGGACTAGCGTGCTGCCCGCCAGTGCGCTACGGCGGTCCAACTCCGACGCGGGCGGTTTGTGCAACCGTGCGACAGTGCTGGGCGCGTGGCGTGGAGCTGCGCCGACTTGGACCCGCCAGTGCGCTGCGGCGGCGGCGACTTGGCCGGTAGGTGCGCCGGTTCCACGCCAGTACCGCCAGGGGGACCGTCTCAAGGCCCATCGCGACGAACCGAGTATTCGGGGCCGCCAGCGGAGCACGGCTCGGCGTGTTGTATCCGCTTTTCGACCATCGTCGAATCCCGCCAGCAGGATGGACTAGCCATAGACTGTGCGCCGAGAGTTCTCCCATCGTGGCAGTCTGGCCAGTCCCGCCAGTGCCGTCGGCGCGTCGTTGGCTTCGTCGTCGCCATTGCCGCCGAATTTCCGGTTCCTTGCGGGAACCGGGGATTTCGAGCGAGCGGCGAGCGTTGCGAGTACCGCCAGTCAGGGAGATTTGCCAAGACGCTGTGGACCAACGCGGTCTGGTCCATGCGCCATATCCTGTGACCGCCAGAGGGAGGACTGAGTATGCCCACCTTCAACGATCTGTGTTGCACGTCGGACTGGGCTGAACTGCCCCAGTGGCTGCGGCAGCGGCTGGAGTCGTGCGACAGTGACGTGGACCGGCTTTCCGCGCTGGTCCGAGTGTATGC
>CAIYOB010000186.1 GCA_903927685.1 uncultured Planctomycetaceae bacterium
GCTTTGCCCGGGTACCTTATTCCTCTCCTTTTCTCTCAGGTTGCGCAACCTGGGGCACGAGGGTAAATGATGGTCGATGAACCCGACAACGTCTGGACGTTGAACGATGCCAGTGAACTGTACCACGTCCCCCGCTGGGGCAACGGCTATTTCTCCGTTCAGTCTGACGGCCATCTGCACGTTCATCCGGACAAGGATCCCAAGCGGTCGATCGACTTGAAAAAACTGGTCGATCGCCTGCAAATGCGCGGGCTGAACCTGCCCATCCTGCTGCGGTTCAACGGGATCCTCCGCAACCGTTTGCGGGAGATCCGCGAGGTTTTTGACCAGGCGATTGCCGACCACAAGTACCAGGGCAAGTACAGCTGCGTGTACCCGATCAAGGTGAACCAGCAGCGGCACGTGGTCGAGGAGATCTTGAAGCACGGCAGTCCCAGCGGGTTTGGGCTGGAGGCGGGCAGCAAGCCCGAGTTGCTGGCGGTTGTCGCGATGACCGGCCCCCAGACGCCCGTGATCTGCAATGGCTTCAAGGACGCCGAGTTCATTGAAATGGCGCTCTTGGCGCAGAAGATCGGCCGGCAGGTCATTCCGGTTGTGGAACGGTACAGCGAACTGGAACTGATTCTGAAGTATGCCGAGAAGATCGGGATCCGGCCGCTGTTGGGGATGCGAGTCAAGCTGGCCTCGAAAGGTTCCGGCCGCTGGCAATCGTCCGGCGGGTACCGCTCGAAGTTCGGCCTGTCGGTCGGCGAACTGCTCCATGCCTTGGAAGAACTCAAGCAGCGCGGCCTGCAGGACTGTTTCCAGCTGCTGCATTTCCATCTCGGCAGCCAGATCACCAACATCCGGCACGTCAAGACGGCCCTGATCGAAGCGGCCCGGGTGTTCGCTGACCTGGTCAAGCGGGGCGCCGGGCTGAAATACTTGGACATCGGCGGTGGGTTGGGGATCGACTACGACGGCTCCCAAACGAATTTTGAATCCAGCGTCAACTACACGCTGCAGGAATACGCCAACGACGTGGTGTACCACGTCCAGACGGTCTGCGAGGAGGCGAATATCCCGCATCCGACGATCGTCTCGGAGAGCGGCCGGGCGGTCGCGGCCTTTCACAGCGTCTTGGTGTTCGGCGTCCTGGGCGTCGGCGTCCAGGCGACCGAGGACAAGCTGCCGACGGAACTGCCCGACGAGTACGAACAGCCGTTGCACGACCTGAAGCTGACGCTGCAGGAATTGGGCATCCGGAACGTGCTCGAAGGCTACCACGACGCCCTGCAGGCTCTGGAAGTGGCCATGAACCTGTTCAGCGCCGGCTATCTGCCGCTGGACCAGCGCTGCCTGGCCGAAAGCTATTTCTTCGCCATCTGCCGCAAGATCCGCCGGCTGACGGACCAGATGGAGGAGGTTCCCGAGGAGTTGCAGGGCTTGGACCGGATGCTGTCCGATACCTACTTCTGCAATTTCTCGCTGTTCCAATCCATGCCGGACAGCTGGGCCATCAAGCAATTGTTCCCGATCATGCCGATCCACCGCCTGGGCGAACGGCCGACGCGGCCGGCCGTGTTGGGCGACATCACCTGCGATTCGGACGGCAAGATCGAGCAGTTCATCGACCGCCGGGACATCCGCCGCACGCTGCCGCTGCATCCCTACGACGGCTCGCCGTACTACCTGGGCGCGTTCCTGCTGGGCGCCTACCAGGAGATCCTCGGCGACCTGCACAACCTGTTCGGCGACACCAACGCGGCGCACATCAGCCTGGATGACGACGGGCAGGTCGTGGTCGAGAACATTATCAAAGGCGACTCGGTCAACGAAGTGCTGCACTACGTCCAGTTCAACGGCCGCGAGTTGATCGACCGGCTGCAGGCCGCCGTCGATGCGGCGATCCGCGAGGGACGCATCGACCACAAGCAGGCCGGGGCGTTCTTGCACTTCTACGAGGAAGCCCTGAACGGGTATACCTACCTGGAAGAACCCGACGGCGAGTGATTCCCTTCAGCCCCGCAGCGCCAGGATGCCGCCGACGATGACCGCCAAGGCCAGTAGGCAGCCGGCCGCGATCGCCAGGGTCTTGCCGTGTCCGCGCGGTGCGTCTGCGTCGGGTACGGCCAGCTGGAACAGCTTTTCGAGGGCGCGTTGATAGTCGTAATCGCGGCTGATTTCCCGCAGCCGGTCGAAGGTCAGCTTGAACATCGGGCCTTCGAACGCCAGGGCCCGCTTGTCCTCGTCGTACCAGAACCGCTGCTGCAGGTGTTCCGGAACGTGAAAGTTCGCCGGCAACCGGTGCAACGGCACGTAGTGAATCATGGTGGATGCTCCACAACTCGCAGTGTGCGCCGTCGGCGAGCCCCGCGGCTCGGCACGCCCCGCCGGGGCGCGGTCGAGTCAAAACCGATTCCACGTGCTCGCCAACGCGGCCGGACCGCTCGGAAACCGGCCGGTCCGCATTGTAACGCCCGCCGGTCGGGATTGCCAGCTTGGAGGGAACACTAAGCGGCGCGGCGGGGTTTGACACGGCGTTCGGTGGGCGAGGCGGCGGGCGTCTCGGCGCCGCTGGATTCCGGCTCGTCCGCGGGGTCCGCGTCGGCCAGGCGGATCTGCGGCGTGGGCGAGTCGTGTTCGTCCGCCGCATGGGGCTCGCCGTAGCCGTAGCCGTACCCGTAGCCGTAGCCGCCGTAGCCGTAGTACCCCGAGTTCTTTTCCGTGCTGATGCGGTTGGCCACCACGCCGCCGATGTGAACGCCGATCGCCGCCAGCCCGTTGACGGCTCGCAAGACCAGGCGGCGGTGGTTCTTCTCCGGCTGCACGACCAGGATCAGGCTGTCGGTCAGGCGGCCCACGACCGCCGCATCGCTGGCTGCCAGGATCGGCGGGCAGTCCACCAGAATCTGATCGTAGTGCGTTTCGGCCCAGGCCAGCAGGTCGGACATCCGCGGGCCGCTGAGCAGTTCGGCCGGATTCGATGGCTTGGGTCCGCAAGGAATGATCTCCAGTCCGTCGATGCCGGTCGGCTGGACTCGCTGGCGGCACAAGGCCGCGAGGTCTTCATCCGAACGGAGGATCTCCGAGACGCCTCCCGCCCCGCGCATTTCGAACAGCTTGGTCAAGCCGGGCCGCCGCAGGTCGCAGTCGATCAGCAGCGTGCGCTTTCCGGCGTGCGCGTAGGAGACCGCCAGGTTCGAGATCACCGTCGTCTTGCCGTCGCCCGGCTCGGTGCTGGTGATCGCGATCCGCTCCATGTCCTGCCCCGAGAACGCCAAGGTCGTGCGCAGCGTCCGGAACGCCTCGCTCTCGACCGACTCCGGGGCCACGTGGACCTGGATCGCTTCCAGTCCCGACGCTTCGGGCAGGGACAGTTGGCGGATCATCGCCAGCACCGGCACGCGCAGCTGTTCCTGCAGTTCTTCGGGCGAGCGGAAACGGTCGTCCAGTACGTCCAGGACATAGACCAGGGCCACGCCCACGCTCAGGCCGCCCAGTACGCACAGCATGCCGACCAGCGACCGGCGGGGCGAAACCGGGACGTTCGAGGCTTTGGGTTCGCTGACCACCGCGACCCGCAGATCCGTCTGATCCTTGCCGATGTCGATATTGTTGATGCGGGTCAGCAAGCCGTCGTGCAGGTTGCGGAGCCGCGTCAGGTCGTGGTCGACCATCCGCAACTCGGCCATCCGGTCGTTCAGCTGGACCGCCTCTTCTTCCGCTTGGGCGTACTGGCGGCTCAATTTGGCCTCGTGTTCCCACAGGCTCGCCAGGCGTTCCTCCACCATCGAGAGCAGCAGGGAGCCCAGTCGCTTGTCGTCCAGCCCCGCCAGACGCTGCTCGGCCTGCGACTGGAAGTTCCTCAAATACTCCTCCGCGCCGCGGATGGACTGGGCCACCTCCAGGACTTTGGGGTGAGCTTCGCCGTAGTGCTCCAGCAACGTCTGGATCTTGGCGCGATCCTCCATCATGCGCCGTTCGACGTTCGCCCGGGCTTCGGCATCCTGCGTGTTCAAGCCCAGCGCGCTGAGCAGCATTTCCCGGCCGATCAGCGGCTCGATGTCATTCAGGTGCTGCCGCAGGTCGGCGCCTTCGCGGACGGCGTTCCGGACCGCGGCCAGCGAGGCTTCCAGTTGCAGCCGGTCCTGCTGGACCTTGACCAGCGATTCGTTCAGCCGCATCACGCGCTGCACGGCGGGATGGACCATATCCTGTTTGTTCGAGAACCCCATGTCGCGGACTTTGGTCTGGACGGCGATCATGTCCAACTGCCGCTGATCCAGTTGCTTGGAGATTTCGGCCCGCTCCTTTTCCAGGATCTGGACGATCTCGGCGGAGACGTTCTTGTGATTCCGCTCCATGAATTCCAGGTAGGACTGGACGGCGGCCTGGACGACGGCTTCGGCCGCCTTGGGATCCTGCGACCGGTAGCTGACCTCGATCACGTTCGTCCGCCGCAAGGCGCTGGCCGACAGGTTGCCGCGGAGCACGTCCAGCCACTTTTCGCGGGGCACGGACGCAAAATCGACGCGCATCTGGGGCGGCGCTTTGAGCAACTCGCGGATCGCGCCCTCGAGCACCACCGTGCTGCCGAACAGCCGTTCGTAAGTCGGGATCAGCGCTTCGCGGTTCGTGGCCCCCGTCATCGCGGGCGAGAGCATGTCCGGCCCGGTCTGCAGGATCAGCAATTGGGCGGTCGCCTGGTAGATGCGATTGGCGGTGAAGTAGTACAGGCTGCCCAGCAGGCCGGCGACGACCAGCGTGCTGAAGACGTAAATCCGCCGCTGCCAGACCACGCGCAGGAACCGCATCACGGCCAGGATGCTGTCCGCAGAGGAGGGAGCGGCGAGTTCTTCGGCGCCAGGTTGATTCTCGTGGGTCATGGTTCAACACGCTGGGTCTAGCTCTGCCGGATCAGGCTCAGAGGCCGGGAATTGCCGCCGAGAAGCCGAACCGGATGAAGTTCTGAATCGTCGAGACGGTAAACGTCAACGGCGTCTCCTCGACGCTCACCACGTCGCCGGCGGCCAGCAGCAGGTTGGCGGCCCCGCCGCGCTTGGCTTCGCGGATCGACGCCTGGATGACCACGGGCTGTGCGGACTTGTCCAGGTTCCGGATCACGTGCACTTTGTCCGCCAGTTCCAGCGTCAGGCCGCCGGCCATGGCGATGGCGTCCAGCAGGCGGACCTCCTGGTCGGGCGGGATCTCCAATTGGTCGGGTTTGCGGACCAGGCCCATGACATGGATGGTCTTCGGTTCCTGTTCGCGGACCATGATCACCGACCCGTCGTCGATCCGATACTCCGGCGTAAAGCCTTGGCCGGCAGCGATCAAGTCGACGCGCACCGAACCGGCTCGAGCCACCGTCTGCCGCGGATCGCCCTCGGTGTACACAGCGGCAACCGCGTCCGGCACGGTCCGGATTTCGACGATCGTGGACGCTTCTTTCGTCAGTCCGCCGGCGGCGATCAGGGCGGCCAGCAAGTCGCTGTTGACGGCGGGCAGTTCATAGGTCCCGGGCTTGGCGACCGCCCCCACGACGCTGACCCGGATCGACTTGCGGTTCCGCAACAGCACGGACACCTGCGGGTCGCGGTACAAGCGGCGGGTAATGCACTCGCGCCGGATCACCTGCTCGGCGTCGGGCAACAGCAACCCGGCCACATGCACCTGACCCACCAGCGGGACGCCGACGTCCCCCGCATCGGAAACCCGCAGCGGCACGCTGTCCGGACTCTGTTCTTCCAGGCCCGTGGAGATGGTGACCTCGAGCACGTCGCCCGGATAGATCGCTTCGCTGCGGACGGAGGCCCTGGCCAGGCTCGAGAAATCCACCTTCCGCGGGCCCTCGATCCGGCTGGCCGCCAGTTCCGGCGGCAGCTTCGAGGCTTGATAGGCCGCGTTTTGGCAGCCGGCCAGTCCCGCGACGAGCGCCAGCAGCAGCCGCGGCGAGACGAACGAACGGATTCCTGGGGTTCTGTATCGCGACATCGGCTCGCAGGGTGACGAACAAGATGACAGGGGAAATGCCGCTTCAGGCGGTGCTCAACTGCCGGACGGGTTGTCGTCCTGCGAGTTGTGCACGGCGATGGGAATCGCGACCGCCGCCGCGATGACCAGTCCGATAAACAGCGGATTGGTGAAGATCGCATGGAACGGCTGCTGGCCGCGTACGACCTGCTGGTCCGCAACCACGGTCAACTGATCCATGGCCGAGGGCGGGGCCGCGGTGCGCGTCCAGACTCGGCACGTCACCAGCCCGTGCCCGGTGGCCAGCTGGTGCATGCCTCCCTGGACCCGTGGCAGCAGGAACCGCCCGGCGGCGTCGGTTTGGGTCTGCGAAACGGCGCCCCCGGCGTGCTGGAGCACCACGGGCCGGTCCGCCAAACCGTTGCCGCTGGGATCCAGCAAGCGGCCGTGAATCGCGCCGTGCTCGTCCAGTCGGACGTCGACGATCCCGGCCGGCGCCGACGAACCGGCGGCTGGTCCGGGAGGAACAGCCAGCCCCGGAGGGACCGGCAGCAGCCACGCCCAGCACGCCATACTGACGGCAGACGCCCGGCACACACGCAGCACTTTTCTCATCGTTCTTCCCCTGGCAGGCGACCCTCGAAAACAAAACCTCTCCCAACGGCTTGCCAACCCGCCTCAGCTGGCGTCGTCATCGTCATCCAAGGCCAGCGGGATCGCGATCGCCGCGGCGACACCCAAGCCGATCAACGTCCAGCCGAACCAACCCAGGCCGCCCAGGTTTCCGCGCATCGTCGGATCGCCTTGCACCACCAGTGCGGAGGTGCCGGCCGACGGCGGAGCCGTATTGGGCGCCCACAGACGGTACATGGCGACACCCGCCGGAGTCTCGACGCGGTACAGGCCGCCGGACAAACCATTGACAGCGAACCGGCCTTCGGTATCCGTTTGCACCACGGCAGCCGGCTTGGGGTCGGTGTTCTTCCCAATCCCCACCGCGACCTGGCTGCACGGGTTGCCCTGCGCATCGACGACCTGCCCGCGGAGCGCGCCGCCAGCTTGCAAAGCGATGTCCCGGATGGCTGGGGTCTGGGCCGTCAAGACTTGAGGATTGGCCGCCAAGATCTGCTGGAGCGGCAGCAGGAAGACGGACGCTGTCAAGACGATCACACGAAGCCTGGCACTGAACACCATTTTCATCGAGGAGTCTCCTCTTTCCAAAACGACGGTTCACAACTCACCGGTACCTGGACCAAGAGTCGGCCGAATCGGCTCGCAGACGCGTGGACCCTTGACCTCCCCAATCTCCCGAGAAAGGCCGGGGGATATTAGCGAAAGCCAACCGGCGGAGAAAGGTCGAATCGCGGCGAACTTGAGCCTTTTCTCCGTCCGCGAGCGAGATTTCGGGAAGTTTTTCGTCTTCTTCGCTGGGGAAAGGGCCGGCTGCCGGCAGCGAAATTGCGGTGGAGGTCGGGTGCCTGGGGTCGAGCCACGAGGCACGAGTGGCGAGCCCCCAGTTTTTGCCTCTGGGGGCTCGCTGCACTCGACCCCAGGCACCCCCAACCTGCCGGCTGTTGTCACGCCCGGGGCGCGCAGAACTCCAATTCCAGCGCCGCCAGCCAACTTCGATTCACGCGAGTGTGAACTTGTGCCGATTTTTCTGGATGTGCGGATTGTAACGCCGTGCCGCGCAGACTGCAGAGCTAGCATTGCCACTGACGGCCGAGCGGTGATCGCAGCGATCGTACGAGGAACTTGTTGCCATGACAGCACGAATTCAATTGCTTTCTGTCCGTCGGCTGATGTTGCTGGTGGGCATCGTGGCCACGATGGCCGGCTTTGGCTGGCTGTTGTCTGCCCAAGAGGGTGCGCCGAGCGATTTTCAGGCTTACCCTCTGCAACATGCCCCGGCCCGGGATCTCGTCCCGCAATTGGAGAGCCTGCTTTCCGGCGAGGGCACACGCTACGAGATCATCGTCGACCAGAACGGCAACCGGATTCTGGTCCAGGGCGGCGAGGCTACGCAACGGCTGGCCAGCCAGCTGATCCAGGCCTTGGACCAGCCGCTCGCTCGGCCGGCTGCAACGCCGGCCGCGCCGACGGTCGTCCGCAATTACGCTGTGGCTCCGCCGCTGCTGGACAAGACACTGGCCGATCTTCGCAAGCAGTTCCCGCCCCAGACCGGCGCCCGCATCGCCGCCGACTCGCGGACCTCGCAACTGTTGGTCGTGGCGCCCGATGAAGTCCAACGGCAGATCGGTCAGACGCTGCGGCCTGGTGGCGCCACGGCGTCGGCAACGCCGTCCGCCGCGCCGCCCGCTCCCGCGGCCCAACCGCGCCGCACCGCGACACTGCAGAACATCTCCGGCCGCGAATTGGAGGACAGCCTTAGTCGCCTGTGGGGCCAGCGATTGACTCGCACTGCGGCCAGCGACGGGGACGTGGCTGTCTTGAGCTTGGCCTCCGACGCCGGTCCCCAGCCGATCCTGCAAGTCGATCGGCGCCAAGGCTCCGTCGCCTTCCTGGGCTCGGCGGAGTCCGTCCAGGTGTGGCAGCGCGTCGTGGCGGCGCTGGATCGCCCCCGGGGCGGCGTGGAACAGCAGACGGACTTGGTGCCCTTGAGCCGGGCGGATCCGAAGAAAGTCCAGCGGGCTGTCACGCTGCTGGAAACCAGCGGCGCTACCGCCGGCAAGACCGCCGCCCAACTCGCCTCGCTGCCGCAGGAAGGCGCACCGCCTGCGGACGCCGCACCGGCCCCGGCTCCCGGCAACGCCGCGCCGGGCGAAGGTGCCGCGCCGGGCGAAGGGGCCGCATCTCCGGGCGACGGTGCCGCGGACCTACCCGTCGACGAAGGCGGCTTGATCGGCCCCGTGCAGATCGAATACCTCGAAGGCCTGAACGTGATCGTCATCCGCGGTCATAAGCGCGACGTCGAACGCGTCCGCAAGATCATCGGCGAGATCGAGGACGTCAGCGTCGTGACTCAGCCGGCGATTGAGATCCTGCACTTGCAGCACGTCGGCAGCCAAGTCATGGCGACCTTGGTGACGACCGTGTACACCGACATTCTCTCGACGCGACAAGGAAAGGTGAACATCCAGGCGCTGGTCAAGCCCAATGCGCTGTTGATGATCGGCCGCCCGGAAAGCGTGGAAACCGTCAAGGGCTTGATCGAGAAACTGGATCAGCCCACCAAGCCGGAGACGCAATTCGAGGTCTTCCCCATGAAACACGTCTCGGCGGTCGATGTCCAAGAGACCATCCAGAGCTTCTTTGTGGACGTGCTCGGCCAGACGGCCCAGCGGACCACTCAGGCCGCCACCGGGACCGCGCGTCCGGGCTTGGGCACGCGCGTCAATGTGGTGGCGGACTACCGCAGCAATTCGCTGATCGTCCAGGCCAGCCCAACGGACATGGAAGAAGTCCGCCGGATGATCGCTCAGCTGGACATCGAAAACCCGGCCGCTGCCAATGAACTGAAGATCTTCCGGCTGAAGAACGCCATGGCCAGCGACATCGGGCCGGTGCTGCAGGATGCCTTGAACTGGCAACTGATCGGCAGCCGCACGCCGCTGGGCGCGACCCGCACCGGGACCTTTGGCGGCGGGCAGACCTTCGGCCAGACGGAAGAACGCGCCCGACTGCGTTCGGCTATCCTGTCGTTCATGACTGTGGACGCCCAAGGCGGCAAGGCGATCGAGTCGGGGCAACTGGCGGACATCCGGGTGACCGTGGACACCAACAGCAATGCCCTGGTCGTGACCGCGCCGCCGAAGAGCATGGGGTTGATCGAAGCGTTGATCAAGGAATTGGACACGCTGCCCAACGCCCAGGCGCAGATCAAGGTCTTTACGATCGTCAACGGCGATGCCCGCTCGCTGTCCAGCATGCTGACCCAGTTGCTGGGCCAGCAGGGCACGACCCAGTCGACCACCACCCTGTTCGGCACCGGGACCGTCAGTCCGTTCCTGGCGGCGGGCATGCAGTCCGGGGCCGCCAGCGGGGAAAGCTCGCTGGTCCCGGTCCGGTTCGGCGTGGACCAACGCACCAACAGCATCATCGCCACGGGCTCCGAGGGCGATCTGGGCGTGGTCGAGGCCGTCCTGCTCCGGCTGGACGAACAGAGCCTGCGGGAGCACAAGACGATGGTCTACTGGCTGGCGAATGTGCCTGCCGCCGATGTGGCCACAGCCTTGAACGACTGGATCACGAACCGCACCACCCTGTTCCAACAGCAGCTGCAGATCTCGCCGGAAAGCCCGGACATCCAGTGGAACCGGCGGGTGATCGTGGTGCCCGAGACGATCAGCAACAGCATCATCATCAGTGCCGCGCCGGAACTGTTCGACGAGGTCAAGCACGTGATCGAGTCGATCGACCGCAAGCCGCCGTTGATCAAGATCGATGTGCTGATCGCGGAGGTTGTCTTGACCAACGACTTTGAATTCGGGGCGGAGTGGGGGTTGCAGGACTCGCTGCTGTTCAACCGCAGCTACTTCCCGGGCGACACCGGGAGTGCGCCGAGCGCCGGCTTCAACTTCAACAACGTGCCGCTGGGGGACACCGGGGGCACGGCGGCCTATCGCAACAATGTCCTGGGCCAGAGCCTGACCAGTTTTGGTTTGGGGCGGGTCAGTCAACTGGGCTATGGCGGGCTCGTTCTGTCCGCCAGCAGCGACGCCGTTTCGGCCCTGCTGCGGGCACTCGAGGAAGAGGGGCGCGCTCAGATCCTGAGCCGTCCGACGGTCACGACCTTGGACAAGCAGCCGGCCTTTATCAATGTGGGAGCAACCGTCTCGCGGCTGGCGGGCACGACGCAGAACGTCAACACCACGACGCAGGATATCACGGACGTCGAGACCGGGCTGACCGTCGGCGTCACGCCGCAAATCACCCCGGACGGCCTGATCATCATGGAAGTCGACGCGGAGAAGTCCAAGTTGAGCGAGACCGAAGGGGTGCAGTTGCCTGCGGGTGATGGGTCGACCTTTTTCCAGGGGAACATCGACAAAGTCACGGCCCAGACGACGATCAGCGCCCGCAGCGGGCAGACCATCGTGTTCGCGGGTCTCATTCAGACGAACAAGTCGAAGATCTCGCGGGGAATCCCGTTCCTGTCAGACATTCCCGTGGTGGGTCCGCTGTTTGAGTTCCAGAAGGAGTCAGAAACTCGCAGCGAGTTGTTGATCATCATGACCCCGCACGTCGTGCGCAGCGATGACGACCTCGATCGGATCCGGACCGCCGAATCGGAGCGGATGAGCTGGTGCCTGGCCGACGTGATGTCCCTGTACGGCGACGTGGGCCTGTCCGCCCGTCCC
>CAIYOB010000187.1 GCA_903927685.1 uncultured Planctomycetaceae bacterium
CAATGCCGGGCACTGCCACCCCAGGATCCGCCAGGCAATCGTCGACCAGGCCCAGCACGGCCTGCTGCACAACTACTGTTTCCCGTCCGAGTTGCGGGCGGAACTTGTCAAGGAACTGGCTGCGGTGGCTCCGCCGGGACTGCAGAAGGTCTTTCTGCTGACAACCGGCGCCGAAGCCGTCGAATGCACGCTGAAGCTGGCCCGCACCTGGGGCCAGAAGATCGGCGGAGACAAGAAGATCACGCTCGTCTCGTTCGACAACGCCTTCCACGGCCGAACCCTGGGCGCCCAGATGGCGGGCGGGATTCCGGCGCTGAAGTCCTGGATCGTGAATCTGGACAAGGACATGGTTCAAGTTCCGTTCCCCGACGGATTCCGCGGGCCGGATACCAGCTTCGAGGGCTTTCTGCGGGCGCTGGCCGAACGGGGCGTCGCGCCGAACCAGGTCGCCGGCGTGCTGAGTGAAACGTATCAAGGCGGGAACGCCAGCTTTGCGCCGCCCGAGTACATGCAGCAACTGCGGCGTTGGTGCGACCAACACCAGGCCCTGCTGATCCTGGACGAAGTTCAAGCCGGCTTTGGACGCACGGGCACGTACTGGGGTTTCGAGCACTACGACGTTGTGCCCGACTTGATCTGCTGCGGCAAGGGCATCACCAGCGGTCTGCCGCTGTCGGCGGTGATCGGCCGGCAGGAGATCATGGACTTGTATCCGCCGGGCTCGATGACCTCGACGCACACGGGGAATCCGATTTGTGTCGCTGCGGCGCTGGCCAACCTGCACGTGATCCGCGATGAACGGCTGGTCGACAATGCCCGGGCCATGGGCGAGATCCTGCAGTCCGAGTTGCGGCGTGTGGGCCGGCGCTTCGCGCCCTACGTCGGGGCTGTCCACGGCCGGGGCCTGGTGGCTTCGCTGCACATGGTCCAGCCGGGCGGCAGCGAGCCGCATCCCGCCGCAGCCTCGCGCATCGTCCGCCGGGCGGTCGAAAAGGGCCTGATGCTGTTCGCCCCCGTGGGCTATCGGGGCGCCTCGGTCAAGATCTCGCCGCCGCTGACCACGACGGAAGACGCGTTGCGCGAGGGCCTGGCGGTCATCGAAGCGGCCATGCAAGAGGTCCTGGAGGAGGTGCAGCGATGAGTTACCCGGCCGACAGACTCGACGTCGTCATCGTGGGCGGCGGGATGATCACGCACGACCAGATCCTGCCGTCGTTGTACCATTTGCAGCGCCTGGGCCACGTCGGCGCGATCTCGGTCTGCGCCCTGAACTCGGCTCCCTTGCGGGCGCTGGCGAAAGCCCCGCGCCTGGGCGAGGCTTTTCCCGGCCAGGGATTTCGCGCCCTGCCGGATTTGGCCGAGCCGCCGGAGCGGATGTTCCCGGACCTGTTCCAGGAAGCGCTCGCCGCACTGCCGCCGGGGAATCTGGTCGTGGTCGCGGTGCCGGACCACCTGCATGACGCCGTGATCCGGGGGGCCCTGGACAGTGGTCAGCACGTGCTGTCGGTCAAACCTCTGGTGCTGAAATATGCCCAGGCGGTCGAGATCGAACGGCGGGCCCGGGCCGCCGGCCTGTTCGTGGGCGTGGAATATCACAAGCGATTTGACCGCCGCGCGTTGGACGCCCGAGGCCTGTACCGGGCAGGCCGTTTTGGCCAGTTCCGGTGCGGCGAAGGGAAGCTGGTCGAGCCGTATTACTACCGGCACTCGAATTTCCAGAACTGGTTCACCAAGGAGAACAGCGACCCGTTCACCTACATCGGCTGCCATTACGTCGACCTGGTGTACTTCATCACGGGCCTGCGGCCGGTCGAGGTCTCGGTGCGGGGCGTGGAAGGGACCTTTCCCAACGGCAACGCGGGCTACCTGTGGTCGCTGGGCCAAGTCGTCTGGGAGAACGGCGCCGTTCTCAGCCTGCTGAACGGTTTGGGCTATCCCGACGAAGCCGCGGGCTCGAACGACCAGGGCTTGTGCCTGTTCTGCGAAGGCGACAATTGCGGCGGGATGATCCGGCATGACGACCAGTTCCGCGGCGTCAGCCACGCCTATGTGGACCACCGCGCGGGAGCCGTCTTTCGGTTTGTCAGCCCGGATTATTTCCGCCTGGTGGCGTGGGAAGGCGCGGGCTTGAAGCCGGTCGGATACGGCTACGACTCGGTCGAAGCCAACGTGCTGGCCGCCCTGCGCGTCAACGCGGCGTCGGCGGATTTGGCCGGCGAACCGGCCCTGGTCCGGCGGCGCGAGGTCCTGGCAGACATCGACCGCCGCGGCCTCATCGCCACTCCGGCCAACAGCTCGATCAATGAACTGGTCACCGAAGCCGCGCGCCAGTCCATCCAGCAGCGGGGCCGGCACGTCGCCATCGATTACCGCGACCTGTCGGCGTTCCCCGGTTAAGCGGCCGGTCGAACCCCGGACCGCGTCGGGACCGGGGTTCACGCCGGCTCGTCGAGCGCCGCCCGCACGGCGAAGGCGAGGTCCCGCGTCGAGAACGGTTTTTGCAGCAGGCGAATTCCTTTTTCCAGCACTCCGTGCTCGGCGATGACGTCCGCCGTATAGCCGGACATGAACAGCCGCTTGAGTTGCGGCCGCCCGACCTGCAGCCGGTCGGCCAATTCCTTGCCGTTCATCTCGGGCAGGATCACGTCGGTCAGCAGGAGTTGGATCGGGGCGCTCCGCTGTTCCAGCATTTGCAGCGCCTCGTGGGGAGTCCTGGCGGTTAGCACCGAGTAGCCCAGACTGCGGAGACCGATTTCGACGACCCGCAGCAGGCCCTCCTCATCCTCCACCGCGAGCACCGTTTCGCCGCGGCTCCGCGGGGCCGCGGGGACGGACTCGACCGTCTTACCGGGCGGCGCGTGATGCCGCGGCAGGTAGATCTGAAAGGTGGTGCCGCGCCCCGGCTCGCTGGCGACGCGGATCGTGCCCCGGTTCTGCTTCACGGCTCCGTACACCGTGGCCAGCCCCAACCCGGTTCCTTTGCCGGGGCCTTTGGTCGTGAAGAACGGTTCAAAGATCCTGTCCATGATTTCGCGGCTCATCCCGCAGCCGGTGTCGCTGACCGCCAGTGTCACGTACTCGCCCGCGGCAATCACCAAGGGCGTCGCGGCGGAGCCGGCATCGACCACCGCGTTCTGGGTGGCGATGGTCACGCGGCCGACATCGACGATGGCATCGCGCGCGTTGACGCACAGATTGGCCAGGATTTGATCGAGCTGCGAAGGGTCGAGGTACACCGGCCCCAGCCGCGAGCCCGGCTGCCAGATCAGGTCGATGTTCTCGCCCAGCAGCCGCCGCAGGATTGTCAGCATGGCTTCGACGGTCTCGTTCAGGTCCAGGACGCGCGGCTGGATGACGTCCCGGCGGGCAAAGGCGAGCAATTGCCGCGTGATCCCGGCCGAGCGCTGGGCCGCGTCCAGGATCGCGCGGACATACTCACGCACCGGCGTGGCCGGATCCGCTTCCTCGAGCGCCAATTCTCCATAGCCGAGGATGACGCCCAGGGCGTTGTTGAAATCGTGGGCCACGCCCCCGGCCAGGCGGCCCACGGCCTCGAGCTTCATGGCCTGCTGCAGTTGCGCCTCCAGCGAGTCCTTCTCCGCGGCCAATCGTTTCGCCTCGCTGATGTCCCGCACCGTGCCCTGCACCCGCATCTCGCCGCCCAACTCGAAGCGGGTCAGCTGGACGGTGGCCGGAAACTCGGTGCCGTCCAGCCGGCGGTGCCGCCATTCGAAGAACTGCGAGCCCTCGCGCAAGACCGTGGCGATTCGCTCCCGCGCCGCATCCGCCGACAACCGGCCGTCCGGCTGAAACTGCGGCGAGTATTCCCACGGGCCCCGCGTGATGAAGTCGGCTTCGTCGCGGGCTCCGAACAGCTCGACGGCCGCCGGATTGCCGCTGGCAAAATGCCAGGCTGGCGGTGCCAGCGTCATCAGCGCATCGTGCGCACTCTCGAACAAGACGCGGTGCTCCTCTTCGCTGGCCCGGAGCGCTTCCTCCGCCTGCTTGCGGGCGGTGATGTCGGCCACCGTGCCCACCAGACTGATCGCCCGCCGCCGCTCCCCTCCGCCGGCAAACTGGGCCATCCCGTGCGCTTCGACCCAGCGCTGGGAACCGTCGGCGCGGTTGATCCGGTACTCGGCCCGGTAAGGCCGGGGATCGGCGGGATCCAGGGCCGCCTCGACCGCAGCCAAAACCTGCGGCAGGTCGCCGGGATGCAACAGTTTGAGGAGCTCTGCATTGTCGCAGTGCGAGCCGCTGACGCCGAAGATCTTCCCATAACGCCCATCCCAGGACGCCACTTGGGAAATCAAGTCATAGTGCCACCAGCCCATGTCGGCCGCACGCAGGGCCAGCTCCCGCTGCTGTGACAGATTGTCCCGCTCGGCTTCCGCCAGTTTGCGCCGCGTGACGTCGCGAGCCCAGACCTGCATTTGCACGACGCGACCGTCAGGCCCGACGAGGGGCTTGCAGCGGATGTCCAGCCACAGCCAGGAGCGGTCTTTACACAGCATCCGGTATTCGATCTGCGTGGTCTCGCCAGCCAGGTTCGCAGCACGCGTCTGTTCGACCAGCGGCAGGTCGTCGGGATGAACCCGCGTCCGCCAGTCGGTCGCCTGGAGGTCCTCCGGCGTCCAGCCCGTGACGCGATAGAACGAGGGACTGACGTACAGGCGACGACCGTCCACATGGTTGACCAGCACAAAGTCGTCGGCGTTGTCGGCCAGCAGCCGATACCGCTCCTCGCTCGCGCGGAGCTGCTCGGCTCCCTGGCGATGGGCAATCGCCGTCGCCAGGCTGTCGGCCAATCGCTCCAAGAGCGCAATCTGCTCCGGCGTGAACCGGTCGGGCCGCTTGTCGTTCAGCTGCAACAAGCCGTAGGTGGTCTCGCCGACGCGGAGCGCGATCAGCGCGACCGACTCGTAGCCTGCGCCGTTGCAGCGATTGCGGGTCTGGGCCTGCAGGTCCGCAGGGGTCGTGGCGGCCAGCAACCGCGTCGTGCTGTTGGCCCAGAAGCTGCCCCGCGCCGTGAAAAAGGGCTGGGCCGGATCATAACGGCCGCACAATATGTTGCCGCACATGCACTCCAGGATCGGACAGCCGGACGGATTGCGCCCCGGCCGGCCCGCAGCGTCGCGCAGGCAGAGGTGGTTTTCGAGCCGCACGAATTCCGCCGGGAACCCGTGCGTTTCGAAGTACGGAAAGTCGTCGCCGTCCCGCAGGCGAATCCCCACGGCCTCGCAGTCAAACCACTCGCGCAGCAGCGCCGTCACCTTCCGCATCAGCCCGTGCAGATCGCGGGAGGCGTTGATCAGGTCCAGCAGTCGCACCGTGAGTTCGCGCTCCTCTTCCAGTCGCCTGCGCTCGGTAATGTCCTCGATCGTCGCCATCGTCCTGAGCGGCCGGCCTGCGCCGTCGCGGATGACCGTCATGTTGACGTTCACCCAGGCCACGCGGCCATCCTTGCGGAGATAGCGCTTCTCCAAGCGGTAGTCCGGCATTTCGCCGCGGATGACGCGTTGGAACAGCTCCCAGTCGCGCTGGCGGTCTTCCGGGTGCGTGATCTCGGGCACGCGCATGCCGAGCAGTTCCTCGGCGGAATAGCCGGTGATTTCGCACATCTTCGGGTTCACGCGGAGCCACTGGCCGGCGAGCGGGTCGGCCTGGGCCATGCCGATGCAGGCCACTTCGAACATGCTGCGAAAGTGCGTCTCGCTCTCGCGCAAGGCCAATTCCGCCCGCTTGCGCCGAGCCTCGTTCTCGATGTGCTCGACGGCGTAGCCGATATCCATCGCCGCCTCTTCCAGCAGCGTGATTTCCTGGTCTTGAAAAACGCCCGGCTCACTCGCATAGACTCCGAACACACCCCACACCACGCTCCGCACCCGGACGGGAAACACGGCGGCGGCACGGATGCCCGCCTGCTCGAACGCCAACGACCACGCGTCCACGTCCCGGGCGGCGCCCAGATCGTTGGATACGCAGGGACGATTCTCCCGAATCGCCGGGGCGCACAGACAGCGGTGTTCCGCAGTGTCTGCCGAACTGTGGCGGAACTCGTGGATGAACTCCCGCGGCTCTCCCGCCCAGCCCAGCGGCGTCACCTCGCGCGTCTGCGGGTTGTGTTGGCCGACCCAGACCAGCTTGAAGCCGCCGAAATCGGCGGCGACACGAGCGACTTCTCCGGCCAGTTCCGCGTGCGACTGGACGCGCACGATGGCCTGGTTGATCTGGCTGAGCGTGGCGTACAGCCGGGTCAGCCGTTCGATTTCGCGTTCGTGCGCCTTGCGCTGGGTGATATCGTGCTGCCAGTTCAACAACTGGATGACCCGGCCCGCCGGATCGAACAGCGGCTTGCAGCGCGCCTCGACCCAGATCCACGAACCGTCGCGGCAGCGAATCCGATGCTCGATCAACGTCGTCTGGCCGGCCAGATTTTCTTCCCGCGACTGCCGGATGCGCGAGATGTCCTCGGGATGCAGCCGCGCGTCCCACGGCGACCCCAGAATGTCCTCGGGCTGCCAACCGGTCACCCGAAAGAACGACGGGCTGATATAGAGGCGGTTTTCCTGCGGATCGAGGAGCGTGACCAAATCGTCGGCGTTCTCGGCCAGCAACCGATAGCGTCCCTCACTCTCGCGCAACGCCGACTCTGCCCGGATGCGGTCGCTCTCGTCGCGACGGTTGTCCTCGACCAGCGAAACCGATGTTGTCATCCTGCGGCGTCTCCTTCGCGGCCAAACGCAGCCGGCGGAAACAGAACTTCGCCCCTTGTCGCAGCGTGGCCACCGTCTCAATGGCACACCCGCGCCGGCCTATGCTGCGCTGGCGAGTGTATTCTAGACGAATTGCCTTGCCCCGGCTACGGTCTGCAGCGGGGCGCTGTACTTCAGAGGCAAGCGGCCGGCCGGCGTGGGGCGGCACGCGGGGCGGCTCTTCTTGACAGACTCGGTTCCGGCAGTGGAGCGGTCAGGCTCGCGCCAACCGCTTCGCTGAGCACGAACGCAGCACCGGAGCGGAGCCATCCGGTCGACCGAAGCGGCGTTTGGCTCCCGCGGGATGGTTGGCCCGTCCATTCCCCCTCAGTCGCCCAGAGAGAGGGGGCATCGGGTTAGACCGGCGCTCGTTGGATGCGCACTTCCTCCAGGGCCTGGCGCAGATGGAGCGCGGTGAGCGTCAGTTCGCCCGCGGCGAGTTCAGCGCCGCTCTGGATGACTTCCCGGACCGCGGCCAGCGCGGCGCGGCGGCAGACCGCCTGGATCTCGGCTCCGCTGAAGTCGTCGGTGACGGCCGCCAGTTCCTCGATGGAGACGTCGGCGGCAACCGGCTTGCCCCGCAAGCCGATACGGAAGATCTCGCGCCGGCCTTCCTCGTCGGGCAGGCCAATCGTCACCTGGATATCGAACCGGCCGGGCCGCAGCAGGGCCGGATCCAGCAAGTCCGCGCGATTCGTGGCGCCCAGGACCAGCACGCCCGCCAGTTCTTCGACGCCGTCCATCTCGGTCAGGAACTGGCTGATGACGCGCTCGCTGACATGGGAATCCGAATCGCCGCCGCCGCGAGTGGGCACCAAGGCGTCCAGTTCATCGAAGAAGACGATACACGGGCCGGCCTGGCGGGCCTTCTTGAACACCTCCCGGACTCCCTTTTCCGATTCGCCAACGTACTTGGATAACAGGGCCGGGCCCTTGACCGAGATGAAGTTGACCTGGCTCTCGTTCGCCACGGCTTTGGCGAGCAGGGTTTTGCCGCAGCCGGGCGGCCCCGACAACAGCACGCCTTTGGGCGGCCGGATGCCGGCTCGCGCAAACAAAGCCGCGTGTTTCAGGGGCCACTCGACGGACTCGATCAACTGGCGCTTGATGTCCTGCAGTCCGCCGACATCGTCCCAGTGGACGTCCGGCACTTCGACGAACACCTCGCGGATCGCAGACGGGTCCACTTCCTGCAGGGCTTGCAGGAAATGGGCCATCTGGACCTCGAGTTTGCCCAGCGTCTCGTAGGGGATCTCGGCGGCGGCGAAGTTGATTTCCGGCAGGATGCCGCGGAGGCAGATCATGGCGGCCTCGCGGCACAGGGCTTCCAAGTCGGCGCCGACGAAGCCGTGGGTGATCGCGGCCAGACGCTCCATTTCGACGTCGGCGGCCAGGGGCATGCCGCGGCTGTGGATCTCCAGGATTTCGCGCCGGCCGTCGCGGTCGGGGATCGAGATCGAGATCTCGCGGTCAAAGCGGCCCGGCCGGCGGAGGGCCGGATCGAGTGCGTTGGGGATGTTGGTGGCCCCGATCACAATCACGTGCTGGCGTTTCGCCAGGCCGTCCATCAGGGCCAGCAACTGGGCCACCACCCGTTTTTCCACATCGCCCACGACCTGCTCGCGCTTGGGGGCGATCGCATCCAGTTCGTCCAGGAAGATGATGCTGGGCGCCTGGCGGGCGGCCTCGTCAAAGATCTTGCGGAGGTGGGCCTCGGACTCGCCGTAGAACTTGTGGATGATCTCGGGGCCGTTCACGGAAAAAAACTTGGCCTCGGTCTCATGGGCCACGGCGCGGGCGATCAGCGTCTTGCCGCAGCCCGGCGGGCCGTACAGCAAGACGCCTTTCGGCGGATCGATTCCCAGCCGCTCGAAGACCTCCGGATAGCGGAGCGGCAACTCGATGATCTCGCGAATCCGCTGCAGTTCGCGTTTCAGTCCGCCGACCTCTTCGTAGGACAGACTCCGCCCCGTGTCCTCTTTCTTCTCCTTGCCCGTTGTCTGGGACTTGCCCACCTGCAGCGTGGTCCGCGAGTTGATCATCACGGGGCCCGACGGCACCGTGCTGGCGACCTGGAAGTCGGCGGTGCGTGTGCCGAACAGGCGGGCCCGCAAGCGGTCGCCCGCCACCACCGGCAGGCCGTCCAGCAGGCGGCCGATGTAAGCCAGGTCGCGTTCCCCCAGCCGGATTCCCACCGGCAGCAGGACGACCCGTTCGGCCGGCCGAACGGGAACCTTGTGGACCTCGACCAGCTGGTCGATGGCCGTGCCGGCGTTATCGCGGGTCAGGCCGTCGATCTGAATCCGCGACTGGCCGCGGAGTTCCTTGTAGGCCGGCATGACCTTGGCGAAGGTCTTGCGTTTCCCGCCCAGTTCGACGACGTCCCCGATTTCGACGCCCAACTGGCCCATATCACTCGGATCGAGCCGCGCGAGGCCCCGGCCGACGTCTTTCGGGAGCGCTTCGGAAACCTTGAACTTGGGGAAGCTCTCGGAGGCAGTTGCCATCGGACGGGTCCTGCTAAGCGTTGGTGAATTTGACTTCCAAAACGCCGTTATGACAGGCTTGGGTCATCTTGTCCGGCGTGAAGGCCGCCGGGAGCAGGACTTCCTTGTGGTACTTCTTGTCGCCGTGTTCGGCGGTGATCGTGAGGATGTCGTCGGCCAGTTCGAGTTTGACCTCTTCCGGGCTGATGCCGGGCATCTCGGCCACGACCAGCACGTGGTCCTCTTCCTCGAAGATATCGACCAGGGGTTCGCGGATCTCGTCGACCACCGTCTTGCCCGTCTCCTCGTCCCTGCGGACATTCCCGAACGGCTCGACGGTCAGGCCGTCCTCGCCCAGGCCGAGCTTGATCGAGAAACCGTAGACCCCTTGGACCCGCTTGTCCTGGGACTCGAGCACGCCGGACTTGCGCAGTTCCTCGCCTTTTTCGGCGAGGTCGCCTAGCTTCTCCAGCAGTCCGCCCAAGCCGCCGAGGATTCCGCCGAGCGCCCGAAAGCCCTCTTCGGCCGGCTGTTTCTCTTGCTTTTTCTTGCCCATGCAACTCCCCTCCTTCAAAAGGCAACAGCGACTCGCAGGGACAAGGGCCCCCGCGGTCGCTCGTGCGGTAAACGTCATCCCAGGCAGCTTCCTGCCACGCCCCGCACGGTCACTGGGCCGGTTGGGGGCAGAGGTTCGACTCCAACTGTGTGATCCGCGCTTTCAGCTGGGCGATTTCATCCTGCGGCGGCTGGCTGCCGCCCAGCGACGAGAAATCCGGGTTGCGCATCCACCAATCCATGCCCATCTCCTTGGCCTTGTCGACCGAGGCGATCATCAGGCGGATCTGGATGGTCAGCAGCTCGATGTCGACCAGCTTGATCTTGATGTCTCCGGCGATGACGACGCCCTTGTCGAGGACGCGCTCGAGCACGTCCGCGAGTGTGGCGCTGGACACTGAATGCCTCATTCCGTGCGTCGACATGAACGGCGACTCCTCGTGGTTCCCGCGGCTTGCAGCCCGCGCGAAGTAACCTCTCCGTTTTCCCTTCGCCCCTCACCCCGGCTGATCCCCGAAGTGCCGGAGCGAGGGAGTCAGTTCGTGAGCGCGGCTACGGCCGGCCCGAGCGGACGCGCTCGACCGCAGCCCGTGGCGAAATCGCATGGCGGCCGTCGAGGGCCAGGCTCCGGAGCGTCCGCACCCGGGTCACGGCCCACGTGCGCTGGTCGCAGGTGACCCGGCGAAAGGCCGAGCCGCGGAGCGAGGAGACCAGGGATTTGGAAGTCTTGATCGACATGGATACCTCCCAAGCAGCTTTCAGACAGGGAGCGAGGATTTCTTCTTGCGCCGGCCGTTGGACGTGGCCGAATGGTGGCCATTGCCATTCCCATTCCCATTGCCGTTGCCGTTGTCGTGCAGCGGGTCCGAACCGTCCCGGCTGACTTTGCCGCTGAGCCTGTGGTGGGCCTCGGCCGGGTCAGCCGGCGGCCTTGTGTCTGCGGGGACCTCCAGGGCGCACGCGCGTCCGATCAGTTCTTCCAGGCGGTCTTCGCCGACGGATTCGCCATCGTGGGTGATCTTGATCGTGTCGCAGCACAGCACATCCCGACACACCTCGCGGAAGATCGGATCCTCGGCATGAGCCCGGGCTTGGCGCAGGGCCGTGATGCGGGCGATCATGATGCAGGCTCGGATCGTGGGGCGATAGTTGTTCACGCCCATGGTGCGGAAACTGCGGACCAGTTCCACGATGCGATGGGCGTCTTCCAGCGGCAGGTTCGACTTGGCGGCCGTGATCTGCGCTTCCGTCTCGCGGTCGTGATGTCCCAGCTTGATGGTGATCATGCGGTCCATCAAGGCGTCCTGCGTCTTATGGACTCCGGCGTACTCCTCGGGGTTGCTGGTGAAGATGGCGTGGAAGTCCGGGTGGACCTGCAGATAGCCGTCGCCGCTACGGCTGGTGGGCAGTTCCAGCAGGCGTTCTTCCAGGATTCCCAACAGGACGTTATTGGCTTCGGGCCGCGAGCGGTTGAACTCGTCGTAGATCAGGGTCAAGCCGAATTTACAGGCCGTAGTGATGCGATTGTCCATCCAGACCTTGGAGACATTCTCCTCGGTCTTGACCACCGAGTGAATGAAGTTGTCCACCACCCGCGAGGCCCGATAGCCCATTTGCCCGCCGATCAAGTCGGAGCTGCCGAACTCGTCGTCGCCGTGGATCAGGACTACCGGACGCCCCAACTCGGAGGCCACGTGCATTGCCAGCGTGGTTTTGCCGGTGCCCGCCGGCCCGCTGAAATGCACCGGATAACCGGCCTTCGCGTAAAAGATCGCCCGCTCGGACAAGCTGCTGACGTAGGGCGTGTCCACAAAATCCGGCTTGCGCCGCAGTGACAAAACGGTCAGATCCTCTGGAATCCCGATCATGCTGTCTCCTTTGGCGCCGTGCCGATGATCCGCATGGTTAGCTTGACGAATAAAGCGTGCTCTTCCTCGACATCGGCCGAGGCCGAGATTAACAACTGCCTACCGTACGTTCCTGCATTTCACGCCACGCCTGCGAGGCGGCCTGGCATTGCTCGCCGAACGCCCGCTGGGCCTGGTCGAAACTCTCCAGCATCGAGTTGACCGTCTGTTGGCGGTCCTGCTGGTTCTGCTGCAGCGTCCGCCGGAGCCGGTCGGCGGCCGCGCGGTGTTCACTGCGAACCCGGTCGCGAAACGCCTGGACCTGCTCGGAACGTTCCCGGCAGTTGGCTGCCAGATCCGCCTTGAGCCGTGCGGCGGCCTCGTCTTGTTCGTCGCGGACGTTCTGCTGGCACTGCCGATTCGAGGCTAACATCTCCTCGGTCTGCGCCTTGCCGTCCGCCACGGCCGAGGCCCGTGCGCACTTGGCGGTAAAGACCGCTTCGCACAGGGCTTGGACCTGATCGGAAAAAGTTGGCATGGACCTACCTCCCTTGATTGAGCCGGTACCACCTGGCCGCCCGGAGGCAGGGCCTCCTCAGAGGCCCTGCCACCCAGGCCGCCGTTGCGGGGAAGCCGCCTAGCCTCAGGCCGGCGCCGCAGCGGTAGCCGTCAAGCCAATGGCTTCGGCATACTTCAGGTAGGTCTCGACGGACGCGATCACGACGCGGGCTTCGACCGACAGGAGCTCGATGCCCACCAGGGACACCTTCACCCACGCGTCGACCACGATCCCCTTGTCCAGAATGCGGTCGACAACTTCCGCCAGACTGGAACTGTCCGTTGACTTCATAACCTTGGCCATCGTACAACCTCCTTTGTGGAAGTGAAAGCAACTACCCTCGCACGGGTCCCGCACCGGCGGGCGTCTGAGAACATCCCAGGCGATTCTCGCGAGGTGGCTTTCTTCTATTGCGAACGCTGTGCCGGTCCGGCGAGAATTCTCTCCTACTGCTGCAAGTCCCAGGAAACCGGGGTCTTTCGCGTCACCAGGCCTGACACGGCCGCCGCCGCGCCCGCCGCAGACGCCCCGCCGATACCACCGAGCGGTATCGGCTTACCACTGGACGGCGCCGCAGGCCCTGCCGCGTCCCGGGCGGTGGCCGCCGCCACGCCCTGCAGGACCTCTTCGATCTGCGCCAACAAGAAAGGTTTGCCGATAAAGCCGGCGATCAGGCCGCTGGCGACGGCGTCGCGCACCAGGTCGTCGTCGCTGTACAGGAATCCCGACACCAGGACGCACGGCAGATCCGCCGCCGTCTCGCGGATCTTGCGCACCAGTTCGAAGCCGCTGAAGTCCGGCAGCTTGACGTCGACGAACGCCAGTTCGAACGCCTGACGTTCGACGGCCCGGAGCGCCTCGCCAGCGGTCCGGGCGAGCGCACAGGCATGCCCTTCCGCCTCGATGATCTGCCGCAACGCCCAGCAAATGCCCTCTTCGTCGTCCACGACCAGAACTCGGATTCCTGTCTGCGACTGGCTCATCAACCGTCCTTCCGGAACACGCAACCAAGACGCCGGCGCTCAGGCCGGAGTCGCTCGCCCCCTGGCGGTCAGGATGCCGCGACCGCCTCGGGCACACCCCGCACGCGACCGCGGCCGTCACACGTCAGGCAATCCAAGGCCGCGTTCGAGGAATCGTCGCCCGTACCCTGGCACTCCGGACAGACGATCGTCGGCTCGGGCAGGGGCGGAATCGCACCCTTGCCGTCACAGACCGTGCAGCGAAAGGTCTTGATCGCGCCGGTGCCCCGGCAGTGCGGGCACGGGACATGGACGGCGGCGACGCGCACGTGCCCTTGCCCGCCACACGCGCCGCACACGGAGCGGTCCGAGAGCAGATTGAACGGATCGACACCGGTGCCGTGGCAGAACGCACAGGGCACCACCGTGAGTTCAACATTGCGGGTCATGGGAAACTCCTTGCAGCAGAAAGGGACTACAACAGCCGGCCGAGCGGGCCGAGATCAATGTTCAGGTCTTCGTCCTCGACGCCGAATTCCTTCTTCAGCCGTTCCATCTGCTCCGACAACTGGAGAAAGGTCGTGCCCAGCTTCTCCACCTCATCGTCCGTCAGCGAGCCCGCCTCCATCCGCCGGATCGCCTGCCGTTCGAGCAACTCGCGGAGCAGTTCGACAATGGTCAGGACCAGCTTGCCCAGCCCGTTCTTGACTTCATCCGGCTTCAATTCCAGACGCGGCGCGCGGCTCGCGCCTGACGGTGTCATCACGCCGGCAAAATCGGCTAGCGAGCGGGATTCCGCCCGGGGGCAATCGGCGATCGTCAGGGACATCTTTCGCTCCTGGTTGCGGCCGCCGGACACGCCTCGAAACGCAGGCGGTTGGCGGTCTCGACCGAAGTCAACACCAACTGCAGGCCGAGATAGATCAGATCCACATCGGCCACGGAGATGACCACCTCGCCGGCAATCACGACGCCCTTGTTCAGGACTCGATCCAGCGTCTCGCACAGGGAGATGTGTTCTTCCGGATCGGCGAGAACCGCACTGGGATCACGGGGCTCGGACATCGACCATCCCTTCCGTCCTAGTCCAGCGGGACAGGCTGATTCGCCACTCCGCCGGACTCCGGCGATTTGGCCACCCGGCACCTGCCAGGCGGGCCCACGGGTTCGTACAAGGCGCGGCCCAGTTCGGCCAACCGGGCCAGGCCGCGCGGCTCGCCGCTGCGGTAGACCAGGCCTCGGGGCATGCCGTCCAGCGCTTGCTCGAAATGCCGACAGACCACGGCCTCGGCGGCCGCCACTGCACGGCACACCGGACACGGGGCCGCCGGGGTGGCCTGGTTGACGAACACCGCCGACACCCGGACTTGCGCCGCGCGGCAGGCGGCCAGCAGATCCGTGGTTTCCGCCAAGGCCATCTCGGTCGGGATGCTGACGGCCACCAACTGGGCCCGGGCGGGATCGCACAACAGCCCCCGCAATTGCTTTAATTGCTTGGACAGTCCCACCAGGTAGTCGACGATCCGCGGCAGCCGGAACACATTGCGGTACTTGAGAAACAGCCCAAACACGGCTTTCAGCCAGCGGTCGATCAACTCGGGCGTCTCCAGGAGCCGGATCAGATGCCCGGTCGGCGCCGTATCGAGGACGAACAAATCGTACTCGTCGGCGTCGAACAACGCCGTGGCGCGCAACAACGCCATGACCTCGTCCAAACCGGGGGGAGCCAGGTCCAGAACTCGCTGCACGACCTCGTGATCGAACTCGACCTCGACTCCCGCCCGGTTCAGGAGGGTCTCGAAAAACGCTTCGACTTCGCGGAGGTACCGCTGCTTGAGTTCCGCAAATTCAGCCTCCGCGTCGACCTCCATGGCCCACAGCCCCAGCGCCAGAGGCACTTGCCGCGGCCCGATCCGGACGCCCAGGCAGTCGGACAAGCTGTGCGCGGGATCGGTGGAGAAAAGCAGGGTCTTCTTGCCGTGACGCGCGGCCGCCAGGTACAGCGCCGAGGCACAGGCCAAAGTCGTCTTCCCCACGCCGCCTTTGCCGGCAAACAGCAGCAGACGCACGTCTCGTCCCGGCGACGGCACGCTGCGTTCGACCCGCGGCCACGTGGGGAGCGGCGTCGTGGCCGCCGGGTTCGCCGCTCCCGGCACCCGCTCGACGCCGTCCCAAAACGCCGCCAGGCTCTCCCGGCCCCGGACCTCGCCGCCCTGCAGCGGAATCCCCCACGTGGTGAGGCCCGCCAGGCGGGGGCTGAACTTGGCCAGCTCCCGCGACTGGCGGGCCCGCAAGTCCAGACAGGCCGGGCAATCCGACTGGGCCGGAATGAGCCGATTGACCAGGACGTCGGTGACCGGGATGTGGAGCCGGTTCAGCCGCGAGACCAGCCGCTCCGTCTCGTTGCGGCTCATCGCCTCGGCCAACATGACCGGGACAAACCGGCAGTGCAGCGGGTCAGTCAGCAGTCCCGCGAGCTGCTCCATGGAGGCCCGCAGATCGTCCAGGAACGCGTCGGCGGCGTCCCGCGGGCCGCGGCCGTACAGCTGGGCGAGGAAGCGGTGCTTGGCCAACATCGCGTCGAAGGCGCCCAGCCAGGTGCGCATCAAACGGGGCAACTCGAGCAACCGCAGCGTATGCCCGGTCGGGGCCGTGTCGACCACCAGGCACGAGCACGACTGACTCTGCAACAGGGCGGCGATCTCCAGGAACGCCATCAGCTCGTCAAACCCCGGCGCGGAGAGATCCAGGAAACTCGAGATATCCTGTTCGTCGAGGAAGGTGCCCCGCAAAGCGATCTCCCGGAAGTGCTGGGCATGGGCTTCCTTGAACCGCTCCAGACTCTGCCGGAAGTCGATCTCCCGGTACTCCAGGTTGGCGGGCAACGCCGCTCCCGCCAAGCTGTCGGACAGCGAGTGCGCCGGGTCCGTGGAAACCAGCAGGATCCGGCGGTCCGGGAAACGCCGGGCCAAATGCAGGCTCGTCGCCGCCGAGCAGGTCGTCTTGCCGACGCCGCCTTTGCCTCCGAAGAGGATCAAGCTCAGCTCGCCGTCCTCCAGAAATGTTGGTCCCGTCGTTCCCACAATGGATCACCCTCTCCCCAGGTCTTCGGCCGAGGCCCGGGTTCCGGCCAGCGAGCCTTCGGGATGCTCGTCCCCGGTCTCGTCGAACAGGAACTCGACCGCCTCCAGTTCGCTCTCTTCGTCGTCGTAGTCGTCTTCGTCGAACTCTTCGCTGTCGTCGATTTCCCAGTCTCCGTCGTCGGACTCGTCGGACTCGTCGGACTCGTCGAATTCATCGAGTTCGTCTGACTCGTCTGACTCGTCTGACAGGTCCGATTCGTCCGCCTGCTCTTCGGGGCCGTGCCGTTCGAGTTCATCCAGGCGATCGAGCAGTTCCTTTTCCCGCCGCTCGAAGTCGGCTTCGCTCAACTGCTGTGTCTCCAGCAGCATGTACAGTTCGCTAAGCTCCGTGCGGATGGACTCGGCTTCGTTGGCGCCCTCTTGTTGGGCCGCGTTATAGACTTCGCGGAAGACCGCCATGATCCCTCGTGCAGGCATCATCAGCAGATTGTCGAGCAGGAACATAAGGCCTCCCGTCTGGTACAAGCACGCGCGCTGGGCTGGCTGGAGAAGCGTCGCTGTCCGCCGTCAGGTCTGCAGGGTCACATCGACGAAGTTGTGCGGCGGCCAGGGACCGTTAAAGTCGAACGCGAAGTGATGGTCAAAGAACTTGGCCGCCGCAAAGACCCCCTGTTCAAAGTCCTTGAGCTTCTCCCGGCCCACCAGGCAGGCCAGGTTCATGACATCCCGTTCGTTGCGCGGGTTGTTCTCCTTGATCTCAAAGCAATGCCGCCCCAGGACGTTCAGCACCCGTTCCGTGTGGCTGGCTCGGTCGTGCATCAGGGCCTGGTCGAACAGTCGGCCCAACTCGATTTTCTCGTCCTGGGTCGGTTCGCGGCCGGCGCGAAAGACCCGGTCGCGAAGTTGCCGCAGGTCCGCGTGGTTGTCGACGAAATACTCGAAGATGTTCGCCACGTCCCAGCAGACCCGCAGCCCCATTTCCACCTTGGCGACGAACCGGTCCAGCTGGTCCTCAAAGGCATCCCGGTTCCTGACCAGAATGCGGCGCACGGCTTCGGGGCTGTCCGCCACGATCCCGAACGCCATCGGGAGGACCGTCTCGGTCTCCATCAGCCGTTTCAGGACGGCGTGGTGCGCGGCGAGCCGGCGCCGCTCGGGCCGCAGCCGCTCGTTGGGCAGATCACTGACGACGGCGGCGATCCGGCCGTTGCCGAGGGCATAGACGTTGCCCCCGTCGATTCCGATCGGACCGAACTCCGCCGTCTCGCCGGCCTCGATGACCGCGTACAAATAGCGGCCGCCTTGCTTCGTCGCCTTGGCCGGCTTGACCGACATTTTCGTGGACATGGCGAATTGCCTCCTGGTGCGTCCCCCGGATTGCGCCGGGGGACGAGGGGTGGGTTAGTAGCTGAATTCCTTGGCTTTAACTCGCCGCGCCGCCTCCGTGGGCAGCGTCGGACAGACTTTGGCGACCATCTCGGGCGTCTTGACGAACGCCTGCAAACGTTCCTCCTTGTCGGCGATCTCGGTGAGCCGGCGGACGATCTCCTCTTGCCGGCGGGCGGCCACGGCCAGTTCCTTGTTCAGCCGTTCCTTCTCGTTGGACAGGATCGACAACTCCAGCAAGGCGCCGGAGGACGTCCGCACACGGCGTCCATCGACCATCGCTCCCATCGTTTTCAGACTCCGCAGACTCTTTCTTCGATCCGCCATCGTGGTCTCTCCCTCGTTGATTGCTCCGCCTGCCGGCGCGCGCCGCCCGCCAAGCGGGACTGGGGTTGCGAACGCTGTGCCAGTTCTCTGCAGTCCGCCCATTTACGGTTCGAAACTCCTTGACCAGCCGGCCTTCGGGGATTCCGCCGCCGGTTCGCCGGACAGGGCCGGCACACCGTCGCGCGGAATCCGCTTACCACTCGGTGGTATCGAATTCCCACCGCTGTCCGGGTTCAACAGCGGCAGGACGACTTTGACGACCGTCCCCCGCCCCTCCCGGCTGGCAATCTCAATATTCCCCTCATGCTGCTGGACAATGGTGTGACAGATGGACAGGCCCAGGCCGGTCCCCTTGCCGACCGGGATGGCCGTGAAGAACGGGTCGAAGACCTGGCTCAGGTGGGCGGGCGAGATCCCGCAACCCGTATCGGCGACGAGCAGGATGGCCTGCGCGTCGTTCTTCTTGAGGACGATGTCGATCCGCCCGCCGCGATTGCCCAGCGCGTTGACACCGTTCTGGAGCAGATTGGTGAGCAGTTGTTGCAGCAGGCAGGCGTTGCCGCGAACGGTCACCTGCGAGTCCGGAAGATCCATCCAGATGTCCCACGTCCGGGCCTCCGGCTGATGGTTCAACAGGGCCACCGCCTCGCGGATCACCAACCCGAGATCCAGCGCCGTCTTGCGCCCCTGGTCGGACGGCCGGGCAAAGCACAGCAGGTTTTCGATGATCCCGCCCATTCGCATGGCGCCCCGGAAGATCCGCTCGACACAGTCCGCGGCGACGTCAGGCGCGAGGACTTTCTCGCGGAGCAGCTGGGCGGACGAGGAAACCACGGCCAGCGGGTTGCGGAGTTCGTGCGCAATGCCGCCCGCCATGACGCCCAAGGCCCGGAGCTTCTCCGTCTGCAGCATCTGGGCTTCGAGCTTCCGCCGTTCCGTCAAATCGCGGCCTACGGCGACCAGCCCCACGACCCGGCCGTCCGCATCGCGCATCGCCGAGAAGACCCAGGAGATCGGAGTCGCATGGCCGTCGCGGCTGGCCAGCTCCAGT
The DNA here is from genome assembly GCA_903927685.1 of uncultured Planctomycetaceae bacterium. The sequence goes on from CAIYOB010000187.1 coordinate 19,012, forward strand.
TCCACCCGCTCGGTCAGTCCGGCCCGGCGGACTCGCTCCAGGGTCTGGGCCAGGATCTGCCGCTGCGGCTCGACGCACAGGTCGGACAGCATCCGGCCGCGGACTTCGCTCTCCGGCAGACCGATGACGTTGACGGCGGCGGTGTTCCAGGTCAAGATCTTGCCGGAGGGACACATCGACAGCACGATGTCGCTGGCGCTCTCGATCACGCTGGCCAGGTGCCGCTCGGCGTTGCGGACCTCCTCGCCCAGCCGGATCATGTCGGTGATGTCCTCCATCAACAGCACGACGTTCCGGACTTCCTTGTCGCGGCGGAACGGAATGAAGCTGTAGTAATAGGTGCGGGCGGGCAGACCCGGCGCCCGGTAGACCATTCGTTCGCCCTCCACGGCCTTGCCGCTGCGGAAGACCTCGGAGACCCGCCGCTGGAAGTTCATGTCCCGATAGATGACGGCCGGGAAGACCTCCTCCAGCCGATGGCCGATCACGGCCGACTCGGCCAGCCGCGAGCGGGCCAGGAATTTCTGGTTGGCCGAGACGATGCGCAACTGGTAATCCAGCAGCAAGACCGACGAGGGAATGCTGTCCAACAGCATCAGGCACGGCCGGCCGTCGCGATTGGCTTCTCGCGCGTCGCCGTCCGCGGCGTTCCGCGCTTGGCCGGACATCAGGCACAACGCGCAGTGGCCTCCCAGGGGCCCCGGCGCGGCGGCACCTCCTGGCAGCGGTTCGGGCACGGATGTCGTTCGGCTCATGAGTCCAGTCCCGGAGGTTGGGAAGTCATGAAGTTGTAGGGCGGCCAGGGGCCGGTCAGCAGCAGGCGCTCCGGCCGCGCCCGTTCCAGATCGTCGTAGACGGCGCGAAAGCGAGCGCAGGCCGGCCGGGGAACCAGGAAGTAGAGCGAGCTGAATCGATGCTGGCTGGTGCTGCCCTGGTCCGCGGCCGACTTGACGAACAGCCCGGCCAAGGCCTGTTCGAGACTGCCACGGATTCCCTGCCGCGCCTCGGCATGTCTGTCCCGATGCGCATAGCCCGCTTGCCGCTCGAGCAGGTAGCTTGCGCCGCGCCGCGTGCCGGCCGGGGGGGCTGCCGCGAACTCGTCCCGCGGGGCCGCGGGCAGCGTGCCGGGCGAACGGAATGGCCTGCCGGGCACCCCCGACTCCTGCCGGCCGTTCTCCGCCGGCAGAACGCGAATGCCAAACTCGACGCAACCCTCGACCAGCTCGAGGCCGGCGCGGTACGTGGCGTCGTGCCGCCGCAGCAGAGCGTCCAGCTGCGCGGGGTCGTCCAACCAACAGCCGAATCGCATCGGCAGCAAGGTGACCCGTTGAAACAGCTCGTTCACAATGCGGGCATGGTCCAACAGTTGCCGGATCTGCGGATGCGCGCGGACGACCGGAACCCGGGAACAAGCGGCCGCCAGCGAGCCCGCGCGGACGATTTCCAGCGGCCAGCCGTCCCAGCCGGCTGGTGCGTCCAGCCGGTCGGCGTCTTCGGTTTCGAGAATCGCATGCATCAGGAAGCTCACAGCGTCGGCTCCATCAGGTCGGGGCAGAAGTTGTACGGGGGCCACGGGCCGGTGGTCTGCAGGGTCAGTCCTTGCGCGGCGTGTTCGTCCTGGACCCGTTCGATTTCCGCGTGAAAGGCGTCTACGGTCGTCCGCGGCAGCAGGAACGCCGCATGGAAGACGGTCTCCAAATCGGCTCCGGCGACCTGCCGGGAGCGCAGCGTGCGCACGCTGGCGGCATGGGGCCCCAAGCGTTCCGACAACTGTTCCGCCAGGGCATAACCCCACTGCCGGGCCTGTTTCTGGGTGTCCGCCTTGAGCCGCTTTTCCTGGAAATAACGGGTTCCCGGACTGTTCGGCAGCCGCCGCCAGCGTTCCGCCAGCGCCGCATCGTGATCCTGCAGCCAGTGCCGGGTCAGCTCGAGGTCCAGGAGCCCCTTGACCGCCCACTCTTCGACCCCGGCCATGGAATCCAGGAAATGCGAAATGAGCACTCGGCGGGCCGCGACAAACTCGACCAAGGCGGCCTCGCAGGAGAACACGGCGCCGAAGCGGACCGGCAACACGGGAGACATCGCCATCTGGGACTCGATGATCTCCTCGTGCGCCAGCGCCCGGGGAATCAGCCAGTCGGAGTCCTGCAGCCGCGCTTCGTCTGGCGGTTCCCAGTCGGCCAGCGACACGCGGGCAAAGACCACCGCCACGTCCTGGATGACCATCGTCTCGATGCCCGCAGAACCGCCGGACGCGCCCGGACGCGCAAAGCAGTACAGGTAGACACCCTGGCGGTCCTGCCCGGCGCTGCACTTCTGCCTGTCAGTGGCTGTCGAGGTCAAGATTGGGGTCTCCTGTGACGCAAAGGGCGGGGAACGAGGGCCGGACCGCGTCGGGCCTAGGCCAGCGGCAGCAGCTGATACTGTTTGGCCTTGGTGCGAATGGTCTTGTAGTCCATGCGCAGGATCCTGGCTGCCTCCTTCAAGTTGCCATGCGTCTGGCGCAAGTATCGCAAGAGGACGGCCTTCTCGACCTCCGCCGTATTCTCCTGCACGATTTCCTTGAACGTCGCCAGTTCGCCCGGAGTGGCCGCGCCCGCCTCGGCGGGTTCGGCCGGTCCGTCGGCGGCCTCGGTCGAGCCCGCCAGTTGCAGATGCTCACAACCGATGCTGCTTTCCGCCAGCAAAACGGCTCGACGGATGACGTTCCGCAGTTCCCGGATGTTGCCCGGCCAGGAATGGGTCAGCAGCATCTCGACGGCTTCCTTGGACATCACGCAGGTTTCCCGCTGCAGTTCTTCGCGGGTCCAATCCAGGAACCGCTTGGCCAGGAAGATGATGTCTTCGGGACGTTCACGCAGCGGCGGGATGACGAGGTTAAACTCGTTCAGCCGGTAGAACAGGTCGCGGCGGAACTCGCCGGACTTGACCAGGGTGGTCAGGTTCTCGTTGGTGGCGGCCACGACGCGGACGTCGACGCGGATCGCGGCCGTCCCGCCGATGCGGTGGATCTGCCGCTCCTGCAGCGCCCGCAGCAACTTGACCTGCATCGCCAGCGGCAGGTTGCCGATCTCGTCGAAGAACAGCGTGCCGCCGGCCGCCGCCTCGAAACAGCCCACGTGAAACCGATCCGCCCCGGTAAAAGCGCCCTTTTCGTGCCCGAACAGTTCGCTTTCGATCAGGTTGGCCGGGATGGCCCCACAGTCGACGGCGACAAACGGGCCGGAGGCCCGGCGGCTCAGATCGTGCATCGCATGGGCGACCAGCTCCTTGCCCACGCCGGTTTCGCCGCTGACAATCACGGTAAAGTTCGAGGGCGCAACGCGTTCGATCCTGGTCACCACGTTTTGAATCGCGGCGCTGGGACCCATGATCTCCGCCAAGCGGAGGCCGCTGTCCAGGAGCGATTTCGGATTCGGTTTCTGCACCGCATCGCGGTGTCCGGCCAAGGCCAGCCGCACGCCCAGGGCCAGTTCGTCGTTCTTGACGGGCTTGGTGAAAATCCCGCTGGCCGCATGGGCACCCGCCTCGTCGGCCAAGGCGGTCGTGCCGTGCCCGGTCAGCATGATCACCGGCAGGCTGGCGTCCAGCTTCCGGACCGACTTCAACACGTCCAGACCGCTCATCCCCGGCATGACCATGTCCAGCAGCATCACGTCAGCGCGCCCCTCGCGGACCATCCGCAGCGCGGTGTGGCCATCCTCGGCTTCCAGCGGCTCAAAGCCCTCGCAACGCATCAACACCGACAGCGTCGAACGGATGCCGGGATCATCGTCGGTGATCAGGACCCGGGACGGTGGTGAGCAGGTTTTCGACATGGCGTGCCCCCTTTTCATGACGGTGAGTCTCAGGATTCATCTCGCAGCACCGAATCGATCCGCCGGAGGCGGACGTCTCGCGGCAGACGGCCGTCCAGGGAGTGCAGCAAGCCGAGGAACAGCAGGCCGGTTTCGCCCGGCTGGAGCGTATCGTGGATTCGGCCGGCGATGAACCGGTCGCGGCGTTCGAGCAAACGCTTGCTGCGCTCGTGATAGCCGCGGGCCGCGGCCCCGACTTTGCGGCCCTCCAGGGAGACCAGCACCTGCTGGGCTAACTCGTATTCCTCGACCAGCAGTTCGGGTGATTCGGTTCCGGTCAGGCTGGCGCCCTTGTCCATCAGTTCCAGCAGCAGACTGTGGTTCCGGCTGCCGGCGTGCGCCAAGTCTCGGACGATGGCGGCCTCGTGTCCGGAAACGGGCAGTCCGTCCTGGTACAGCCGCACGTGCGCGTAGTCCAGTTCGAGGTCTTGGATGGTCTCGGTGATCCGGCGCCACTTGCTCTCGACGGCGCGCACGTGCTGGTCCCACTTTTTCTCCCCCAGCTTGCGGACGTACAATTCGCGGACGGTGTCGCTCATGCTGCCCTGGTCCACCTGGGTGTGGATGATGGGGATCCAGATCAAGCTTCTGTCGGTTTCGCCCATCGCCTTGCCCCCTGTGCTTTCCCGCTGGGCCGAGAACGCCAGCGATCATGCTGTTTGTCGCCGAAACGGGGCCGCAGCCACAAGGGTAAATCCCGCAATCGCTTGCGGGTTTGCGAAACGCACGCGTCGGACGAGCCGGTGGCAGCCGCGCTGTCGTCGCTGTAACTTGTCGCCGCGATTGTGGTTACGGCATGTGCCACGCACTTCCCCGCCGCCGGCGATTCTCGGCGGTCGAGAAATCGGCTAGACTCCTGGTGCGCAGGATGTCAAAAGCAATCCTCTCACCGCCCGGGCGACTGATCATGACCACTGGGGAAAACCGAACCGTGGCTCAACACGAGTGCCGCGTGGCGGTCACGGACATAGCCGAGCGGAAACTGTTGGAAAGCGTGGCCCGCATCCAGCATTCTCTCTCCGCCGCACTGACGAGCGCCGCCACTCTGCGAGCCGCCCTGGGGTCGGTCTTGGAGGCCGTGTGCCAGATCGAGGGCATCGACGGCGGCGGCGCTTACGTCGTCGATCCCATCACCGGGGACCTGACTTTGGTCGCCCACCGCGGTTTTTCCGCCGAATTCGTGGCAGCCGTGGCGCACTACCCGGCGGACTCGCCCCAAGCCGAACTGGTCCGGCGCGGTGAAGGGTTTCAGATCGTGTACTCGGAGTCGCGGGCGGCGATTCACCCCGCGCTCGAACCCGAGGGCTTGCGGGCGGTCTTCGTCGCGCCCTTCTCGCACGAAGGACGCCCCGTCGGCTCGTTGCAGATGGCTTCGCGGACCCTGGATGAGCTGCCGTGGATTACCCAAATCGCCATCGACACGCTGGCGTCCCGCGTGGGTGGCGTCTGGGCACGCATCCAAGCCGAGAACTCGCTGGCCCGGACCCAGCGGAATCTGCAAGCCGTCTTTGACACGCTCGGGGATCTGCTGTTGATCTTCGATACGCAGGGACGATTCGTCCAAGCCAACCCCGCCGTACCGGCGAACCTGGGTTACTCGCTCCGCGAACTAGCCGGAATGACGGTGTACGACTTTCACCCCCCGGAGTTGCGCCCGCAGGTCGAGTCCCTGATGGCCAGGATGCTGGCGGGAACCGCGGACGTCTGTGACCTGCCGATCCTGAGAAAGGACGGCACGCGAATGGATGCGGAAACCAAGGTCAGCCGGGGCACCTGGGACAATCAGGACGTGATCATTGGGATCACCCGGGACGTCTCCGCCCGCAAGCGGATCGAACAGGCGCTGCGGGCCAGCGAGGAGCGGCTGTCGCTGATCGTGTGGGCGACCACCGACGCCGTCTGGGACTGCAATCTGGCGACGAACACGGTCTGGTGGAACGACACCTATTCTTCCTTGTTCGGCTCCCGGCCGCAAGAAGTCCGGGACTCGTGGCAGTGGTGGATCGATCACGTGCATCCCGAGGACCGGGAGCGCGTCGTAGGCGCGCTCCAGGCGACGCTGGAAAGCAGTGGTTCCCATTGTGTGGCGGAGTACCGTTTCCAGCGACTGGACGGAACTTGGGCGACCGTCGTGGACCGGGCCTACGTCGCCCGCGATGCGGACGGCAAGCCGCACCGGATCCTGGGGGCGATGCAGGACATCAGCAGCCAGAAGCGGAGCGAGGAACATCGGCAATTGCTCCAGTCGCAACTGGCGCACATGGGACGGCTGTCGACGATGGGCGAATTGGTGGCGGCTATCGCGCACGAGGTGAATCAACCGCTGTACTCGATCGTGAACTATGCCAAGGCCTGCGGGAATCTGTTGAGCCAGGGGCAGCCGAATCTGGGGGAATTGTCGGAATGGACCCGGGAAATCTCGGTGGCGGCCGTGCGGGCCGGCGAGATCATCAAGCGCCTGCGGAATTTCCTCCGCCGGCCCGAGGTCCAGCGGGCTCCCGTCCGGATCAACGAGGTCGTCGACGAGTCGGTCGCCCTGATGGCCTTTGAAACGCATCGCCACCAGGCCATCGTCCGGCAACTCGCGGCGGAGGCGGATCCAGTCGCCGCCATCGACCGGATTCAGATCCAGCAGGTCCTGGTCAACCTGCTCCGCAACGCCTGCGAGGCGGTCAGCGAGAATCCCATTGACACCCGGTCGATTACAGTCCAAACCGTTCTGAATGATGGTTTTGTCGAGGTCTCGGTGGCCGATAACGGCCCCGGATTGCCGGAATTCAACGGGCAGGATATCTTTGCGGCTTTCGTGACCAGTAAGCCGCAGGGGTTGGGAATGGGGCTGCCCATCAGCCGGACGATCATCGAGTCGCACGGCGGCCGGATCCGCGCGGAGAACGGCCCTCGGGGAGGGGCCGTGTTCTGCTTTACGCTTCCGGTGCAAGGCTGATCCGGCGCCCGCGATGCGATGCGTGTGCGCCGGCCGAAGCAGCCCCCGGAACCAGCCACCGCTAGGAGAACCACATGCCCGACGAAGCAGCCACCGTCTTCGTCGTCGACGACGACGAACAGGCGCGGAAATCGGTGTGCGCGCTGGTGCGTTCGATGGGTTTTCCGGTCGAATCCTTTGCGTCGGCCGAGGAGTTTCTGGCGGCCTACGTCGAGCCTCGCCCCGGCTGCCTGGTCACGGACTTTCGCATGCGGGGCATGAACGGCTTGGAGCTGCGCGAGGAACTGGTCCGCCGGCAGTTGCCGTTGCCCTTCATTGTGCTGACCGCCCATGCCCGCACGCCGCTGACCGTCCGGGCGATGCAACTGGGGGCCGTGACGCTGCTGGACAAGCCGTACGCGGACGACGATCTGTGGCACGCCATCCGCAAGGCGCTGGCGGACGATGCCGCGGGACGGAACCACCAGCTGCGCCGGCGCGAAGCTCGCGACCGCTTGGAGACCCTGACCAGCGGCGAACGCCAAGTGCTGGAGATGCTGACGGACGGCAAGCCGAATAAACAAATATCCATCGAACTGGGGGTTAGCATGAGAACCGTGGAAAGCCGCCGCCACGAGATCTTCACCAAGCTGGGCACCACGAGCCTGACCGAACTGTTCCGCCTGGTCGCCGACGCCAGGGGCCAGGACTAGCGCGGCGCGGGACGCTCGCCGATCTGCCCACGCAGGAACCGCCGGACGACGAGTTCCAACTGCTTGCCGGTGACCGGCTTGCCCAGGCAGTCGTCGCAGCCGGCTTCCAGACACCGTTCCCGGTCCCCCTCGAGGGCGTGCGCGGTGAGCGCGACCACCGGCCCGTGCCAGCCCGCCCGGCGCAATTCCCGCGTGGCCTGTACGCCGTTCATCACCGGCATGATCAGATCCATCAGGATCAGACCATAAGGGCGTCCGTCGGCCTGGGACTGCAAGGCCATTTCGTAGCCGGTCTTGCCGTCGCCGGCCTCGTCGACCTCCACCCCCAGGCGCTTCAAATGCTCGCCGTTCACCGACCGCACACTGGCGACGTC
>CAIYOB010000188.1 GCA_903927685.1 uncultured Planctomycetaceae bacterium
CCACTTATAAAGAGGCAGGGGTCGATCTCGATCTCTACCGCGATGCGATGCAGCGTCTGCCGCGTCTGATGCACCGCACTTTCTCACCGCGGGTCATGCGGCTGGACGGCGGCTTCGCGGGTTTGTTTAAGCTCGATTTCGCCAGTCGCTTGTTCAATCGGAACTACCGCGACCCGGTTCTGGTTTCGTGCACGGACGGCGTCGGCACGAAAGTGAAAGTCGCGAAACTTACCCAGATCCACAACACGGTCGGGATCGATCTGGTCGCCATGTCGGTCAACGACGCATTGTGCTGCGGTGCCGAGCCGCTGTTCTTCCTGGACTACGTGGCCATGGCGCGGGACGACGCCACCCTGCTCGAACAACTCGTTCAGGGGGTAAGCGATGGATGCATCCAGGCTGACTGCGCACTGCTCGGTGGCGAGACCGCGATCATGCCGGATCTCTATGCCCCGGGCGACTACGATCTGGCCGGATTCTGTGTTGGAGTCGTCGAACGCAAGCACCTGATCGACGGCAAGTCCATCGCCCCAGGGGACGTGGTGCTGGGCGTGGCTTCGAGCGGCCTGCACTCCAATGGATACAGCCTCGTCCGGCGTGTCGTTTTCGACATGCAGGGGCTGGGCGTTAACGACTTCATCGATGAGCTTGGCCAGACGGTGGGCGAGGCTCTGCTCAAGCCGACCACGATCTACGCACGTCCGCTGCGGCGAATCCTCACGCATTACAAGGTCAAGAACGTCGTCCACGGAATCGCTCACATAACTGGCGGCGGACTGCGGGAAAACCTCGGTCGTATTATGCCGGATTCGACCGAGGCCCTGATCCAGCGGCAGAGCTGGCCCATCCCCAGCGTGTTCTCGTGGCTGCAGCGGCTGGGCGATATCGACGACGGCGAAATGGAGCAGGTATTCAACATGGGCATCGGCATGGTGCTCGTGCTGAGCAGCTTTTACGCCGACAACGTCGCCCGCATGATTCGCGAATCGGGTCTTTCCTGCTGGAAAATCGGCGAGGTCGTGGCGGGCAAAGGCGGCGTATCCTGGGCCGACTGATCGTTTACGCCGCAGGTCCGTCCGGTGCGTCGTTCACTCTTGCGACCGGTCCGGCCCGTGAGTTCTGCTGAACGCTTCGGCCCGCGTCACTGTTTTGCGCGGACGGCTTTGTCCATCGCTTCCAACAGCGGGCGCGGCGATGTGAACACACCGTCCAGAGTGATCGGCTGATTCGGGTTACTGGCCGGGAAGATCGCGTAGAACGGAATCGACCCCGACTTGTTGCCCAGCCGCCGCAGAAAATCGTCAACTTCGGGCGAGGGTTGAGTCTTGTCAGCTTTCAGCGTGGCGATGCCGTTCGCTTCGACGTACTGCTTGGTTTCGGGCTGGTTCAGAGCAAACTGCTCGTTCGACTTGCACGTCAGTCACCAGTCGGCCGTGAAATCCACAAGCACGGTGGTTCCCTGAGCGGTCAATTTCGACAGCAGATCCAGAGAGAAAGGCTGCCACGGAAGTTGGCGACTGTCACGCCCCGCATTCGGTGCGGTTTGGACCTGGACGTTTCTCGACGCAAGTTCGCGCTCCACGGCCCGCTCGAATCGCTCCTGCATGATGTTCAGCAACCATGCGAACGAGATCAGGCCGATCAGGCAAGCGAATGTCACTCCCAGGAGCCAGCCTCGAACCTGCACCGTGAACGATTCCGTGAGCGGTATCCGGCCGATCGACCA
>CAIYOB010000189.1 GCA_903927685.1 uncultured Planctomycetaceae bacterium
GATGACCACGATCGCCGCGTTGACGTTGGTCCCCTGGTCCTTGAACGTGCCGTCGGGCAAATTGATCCAGTCCTCGGCGATTGGGACCAACGTGTCACGCTGCCGGGGTCCGTTGGCACAGATCGCAACCAGCCGGCCGCCTGCCTTCAGGAACTTGCGGGCGTGCTGGATGTGCTTGATGTCTTCGCCGTGATCGAAAGGCGGGTTCATCACAATGCGGTCGAATGTGCCCAAGTCCCCGTTGCACTCCAGGAAGTCGGCGCAACGGATATGTTGGGCAGCAATCCACGACGCCAAGCCATCGACCAGCGTAGGGTTGATTTCGACGGCCGTTTTCTCAATGGTCGAATCCGTGTTGCCAACCGCTCGCAGCAAGGCCCCAGTTCCGGCGCTCGGCTCCAGCACGCTATGACCGGGCCGAATATCGGCCAACTGAACAACCTGCCGCGCTACGTCCGGCGGGGTGGGGAACAGGTTCGGCACGGCGACAACCTTGATTCCGGCTTCCAAGGTCTCTTTCATGGCCTCGAAGTCGACGGGAATGGTGAAGGGGCCGACCTTGGCACCGGGCTGGGCTTTCGCGGTAATTTCGGCGATAAGTTCGTCCTGTCGCTCAGGGGTAATTCCCTGTGCGGTCCAGTATTCTCGCAGCTTGGCCTCGGGGCTTTGGTCCGGCATCGCATGGAGGGCTTCCTTGTCGTGGCCGCTTCCGCGCAGAACGAACCCGGTCTTGTCGGCCACTTCGATCAGCGTCCCGCAATCCCGCTCGGCTTGGACCTCGGCCGCCGTCATCACGGCCGCCAACTTGTCAAAGGGCATGGTCTGCGTGAAGTTGTTGCCACCGTTGCCCCAGTTTCTCAGCACCGTAACGCTGACTTTGTTGACCTTCACGATGTAGGACCAGCCGCCGCGGGGGCTTGCCCAGCATCGGCACGCGCCGCCCTTCTCCGGCTTGTTGCGGTCCGCCACGGTCCCGCCTTGCTCGGCCAACATCGCCCGCTCGTAGTTCAGCCGGTTGTCGTAGTGCTCCAGCCAGCGTTCCAGCCGCGCGATGAGCTTGGGCAGGCCTTCCAGCCGCTGGGCCTGCAGTTCCGCGGGCGTGATCTTGCCATCATCCAGGGCGCCCCAGGCCGACCAGTACCTTTCACCGTCCGGCAGGGTCACGCCGTACCGGTCCAGGCTGTTGCAGACCGCCTTTGCCGTGTCCAGCCCCAGCGGATCGAGGAACCCGCCCCCCTTGGCCGCCGTCTCGCCTCGCCAGAATCGCAGGCAGAGGGCCGCCAGGTCGCGCCCCTTGGCTTCCTTGCGGCGTTCGGATTCCAGCTTCTTGATGCGCCGGGCGCGGACGTCCGGCCGCTCCTTGTACTTGGCCGTCCGGAGCGCCCCGGCCGCTCGACGATTCCAGTACTCGGCCGCCTGCCAGCAGCCGACGGCGCGGCGCATGCCGTTTTCGATCCGCTCCGCGTCCTTGCGGGCTCGCCGTTCGCTGTGGTGCCCCACCAGGATCGGCTGCCCCAGCGGGATGTTATCGGCAATTGACGATACAGCGGCGTGCGCTGATTCCGCTTCGGCACGCCGCTTGTCGCTCAGGTCCTCCAGCCGATCGGCCTTGGCCTCGGCGCGCTCGACCAGCGAAGTATCTTCGTCCCCGATCTCGCCGCACATCTCGATGAGCAGGTCCTCGCGGTCGGGCGTCCAAGCCGGGGCAACGAATAGCTCTTGCTTCGGGGCCCACTTGAACCCGGCCGCCTTGACGCGTGCGTATTCGTCGCTGTCGAGTCGGCAGGCGGGGCAGAGCCTCAGCTTGTTGTCTTCCGGCGAGTAAGTGGCTGTGTGTTGCATCGTGTTGACCCTTTGCGCAATGGTTCCAGCCGGTTTGGATGGCTGCCGGCCGATCAGCCCCCGAGCAACCGCCAGGGCCGCGCCGCCAGTCCCTCCAGTGGACCGCGGCGGGGCGCGGGCGGGTGTTCAGATGCTGGCGACTTCGACCCGGTCGGCATCGGTCAGGTCGAAGTCTTCGAAGTGGTACACGTCCCCGGCAAGGGCGTGGATTGCCCGCTCCAGTCCCAGCCGGCCGATTTCACGGCCCCGCCTGGTCCGGAAGATGGCTTCGAGGCATTCAACCGCGTGCACGCGGCCC
>CAIYOB010000190.1 GCA_903927685.1 uncultured Planctomycetaceae bacterium
AGCGACGCAAATTCCTCGTACCGGCCCGTCACCAGCTTGTGCGGATAGATCTGGTGCCCGGTGTCCCAGACCAAGCGGTCCTTGCGGAAATCGAACACGCTGTGCAGGGCCAAACACAGCTCGACGACGCCCAGGTTCGAGGCAAAGTGAGCCGTCCGCTGGGTGACCAGACTGCATAATGCCTCGCGGACTTCGCGCGCCAGTTCCTTCAAGTCGCTGAGCGACATCGCCTGCAGCGCTTGAGGTTCCTTGATTTGGGACAGCAACCGATGTGTCACGGCTCAGCGGTTCCTTTCCAGTACATAATGCGCCAACGACTGGAGGCATTCGGCTTCCGTTCCGAACGGGTCCAATACCTGCCCGGCCTCGACAATCAACTGCTCGGCAAAACGCCGACTGGCGTCCAGCCCCAGCAGGGCCGGAAACGTCAGTTTGGCCTGCTGGCGGTCTTTGCCGACGCTCTTGCCCAGCGACGCCGCGTCGCCCTGGATATCTAGTAAGTCATCGACGATCTGAAATGCCAAGCCTAATTTCTTGCCAAAGTCATCCAAGGCAGCAATTCGAGGGGAATCCGCCTGGGCAATCCGGCCTCCCAACCGCAGCGACACCTCGAACATAGCCCCCGTCTTGCGGCGGTGAATCCGTTCTAGTTGGGACAGCGTGCCGGCCGCTCCGGCGCCTTGCAGGTCGTCGACTTGACCGCCGACCAGGGCCGACGCGCCGGCCGCCCGAGCCAGTTCGCGACAGCAGGCGGCGGCGACTGCGGCCGGCTGGACCTCGCCCGCGAGCACTTCGAAGGCCTGAGCCAACAGCGCATCCCCCGCCAAAATGGCATTCGCTTCGCCGAACTTGACGTGGCAGCAGGGAATGCCCCGGCGGAACTGATCGTCATCCATCGCCGGCAGGTCGTCGTGGATCAGCGAGTACGTATGCACCATCTCGACCGCGCACGCGGCCGGCATGGCCTCTGCCTGAGGGCAACCGCAAGCCCGGGCGGACATTAACACCAACAACGGCCGCAAGCGTTTGCCGCCCGCCAGCAGACTGTGGCGGATCGCCGCCTGCAGCACCGGCGGGCAGTCGGAGTCGTACTGCGTGTAACGCTCCAGCGCAGCTTCGACCTCGGGGCGAACCGCCTCGGCGTACTCCAAGAAAAGTGCAGCAGATGGCCCTGTCATGGTCGCGTTAGAAAAGCCCGCCCGGCGGACCGTGTTCCTCATCCGCAGCCGCGGTCCGGCCGGCCGGCCGCGAGCGGCGCTGGCTGCGCGAGGCCGCCTTTTCATCCAGCGTCATCTCCCGCTCGTCAAACGGCTCGGTCACCGGTTTGCCTTCGGCATCCACCCCGGCCAGCAGTTCGATCTTCCGCTCGGCCGCCTCCAAGCCACGGTAGCACTGCTTGAGTTGCTTGACGCCGTCCTCGTAGCACTGGAGCGATTCGGTCAAGCTCAACTTGCCGTCCTCCAATTGGCGCACCGACCGTTCGAGCTTCTCGAGCGCGTCCTCGAAACTGGGAAGCGGTTCGCCATTGGTCGTCGCTGCGGTCGTCTGCCTGGCCACGATTTGCGTTCTCCCTGAAAAGGCTAAACATAACGCGTTCCTCATGTTGCGCAAAGGTGGCGTGCCGCAGGCTTTGTCTAGGACATCGCCGCCAGACGCAAGCCGACGGCCAGGGCCAGCAGCGCCAGGGCCGCCAGGTCCCGCCGCCCGAAGCGATCGCCGGGGCCCTGGAGCCGCAGATAATTGAGCAGGGCCCCCGTCGGACAACCGAACCGGCAATAGGCCAGCGGCACCCACAACGATAGGCACAGCCCCCCGGCCGCCACGGCCAGCGTCGCCCCGCCGGCCACGCGCCATACGTAGGCATCGAACGGCTCGATCGCCGCCAAGTTGAAGTCCCGATGCTGCATGGCGACGGTCACAACCCAGGCCAACAACGCCCACGGCAGCAGGGCCAGGAGTCGCGGGAGCCAACGCGGCCCGCCACGCGTCCGCTTCCAGCGCCGGGGGACCACGTTCTTGATCAGCTGCTGCGCCGCCCCATGCGGGCACAAGTGATGGCAGTACACCTGCCGCCGGGTCAACAGGGGCGTCACGATGGCGACGGCGACCAGCAGCACCAGGCCCGGCGCCAGTCGCCACGCGACGCCGTTCTGGGCCCAGCCCACCAGCAGCGATTGCGACACCATGTCCCCGTTGACCAGCCCCAAATAGCCGATCAGCAGC
>CAIYOB010000191.1 GCA_903927685.1 uncultured Planctomycetaceae bacterium
GACATTCTGGTCTACGGCTGCGACGTGGCCGCCGGGGCGGCTGGTGCGAGCCTCGTGGACCAGTTGGCGGCGTTGACCGGCGCGGACGTGGCGGCCAGCGACGACCTGACGGGCCAGGCGGCCCGAGGCGGCGACTGGGACTTGGAGATCGCCGCGGGACAAGTCGAGACGGGGATCGCCTTTGGGGCGAGGACGCAACTCGCTTGGGCCGGGCTGCTGGCCCCGCAGCCGGCGGTCACCGTGAACATGCCGGCAGCGCCGTTCATCGGCGAGGATGTCAACTTTACTGTCGTGTTCGCAAACGATTCGTCGAACCCTGCCGACGCGGGTTACGGACCTTTTGTGGATTTGATCTTCCCCGTCAATGGGGCGGACGGTGACCTGGGCGCCCTGCCACCTGAGGCCCAGGACGGATTGACGTTCAGCACCGCATCGTACCTGGGCATCGACTTGGTTGCGACCGAGTTCATCTTCGAGGACGATGGCTCGGGCTTTGGCTGTGTCGACCATCCGTATGCGGTAGACGCCACCGGCGCGAAGCTGGAAGTCTGCGGCCCGGCGGGTGACCAGTTGGTGGTCCTGGAGTTGCCGTTCGGCTCGTTCGTGCCCGACCAGCCGGAAGTGACCATCAACGTCAGTGCGACGATGCCCAATCTGGCGGACCTGGGGCACGACTTGACGGTCTTCGCTCGTGGCGGGTTCCGCTACGGCGCCGATCCGCTCGACAACCCCTCGGCCCCCGATCCCACAATTCTGACCGCGGGCAGCGACGGCGCGAACAGCACCAGTTGGGTGGACCGCGATTCGAGCGCGCCGGTGGTGATGACGATGGCCAAACGCAACAATGCGCCGGAAAGCGAAACGGCGACCGGGCCCAACTACCGGCGGACCTGGACGCTGACCGTCAGCATCGCCGACGATCAAGTCGTCCGGAATCTGGACATCATTGATGGCCTGCCCAACAACGTGGTTGTCGAGAACATCAGTTTCGCCTTCCCGAACGACCCGCTGGCGACGGTCAGCAACATCCCAGCCACGCCGTTTGGGCCGACTTACTTTAACTTCGCCAGCGGCCAATTGCGGCTGGGTACGGTCAGCAGCGTGACCGGCAGCGGCGGGGCGGATGTGGTCGTGACCGTCGCCTTCTACGTCCCCGAGTTTGATGCCGAAGGCGACCGGATCATCCCGCTGAACGGCGAGGACGATATCGCCCTGGTCGGCGGCACCGTGCTGAATTCGCAATCCCCGAACGACTCCTACGCTTTGGGCGACTGGACGCCGATCGATACGCGCGACTTGGGCGCGACGGACAACGCGTTTGCCCAGCCGGTGGCGGGCGACTACGATGACATTCTGGACGACAAATCGATCGCCATCCAGAAGGGCGTCCGCCGGGTCCAGGATCAGACTCCGCCGGGGTATTCGCCCGGCGACACGCTGGAGTACACGCTCGAGTTCCAGATTTCCGACTACTACACGTATGGCGACCTCGTCATCACGGACACCTACCAGGACGGCCAGAACCTGGCGGCGTTCACGCCGACGTTCGAGGTGACTGACCGGTACGGCACCGTCTCCGGCTCGTTTGCCCTGAACAGTACGTACACCCACACCAATAACGACAGTACCAGCGGCACGGAAACGCTGGTCTTCTTCGTGTCGCAAGCCCTGCTCGCGGCCGGCGCCGCCGACGGCATCCTGGAGGGCGGGGCCACGCACGGCGAGCTGGACACGGCAGTCAACGCGGCCGCCAGGGGTACCATTCGCTTCCGCACGGTGATCCAGGAAGAGTATGCCCAGTCGCCGCCCAGCACGGATAAGAGCGTGGATCAGGGCGACTTGATCAACAACAGCACCCTGCGCATTGACGGCAGTGTCCGGGAGAATTATGAGAACGACGTTGACGGCAACCGGTTCAACGTCATCTACGCCAACGAGAACGACAATTCGAGCGCCGGGGTCACGATCATCCGCGGCGACGTGGTCAAGACGATCTATGCGGTCAACGGAAGCAAGACGCTTCCCAATCCGGTCGAGGTCGCCCCCGGCGACACGATCACGTACCTGATCGGGTACGATCTGGCGATTTCGGATTTCGAGAAACTGCGGTTGACCGATTTCCTTCCGCTGCCGGTGTTCGATGTCGAGAACCCGGACGCGAACGCCACGCCGGGCCCGGGCTGGACTTTCGATCTGACGCACTCGTTCGACGCCGTGCCCCCTCCCGCCGGGGTCGTGGAATTCGCCCCCACGGATACGTTTTTCAACTCGAATTCGCCGGCCTCCAACATCGTGCCCACCATCGGCATCGATGGCGTTGCCAACAGCATCTACTTGGATTACGACAACTACGACAGTCCGCAGAGCACGGCGACCAGAATCCGGCTCCTGGTTACGGTGACCGTCACGGACGATCCTTTCGCCGACGGGTTATTTCTGACCAACATCGTGCGGGCCACGGAACAGAATTCGTTCATCCAATCCCAGGTCGCGGACCAGATCATCCAGATCCGCTTGGGGCAGCCGGTGCTCAATCTGCAGAAAGGCGTTGTCGCCTCGACGGGTCCGGACCGCCTGTTTACCCCGGCGGCGGTTGCGCCGGCGATCGTCTCGGCTCCCGGTTCGACCGGATTCCGGTTCGAGGACACCATCAACTCGACGGACCTGGGCCTGACCCCGATCGACAGCGACCTCAGCAATGTCGACGCGGGGGACCTCGTCACGTTTGCCGTCATCGTGGAGAACACGGGCTCCAGCCATCGCGGCGCTTTTGACGTGCGGATCAGCGACGCTTTGCCGTCCGGGTTCGCAATTCCATCCGGTGGCGCGGGCCTGAATCTGCACGTCAGCGACGGCACGGGCGAGCCGATC
>CAIYOB010000192.1 GCA_903927685.1 uncultured Planctomycetaceae bacterium
CCCGCGAGAACCGGGACGGCGGCATCGCTCACGTTGCTGCCGGCCAGGCCCAGGGTGAGCAGATCGTTCAGCTGGCTGAGGTGTTTCAGGCCTTCGTCGCCGACGTTCGTATCATCCAGCACCAGCGTTTTCAATCTGGTGCCGACCAAGTGCTGGAGGCCGCGATCGGTGATTGAGGTCTTGCGCAACAGGAGCGTCTCGACGGAACGTAGTTGTGCCAAGTGCCGGAGCGATTCATCGCTGAGGCGTTCGCAAGAGGAAAAGTTCACCCATTTCAGGCGCCGGAGGCCGGTGAGGTGGCCGAGGGATTCGCCTTTGACGGGAGCCCCGGTCAGGACCAAGAATTCGAGATTCGCAAGTTTCCCGAGACGCGGGAGACTGCGGTCGGTAATCCGCCCGGCGTCGACCAGGGAGAGCCAATGCAGCGCTGTGAACTCGCCGATGGTGGCCAGCCCCTCTTCAGAAATCGGCTTGGCGGACGTAAACAACCCCTGAAGAGCCCGCAGGCGACGCAAGTCGCGGAGTTCGTCGTCGCTGATTTCGCCGCCCCCGACGAACAGGTCGATGCTCTGGATCAGGAATGGCTGCGCGGGAAGCGCTGAGAGCTGGTTCAGAGGGTCTTTGCGTCCATGAAGCGTCACCTGTCCGCCACGATTCAACGCCCAAACGGCCACTTGGCGCTCTTGGTTTCCCCACGCGGCGACCTCCCAGAGGCCGAACCCGCGCGTACTCAGGAGGCCCGCGGCCAGGGCCGAAAGCAGCAGCTTACGCCGGTTGGGATGGACGGTGCGCCGGAGGGCTCGGGCGAGGTCCGCAGCGTTCTGGAAACGATCCCCGGGGCTTTTCGCGAGGCACTTTGCGCAGACTCGGGCGAGGGGTTCCGGAATGCGTTGGTTGAGTTCCTGCAACGGCGAAGGCTCGTCCTCCCGGATCTCGTGGGCGAGCTGCTCATGGCAGTCGCTTCGAAACGGTCGCCGCTCTGCCAGGAGTTCGTACAGAATGACCCCCAACGCCCAGACGTCCGCCCGACCGTCGATGGAATCCGCGTCGCCTGTGACCTGTTCCGGCGCCATGTAGGCAAGTGTCCCCACCTGATGGCCAGCGCGTTGGCTGCGCTCGGCCAAGTAAAGAGCCAGGCCCAGATCCGTGACGTGGGGCTTGTTTGTCTTGTCCAGGAGAATGTTCGCCGGCTTCAAGTCGCAGTGGACTAGGCCGTGCTGGTGCGCATAGTCGATGGCCTCCGCGACTCCGGCGACCAGTTCCGCGGCCTCCCGCCACGGCACGCGTCGGTCGAGCCGAAGCCGCTCCTTCAGTGACTGTCCTTCGATGTACTCAAAAACAATGTAGGGCAGACCATCCGCCTTATGTCCGGCAGCGTACACACGTACGATCGCCGGGTGGTCCAAGCGGGCCGCCTTTCGCGCCTCCTCCAGCAGGCGGTCGACAGTCTCAGAAAGCAGGGAATCCACGCCCCGAGTCGCCGCCAACCGGCCCGCGTTTGGTATTTTGACCGCAACTCCACGCTTGAGAACCTCGTCGAATGCGAGAAAGACTTGCCCGAAACCGCCTTCACCGAGGATTCGCTGCACGGTGAAGGTCGCCGGAAGTCCGGGGTCGCCGTTGGTGTCGGGCGAGC
>CAIYOB010000193.1 GCA_903927685.1 uncultured Planctomycetaceae bacterium
CCGGCTGCTCGGCTTGGGCTGGGTCGGCTCGGTGGACCCGGTCCCGGGCAAGCGCCAGCGGGCTTTGGCCCTGGGCGCGGACGCCGTGTTCGCCCCGGACGACCCGGCGCTGACCAAGCTGGTCGCGGACCGGGGCAAGCCGCTGGATGCCGTCGTCGACGCCGTGGGCCATCCGGCATGCATCAACGCGGGACTGCCGTTGTTGAAACTGGGCGGTACCCTGGGTGTCTACGGCGTATTGGCCGAACCGCAGTTGCTGCTGGACAAGGCGGCGGGCCCGTACAATTTCAACTTGTGCATCCACCAGTGGCCCACACGGTGGCGCGAACGGCTGGCACAAGCGGCGTTGGAGCAGCACCTGCGGGACGGTGTCCTGACGGCCGCCGAGTTTGTCACCCACGAATTCCCCGTGGAACGCGTGGCCGAAGCGTTCGCGGCAGTCCGCGAGGGCGACGTAGTCAAGTGCCTGCTGAGGTTCTGAACCAGTCGCGACGAAGTATCGTTCGTGCCTATTCGTCGTCTTCCAGCTTCCGCACCTTCCGCGGCTTGGCCTTGCGGGACTCGCGTTGCGGAGCGACGTAGTCCCCCGTACCGGCGGCGGCCCAGGCCAAGTCCGCGCGCACCGACGGCTGAGCGGCGTACGGTTCGCTGCAGCGCTGTGCATAGTCGAGCAGCGCTCGTGCCAGATCCCGGACGATGCCGCGCGAGGACGGTACGGCGAAAATGTTGTGCAGCTCGAACGGATCGGCATCCAGGTCGAACAGGCACGGATCGCTGTCGTTGGAGATGACGAGCTTGTACCGGCTGGTCGCCGCCAGCAGCCAGTTTCCGGCGGAATTCCGTGAAAACGTGATGTGCTGCCAACCCGCAGGCAGCTGAGCGGTCAGGAACAGGGCCGAGGCGTCCCGGCCTTCGTCGCCGCCGTCGCTCGGCACGCCCAGCAAAGCCAGGATCGTCGGCTTGAAATCGGTGTTGTTCAGCGCCTCGTGAATCAACCTGCCAGGCTGGATCTTGCCGGGGTACGAGACCAGCAGCGGGATCCGGGCCGAGCCTTCCAGCGGGATCCCTTTGTTGACGCGGCCGTGCTCGCCGCACATATCGCCGTGATCCGACGTGAACACGACCACCGTCCGTTCAGCCACGCCCGCGTCGCGCAACGCGGCCAGGATCTTGCCGACGTTGTCGTCGATGCACTTGACCATGCCGAAGTAACGGCTCATGTTCTCGAACTGCGGCGTGGTCGGCGGCGCGGCGCAGGACGGCAGGCCCACACCCGGCTCGAGGGCTGACCGCGGCCGCTGAAACGCCAGGGACTCGAACATCGTGTCGTACGGCGGGCGAACGGTGTTGGGACCGTGCGGATCCGGGATGCTGGTCACAAAACAGAAGGGGCGGTCCTTGTGGGTCTGAATGAAGTCCACCGTCTTGTCGACCAGGAAGTCGGTGGTAAACGACTCCGCGTCCGCCCCAGCTACATCGTACGTCGGCTCGCCGCGCGCGTTGCGGGCTTTCACGGCCGGACCCTGCGGCGTGTCTTCGAGCTGCTTGTAGTGGCCGCGATTGAACATGTACCGGTTGTCCTCGAAGCCGAACTTCCGGGCGGGAGCCCAGCCTGGTTTGGCAGGGCCGTCCAAATGCCATTTGCCCGCGTAGCCGGTCGCATACCCGTGGCGGCGGAGCACTTCGGCAAACGTCACGACCTCGTCGCGCAGCGGACGGTCGTTGCTGTCGGCCCCTGTATTCTGCGGATAGCGGCCCGTGAAAAACGCGGCTCGCGACGGCGTGCAGACCGGCGAAGCCGCATAGAACCGATCGCACAGCGCGCCGCGGGCGGCCAGCGAATCGATGTGCGGCGTTTCCACTGCGACGCCCTCGCCCCACACGAACGCCTGGTCTTTGGGCAGCAACGCCCGATAGCAGCCCAGCGTCCGAAAGTTGTGCTCGTCGGTCAGGATCACGACCAGATTGGGCCGCTCCGCGCCGGCGGGCTGCGGCGCGGCGGCATACAGCGCGGGCGCCAAGGTGAGCAGAAGCGACGCGAGGGTCGCAACGGCGGAAGCGAGCCCGCTTCGGGGCTTTGTGTTGACACGACGCATTGGTTGACTCCGATTGGCCTTGATCCCAAGCGAGCCAATTATCGCGAGCTGCGGTGTCCCGAGGAAGTACCGTGTCGTGTTACGGTGTCGGTTTCACGGCTTGGACGGTGAACCGATCCGGGTGACGTGCCACAGCCATTCTGAATGGTTGACGTCCTTTTCCGTAGGCGGCTCGCTGCGAACGCGGGAGGGCGAGCCGGAGTCGTGCATCTCGTAAGCCCACACGACGGCGACTGCGGCAGCGCCGTCGCCTTCCACCTTGTATCCGACCGGCCCGGCCTGCAGGGCCGTCCAGTCCCGGGCTTCCAACCCGACGGCGGCCAGGTCGCTGAGCCGCTCCGGCCACCGCCCTTCGGACATGCGATACCGTTTGACGCCCAACGCGGTGCGCGTCAGGCGGCGGGCAAGTTCGTCCCGCTCGTAAGCCGCGGCCATCGCTTGCATGGCGGGCAGAAAGAGGCCGGTAAGCAGTTCGTCCAGCCGCCGCCGGTCCGAGCGATAGATGCCATGCTCCAAGTTTTGGGCTCGACTCGCCAGTCCCAGGATTCCAGGCTCCCCCACTTGCTGAAAGGCCGCCATCCGCTCCAAATAGTTCTTGTTCCCGCTGGGGATCAGCAACAGCGCCGCCGGGTAACGCGGGGAATTCCCGGGCAACATGTCCGCGAGATCGTCGCGGTCGCCTTGCAGCCAGGCCAGTGTCATGGCCCGCTCGCCGGCGCAGATCCGATGCCAGTGCGTGGCGACGTCGCGAGGTTGCTGGACCTGGGCCAGCAACTGGTCCAGCTGGTCAGGCTGCCAGTCGGCGTGGGCGAGCGACTTGCGGATCGCGTCCCGGTGGATGGCCCGCAGCGCCGTTCCCACCAGATCGGAGACCATGCAGAAATCCCATTCAAAGGCTGCGGCCGCGGCGTGCATGGCGGCCAGGCCGCGCACGGCTCGCTCGGTGTCGCGCTGATACAAGGCGTGAACGACCTCGAGGTGTACCAACCGGACCACGCCTCGGGACGCTTGGCTGTCGGGCAGCAGGGTGCGAAAGCTGTCGAACGCGATCGGCTGCCAGACCGGCGCGGGATAGCGGCCGGCCTGCTCGATTTGCGCGATCAACGGCCGGACCTCCTGAAGGAATTCGGCGATTTTCGGCTCGTCCGGCCACGGCTCGCCGGGAACGAGATTCTCGGGCATCTGGCCCAAGCCGATGATCGGTAAACTCAGCGCCGTTTCTCTCGCACAGACCTGCTCGGACGCCAGCAGGATCTCCCGCCAGGCCGCCGTTCCTTCCTGCGACGCCCCGGCGCGAAACCAAACCGCCGTCGTGTCGTCGTCGACCGGTTCACCCGCGGCTCGGAGCCGGGCGATTTCCGCTCTCACCGCGGCCGCGCTGCGGTACTCGCCGACCCCGAGCACCCCGATGGCGATCACACCGAGGACGATCGGCAGCAGGACCAGCCGCAGCAGCCACCGCCGACGACGCGGCGGACTTCGGTCCTGCTCAAGTGCGTGTGTGTTCATCAGTTCGTTCCTCGATCTCTCGCGCTACACAGTCTTTCACCTAATCTTTCACTTAATCTCAACTGGGTGCCGGGCGCCATCTGCACCAGCCGGAGGGGAGATTAGGTGAAAGATTAGGTGAAAGATTAGGGTTCAGATAACTCTCGGGCGGCTTGCTCCCAGCCGGCATGCCACTGGCCGCCGGGTATCAGGCGACTGAAATGCTCCAGCGGGAACGCGAACTTCGCCGGTTGGTCGGCCCGCATCCACTCGCCGCCGGGACCCAGTCCGTAATCCAGTTCAGGCACACCCCAATAACCGGCCAGTTCCCTCGTCTGCGAATCGCGGTCCGCCGACTGGCTCTGTTCGAGCCGCTCCAGCATCCGCCAGGTGAGATAGTCGGCGGCTCGCCTGCGCAGCGGCGGACTGACTCGAAACAGGAGCGGCGCTTCGGCGCCTCGCCAGTCATAGCCGCCGATCCGCCCCTCGGCGCCCAGCGACTGGCGGCGATAGGCCGCCCAACTCATCACCAGCGCCCGCCGGCGGGCGGCGTTGCGAGCGACATCGTTGCCGAGGCTGCGGACCAGCCCCGCATAGGCTTCCGCACCCAGCCAGGAATCGGCTTTCGTTCGTCCCAACTCGTTCACCAGCCAGATCTCGACCAAGTCGGCCCCATCTTGATCCTGCAGCCGCCAACTGAGCCGAAACCGCTCGACCAACCTCCCGATCAACGTCAGCGTCCGCCGATATCGCTCGCGGTTCGCCTCGGCGGCGACATCCTGTTCGAGCGACATCCGCGCCAAGCGGGCCTCGCCCAGCAGGTACACCATCACGCGCGGCACGAAGCGGAGCGGGGCGGGATCCAGGGACAAGTCGTGCTCCAGTTGCTCTGCCGCTGTCCGGCCTTCGATCAGGCGGTCTGCCTGAGGCGCGTGCACGGCGGCAGGATCGCGGAACCGCAGCACCAATTCCCGCGGCCCCGTGTACACGCCGCCGTACGTCTGTGATTCCGCCTTCAGTTGCCGCCGCACCTGGGCAGGCATCGTCGGTTGCGAAACCAAGACCAGACCGGCGGGGCCGAGGGGCAGGACGAGGCCGACGGCCAGAAAACCGGCATGCGCGCCCCAGAATCCCCAGCCCAACCGTCCGTCCATCCACCGCCGCATCAGCACGAACGTCGCCAGCCACGGCAGCAATCCACACGCGGCCAACAGCCAGAACGGAACTCCCAACAAGGTCATCAGCGACCCGCCATACGCGGCCAGCGCCCACGTTACCACGGGCGCGGCGATCGCCGCGATCGTCGAACTGCGGAAGATCTGGCCGACGGCTTGCGAGACCGTATAGGTGAACAGCACGGCAGCCACGACGCACAACAAGCCCAGCGGCGAGACGTGCGCACGCCGCAGTTCCGCGGGCAGAAACACAAGGGTGAGCGCCAAGGCGGTGGCCAACAGACTGAGCGGCGGCACATGCCGCGTCCACCAGATCTTCGCCGGTGCAAGGCCTCGTTCCGCCAGAAAGCGGATGCGATCCTGCACGCCGTCGCCTTGAAACGCGAGCACGCCCAGCCACGATGCGGCCAACAGCGCGAGGAACGCTGCCAGCGCGGCCCGCCCGCCACCCCAGGCCAGGGACGGCTCCGTAACCAGCAAGCCCACCGCGGCCAGCAGGATCGCGGCCAGCCCCTTCAACACGGTCTTGTTCTGCCCCAGGAACTGCCAGATCAGCATGGCCTCCGGGGTGTGCAGCGGGCGAGTCCAGATCGCCGCTTCGTCCTTCGCTCCCTCCCGCGCTCGAGTCCAGAACGCCCGCTTGTCGGCGACTTGCTCGGGCCCCAGGTATCTGATCCCCCGCCGCCAGCCGGCCACCAGCAGCGGGATGCTCACCGCGACCAAGCCCACGACGGCCATCCACGGGGCGGGATCTTCGAACGCCCAGTTGTATCGACTCGGGTTGCGGACCAGTTGGTTCAACACCGAAGCGATCGCCCCGGGAAGCAGCGTCAAGGGGATCACCGCCAGCAGCGCCACCAGCGACGAGCGAAAGATCCAGGCGGTCGCGAATCCGGCCAGCAGCAGGAACACGCTCTGCAGCGGCCAGAGGTACTCCCAGCCCGTGTTGAACAGCCACGAATCCGCCGGCGCGGCCTGGGGCCAGCGGCCGGCGGGCAGCACCAGGATCGCCAACATTACCGAGTTCAACGCCCAGACGGCAAGCAGTGCGGCCACGCCCGTGGCCAGCTTGACGGCCACCAGGTCCCGGGCGGCAATGGGCAGCGAACGCAGCCAGTCCAGCGTCCGGCGTTCCTTCTCTTGCCCGACCAACAGCACGCCGACGCCGACGGCAAACAGACTGGGCATCCCGGCAAAGACCAGGAACCGCGGCACGAAGGCGCGGTCCGGATGCAACAAGCACAGCAACTGGAAACACAGGCCCAATACCAGTTGCATCCACACCAGCGGCAGGACCTGGCGGACTTCCTTCCAGCACAGATAGCGCAGGGCAAGCGAGCGGTTCATGCCGTGGGCACCTCGGAATAAGCCGGTTCGGATTCGGAAGCCGCCACATGCTGCGGCCGCATGCAGGCGACGAAGACCTCGTCCAGCGTCGCCCTGCGCGCCTGGACGCCGCTGACGCCGGGATACTGCTCCAGTTGGGTCTGCTGGTCGCCGGTGAACCCCCTGACCATCCACTGCCGCTGCCGGCCCGACGTCTGTTCGCTGAGCACTTCGGCCGGGCCGTCGAGCGTCGGCAGGGCGAGCAGCGGATCCGCCAGGTTGATCGTGACCAGGCAGCACGATTCTTTGAGCTGGCTCAGCGGCTGGACCAGGCAGAACTTGCCGTGCCGCAGGATCGCCACGTGATCCGCCACCCGCTCAACCTCGGCGATCTGGTGACTGGACAGCAGCACCGTCTGGCCCACCGCGGCCCGGTCGACCATGCTCTCCAGGAACTCGCGCCGCACCAGCGGGTCCAGGCCCGAGGTCGGTTCGTCCAGGATCAGCAACTCCGGATCGGGGGCCAGCGCCAAGGCCAGCGACACCTTAGCCCGCTGCCCCTTGCTCAAGCGGCGAATCTTCCACTCGGCCGACAATTCAAAGCGGCGGATGGCGGCGCGGTAGCGGTCCAGGAACCCGGGCGGGTAGAACGCCGAGGCGAACCAGCCGATCTCGCCGACCTGCATCCAGTCGTACAGCGCGGGCGCGTCCGAAACGTAGCCGATGCGACGGCGGATCTCGAGCGCCTCGCGAGTCGGGTCCAGTCCCAGCACCTGGCAGGTCCCCGCCGTCGGCTGGAGAAAGCCGGTCAGAATCCGGATCAGCGTCGTCTTGCCCGCCGCATTCTCGCCCAGCAGGGCAAAGACCGTCCCGCGAGGCACTTCGAGGTCGATCCCGTCCAGCGCCAGGCAGCCGGGAAAACGCATCGTCAGGCCGCGTGCCGAAATCACCTGTGACATTGCCGCTTGCTCTCGTATCGAAAAGGGTAACCGCCTACCGCCCCACTGTGGACCGCTCGCCGAACGAGCGGTCTACGACGAGGCCGCGTCCGGAGCGGACGCCACCGTGTTCACCGTCCCGGACAACGAATCCAGTTGCGTCCGCACGATCTCGCGAATCTCCGCCGCTTTCAGACCGCCGTGCAAAGCTTCGACCAGCACGGTGCGCAGCCGCTCGGCGATCAGCGTCCGCCGCAACTCGCGGCACCGCTGCGGAGCGCCGGCGCAAACCGCCACCCCGCGGCCGCGGAGCGACTCGGCCACTTGGTCGGCCTGCAGTTGCAGGTACGCCCGGGCGATCGTGTTCGGGTTGATCGCCAACTGCTGACTGAGCTGCCGCACACTGGGCAACAACTGGCCGGGACCGAGCGTCCCTTCGGCGATCGCAAACTTGACCTGCCGCACGATCTGCTCGTAAATCGCCACACCGCTTTGGGGATCAATCGAAAAGAACATCCGCCACACTCACCTCTCTACCGCGAGTACTAGCATACTAGCCAAATAGTACACTGGCACCATGAAGCTGTCAAGAGGGAGTCGAAGAAAGTGAGGCTCCCACGGACAAACCGTGGGCATCCCATCCCCCAGGCCGCGACAGACTGCGCCGGTCCCGCACCGGGGTCTTGACAACGGGAGCGATGGCGCAAATACTCGCCCATGTCAACTACCTGAATCCATCTATTACCACGGTGTTCCGGCTCCATGCCCATTCCCGTCTACTTGATCACCGGCTATCTCGGGTCCGGAAAGACGACCTTGCTGAACCATCTCTTGGCCACGCCGCAGTTGCGTTCGCAGCGTGTGGCCTTGATCATCAACGAGTTCGGCACGCTGGGAGTCGACGGGCAACTGTTACAGCGGGCGGCGGGGCACGTGTTCGAACTGACCCGCGGCAGCCTGTTCTGCGCGTGCCTCCACGCCGACTTCATTCAGACCCTGCAGACCCTGGCGGACGAAGTCCGGCCGGACGTAGTGTTGGCCGAGGCCAGCGGGGTGGCCCAGACCAGCGATCTGGGGAACTTTTTCGACACGCCGCCAGCGCGGGACCAGTTCCAGGTGCGGGCCAATCTGTGCGTGGTCGATCCGAATCTGACCAAGGTGCTACCGTATCTGAAAGCCTCGCATGTCCAAGTCGCCTGGGCG
>CAIYOB010000194.1 GCA_903927685.1 uncultured Planctomycetaceae bacterium
CACACCAGCAGCCGGCCCGCTCCGACCTTCGCCTCGAAGACCAAGCCCAGCTTGTGCACGCGATCCAGGTTGTCCACCACCTGGACGATCGGCCGGAGTTGTTTCGGCAAGCTGTCGAGAATCACCGGCTGGCTGATCGTCACCACCGAGAACCACTGCCAGTCGCTGTGGCAATCCGTCGGAAAACCGGCCAGGGCCGGATGCGCCGGATTGCACAGGAGGCCCATCGTCCCCGGCTTGTTCTTGAACATCGGCCAGCACCAAAAGTCGGTGGCGAATCCGCCCCCGACGCTCCGCATCAGCCGCTGTCCGGTTTCGGGCAGGAACACTACCCGGGCTCCGCCCGCGAGCAGATCCAGTTCGGCCGGTCCCAGTTGGCGAGCCAAGTGCACGCCCTCCGGCGGCGACGGGATGTCGCGCGGCGGATAGGCCCAGACGGGATAGCTCGTGGCCGTGGCCTGGCCCTCGATGGCCAACGAAAAGTCCAGCCGCGTCGGTTTCTCGATGCCCGCGAGTGCGGCCGACACCTCGCCCAGCACGCGCAAGCCGCCCCGTTCGACTCGGCTGGGGCGCAAGGCTCCTGCGGCAATGCTGGGTCCGCCGGGTTCCTGCAGCGTCCAGCCCACCACGGCGTCGGGCAGGTCCTGGTCGCCGTAGTGGGCCAGCTCGATCCTCGCCGTGAAGGCTTCCTCCGTGGTCCAGCCGTATTTCGGAAAACGCGCCAAGAGCACCAGCGGGCCGCAGAACTGCCGCCATTGGTCCGCCATGATCAGGCCCTTGCTGTCCATCAGGGCGTCGAGCATCCCGACCAGTGCGGTTCCCTGGCCGGGAAAGTCCTGCAAGTCGAGTAACTGGAAGCCGCCGAAACCGGGCGTCCGCAACGCCGCCTCGATGTCCTCGCGATAGCACCTCGCGGCCAGCTGGCCGGAAGCCCGGAAGAAATCGTCCGCTTGGTCCAGCAGGCCGGCCGCGGCCAGCTTGTCCCGCCAATGCTCAAAATTCCGGGCACGAAACACTCCCGTGTACTTGGGAATCTCCTGGAAGTTCGGATAGACACTGAACTGGGCGATCTCGTGTCCGATCACCGGGACCGGCAGCCCGGCGACTCCCGCCGCATAGTCGTGAAGCGTATTGGGCGGCCCGATCTGGACGTGACCGTTGCCGCCGTCCACGGTGGCGAACGAGCCACGTACGTTGTGCACGGGCCCGCCCGGGGCGGTGCGTGTCCGGACGGTCGTCCAGTAATCGTCGCCCTCCGCCAATTGCGGGTCCCAGAAGAAGTTGTTCGAGCCTTGAGCGTACAGGTGGCGATTGTCCCACAGGCGAAGCTGTTGCACCATGTCCGCCATGATCGGGCGACTGCCGCCGCATTCGTTGCCCAAGGCCAGCATGACAAACGACGGGTGGTTGCCGTAACAGCGGAGGATCCGTTCCGCCTCGGGCAGCAACGCGTCCCGTTGCTCCGCGCCGTAAGCACCCCAGTAAGGCAGTTCCGGCTGCAGGTACAGCCCGAGTTGATCCGCGGCCGCAAACGCCGCTTCGGGAGGCGTCCAGGTGTGAAAGCGGATGTGATTGATGCCGTACTGGCGGCACACCCCGAAGTACTTCAACCAGCCTGCGACATCCATCGGCGGGTGGCCGGTGAGCGGGAACACACAACCGTCATGCTTGCCGCGCAGGAACGTGGCCCGGCCGTTGATCACAAACTGGCCCCGTTGATGCGTGAACTCGCGCAGGCCAAACACCACCGACCGTTCGTCGCACGAGTTCGCGGCTTCGAGTCGGACGGTGAGCGTATACAGGACGGGGTGAAATTCGTCCCACAATTTCGCGCCCTCGCCCAGCGGCACGTTGATGGTCGCGCCGCCTCCATGTTCGTCCCACGTCGCCTCCACCGCCGGCGGCTGCAGGGAGACGCCCGGGCCCTGAATCGCACAGGTCAGCCGCCCCTGTCCCGCCTGGCCCGACGCGTTGGCCAAGCGAACCTCGATCGAAACCGACTTGTCCGCCACCTTGGGAAAAACGCGGACTTCGGCCAACGAGACCGGATCTTCCGCCCGCAACTCGATCCGCCCGAGGATCCCGTTCCAGTTGCCCTGCGTGTTGTCGGACATCTGGTGCATTTCGACGTTCACCGGCTTGCGCGTATTGTCCACGGCGATCGTCAGCCGGTGAGGACCGGGCGCGAGGCGGCCCAGCTCATATTCCTGCGGCGTGAAGAGAAGCGGGCTCTCGCCGCACGGGTTTCCGTCCAGCCAGACCTGCGTGTACTTGGCGCGTTCGAGGAACAAGGTCACACGCTTGTCCCGCCAGGACTCGGGAATCGTC
>CAIYOB010000195.1 GCA_903927685.1 uncultured Planctomycetaceae bacterium
GAGCGTAAACAGGCGGAAGCGGAACGCGAACGGCTGATGCTGGCGATCGGGCAGGCCACCGAAGCCGTGGTCATCACCGATGCACAGGGAATGATCCAGTATGTGAACCCGGCCTTCGAGCGGATCACGGGGTACACCCGCCAGGAGGCCATCGGCCGGAACCCGCGGATCCTCAAGAGCGGCGAGCACGATATCGCCTTCTACCGCGACATGTGGGAGACATTGAAGCGGGGCGAGAGTTGGACCGGGCGGATCGTGAACCGGAGGAAGGACGGCACGCTCTACACCGAGGAGGCCGCAATCTCGCCTGTGCGCGACGTATCGCAGAAGACGATCAGCTACGTGGCCGTCCAGCGGGATGTCACCAGCGAACTGGCGCTGGAGACCGAACTGCACCAGGCCCAAAAGATGGAGTCCGTCGGCCGCCTGGCCGGCGGCGTGGCCCACGATTTCAACAACATGCTGGGCGTGATCCTGGGGTATGCGGAAGTGCTCCTGGCTGACATCGATTCGGGGGCATTCGTTTCATGCCGGTCTGACGGAAATCCAGAAGGCCGCCAGGCGTTCCGCCGACCTGACCCGGCAACTGCTTGCCTTTGCCCGCAAACAGACCGTGGCCCCCAAGCTAATCGACCTGAACGAGACCATCGCCTCCCTGCTCAAGATGCTGCAGCGCCTGATCGGAGAGGACATCGAGATGGCCTGGAGCCCGGGTGAGAAGCTGTGGCCGGTCAAGATCGATCCCGGCCAGATCGACCAGATCCTGACCAATCTCTGTGTCAACGCCCGCGACGCGATTGGCGGCGTGGGCAAGGTGACCATGGAAACGGCCAATGCCGTTTTGGACGAGGCCTATTGCGCCGAGCACCGCGACGCTGCCCCCGGCGAGTATGTGCTGCTGGCCGTCAGCGACAACGGCTGCGGCATGGACGCCGCGACCCTCGGCCATCTGTTCGAGCCCTTTTTCACCACCAAGGAAGTGGGCCAGGGCACCGGTCTGGGCCTGGCCACGGTGTATGGCGCCGTCAAGCAGAACAAAGGTCACATCAACGTCTCCAGCGAGCTTGGCGCGGGGACGACCTTCAGGATCTACCTGCCGCGCCACCGGGACAAGACGGACCGGCTGCCGGACAAGGAGCGTGAAACGACGGCCCCACGCGGCCGCGAGACGATCCTGCTGGTGGAGGACGAATCGGCGATTCTGCGAATGACCGCCATGATGCTCCAACGCGAGGGATACACCGTGGTCAGCGCCGGCACGCCGGGCGAGGCCATCCGCCTGGCGAACGAGCATGCCGGCACGATCCACCTGCTGATGTCCGACGTGGTGATGCCCGAGATGAACGGCCGCGAGCTGGCCAAGAGCATCCTGTCCCTCTATCCCGACATGAAATGCCTGTTCATGTCCGGCTATACGGCCGACGTGATCGCCCACCGCGGTGTCTTGGACGAAAGCGTGAACTTCATCCAGAAACCCTTCTCCAGGAAGGAACTGGCCGGCAAACTGCGGGAGGTTCTGGACCGGCACTGAGAGAGGCGCCCCAAGGTCCCGGCCGGCCGCCTCCACGCGCTCATCGCTCAATCGACGCGATCGGGACACGGCCCCGCGGCTGCCTGGCCCGACGTTCGTGCGTTGGGCACATCGTGCGCGGCCAAGTGCTCGACTTCGCCCGCCGATAAGGCGCGGCCATACAGCCTCACAGCCTGGATCTTCCCAGAGAAGAAATCCACTTCGCCGAATCCGATCCGCAGCGGGCGGTGATTGGTCAAGTCGTAGTCCGCCGGGTTGAACGCGGCCGAAGTGGCGGCCAGTCGTCCGCCCACGTACAGTTCCAAACGGCCGCCGCGGCGGACCGCCGTCAGGTGCTTCCAGCCGGGGCCGAGGTCGCGGTCGTACGACGCGCACCGGCCCGCGGTGAGGGAATAGACCTGGCCGCGGAAATCCAGCGGGCCGTCCAGGTGTGAACTGGTGCCGCTGCCGCCGCCGGCGAAGAGTTTGCCGTCGTAGACCGCCAGGCACGTGAGCCGCGACGCGCCCGCGCCTTGGAGAAACCGTCTGAGCGAAGTCCAATTCCCGTCGCCGTCGTAGCGAAACGCCTCGGCAAACGGATAGGTGCCGCCGTAGAGCTTGCCGTTGTAGACGGCCAACGCGTTGATCTCCTGGCAATCGCCCAGCCGGCCGAGGGTTTCCCAGCGGTCGTCCGCGGTGAGTTGCTCGACCGTGCCCAACTCCCAGGTGGTCACCAGCAGCCGCCCGCGGAAGACGTCAAACGCGTGAGTCTGCGTGCCCCATTCTTTCCCGGGCGGGGCGGGACTGGGGTTGGGCAACTGCTTCCATTGCCGGCCGTCGTAGGCATAGACGTGCGAGGGATTGTGGACGCCGACGAACAGCCGGCCGTCGTGGATGCCCATCGGGTGGCCGTAGCGGTTGAACTCGCCGGCCACTTGCCACTGCGTGCCGCCGGCCCAGACGTGGCACTTCATGTCGTCGCCCACCACGTAGAGCGAACCGCGGTACGAGGCGAGACTGAACAGGCGGTCGCACTTGCCGGGTTGACCGCAATCGTTCCACTGTTGGCCGCCGCCATAGCGGTAGACGCGGCACGGATCGACCTTGTACACCGGCTCCTTGCCGGCCGGGGCGGCCACGCGGGTCCAGTCGTAATTCCA
>CAIYOB010000196.1 GCA_903927685.1 uncultured Planctomycetaceae bacterium
CTCGCTGTCCCACTCGCTGTCCCACTCGCTGTCCCACTCGCTGTCCCACTCGCTGTCCCACTCGCTGTCCCACTCGCTGGCGCTTCGGGTTACTGTTGCCACTGCTAGCATCTCGCATAACACGCCGATCAATGCTCCAATCCGTCCGGTTCGTCTTGTGCGACTTCCGCGAATTACGTACGCTCCGCCCTATCGTGCGCTCGGCGAGGCTGTTCTTTCAAGGCGATAGCGGCAGATGCAGGCGGTGACCCTTGGCTTTCGGAATTCGATCCGCGTCTGGGCGGCGCTTGCGCTGGCTGCCTTGCTGCCAGGCTGCCGCCGCGATGCGTACACGGACGCTTACTTCGACATGCTGAATGCCGAAAAACGCGTCTTGGAAGATCGACTGTACGAAGCCGAATACAATTACGAACAGGCGTTGGACGAGTTGAAGGCAGCGAAGGCCAACGCCAAGGACGCGAAAAAGGCGCCCGGCCGCACTCGCTCGACGGAGCCCGAAGGACCGCTGACCGAGCCGCAAAACGGCACGCCGGAAGTCAGTCCCGAGCCGCCCACGATCGAGCTGCCGCCGGGAGTTGAGGCGGACAAACGCCGGAAGGTGGGCCCCGCCTCCGTCCGCCCGGCGTCGGCCGTCGTTGCCGGGGCTCCGGCGCAGGTGGCTCTGAATCGTCCGCTGAGCGACGACGAACTGGCCGCTGCCATCGTGTCGGCGTTGGATCAGCGCGTGGAAATGATCCACCTGAATCCGCGGCGGACCGGTGGAGCGGATTTCGACTCGCAGCCTGGCGATGACGGCATCAGCGTGCTGGTCGAGCCGCGGAACCGCAGCGGGGATTTTGTGGCCGAACCTGCTCAGGTCTCCGTCGTCCTGCTCGACCCGGCCCGAAGCGACGAGACCGCACGAGTGGCTCGCTGGGACCTGGATGCCGAAGCGACGCGCCGACTGCTCCACACGGACGCGCCCGATCGCGGCCTGCTGTTACGGCTGCCGTGGCCGGAATCCCCGCCGGAAAACCGCCGGCTACAGCTGTTTGTCCGTTACCTGACCGCCGACGGACGCAAGATCGAAGCCGAGCGGGAAATCGAGATCAACGCGAAGGATCTGGTCGCCGATCGCTGGACGCCGCGCCGCACGCCGCTTCCGGAAGTGCCCGACAGCCAGGAAGCTACCGTCAGCTGGCAAGCCAAGGAGGACCGGGTGGAAAAGCCCCTGGTCGTTCAAGCGTTGGCGGAAGAGCCGCTCGTGGAATCGCCTGACGGGGCCGCCCAGGACATCGAGCCGGCGGCGGCTCGCGCCGAAACACCCCCGCTGCCAGGCAAGCCGGCAACCACGGCGGGCAAACCAGCGGCCCAGCCGGATCGCGTCCCGGCCCCGCGGCCGACGACGGCGAAGGGCAGGTTTTGGAAACCCGAGCGGTAAAGGCCCGGAAGGCGTCCCGAAGCGGAGCTTACCGCCCGGCCGGCAAATCCACCGCCGCCAGGACCCACGAGGTCGCCTGGGACTTGTTGAGTACATAGAAGTGGATGCCGGGAACGCCCTGTTGGATCAGTCCCCGCACTTGGCCAATCGCGTGGTCCACCCCCACCTGAAACTGCCCGACGGGGTCGGCGTGGGCCTGCAGGGCGGCGACGAAATGGCTGGGTAGCCGCGAGCCGCACATCGAG
This sequence comes from uncultured Planctomycetaceae bacterium, assembly GCA_903927685.1. The sequence goes on from CAIYOB010000196.1 coordinate 1,666, forward strand.
GTAATCCGCTGGACCTGGGACAGATTCGTCACCGGAAGGATGCCGGGCACGATGGGGACGGCAATGCCGATGCGGGCACAGCGGTCGCGAAAGCGAAAGAAATCGTCGTTGTCGTAGAATAACTGGGTGACCACGACGTCCGCGCCGGCGTCGACCTTGCGTTTCAGGTTTTGCAGGTCGATCTCCAGGCTGGGCGCTTCGATGTGCTTCTCCGGATACCCGGCGACGGCGACGCCGAACTGCGGATACTCGCGGCGAATCAGCGTCACCAACTGGTTGGCGTACCGCAGCCCGCCCTCCGGCGCCGCGAATTCGGTTTCCCCCTGGGGCGGATCGCCGCGGAGCGCGACGATGTGCTGTACGCCCCGCCGCAACGCCTCGCTCAGATAGTCGCGCAGTTGCTCGACCGTCGAGCCGACGCAGGTCAGGTGCGAGGCCACGGGGATCTGGAATCGGCGTTGGACGTGATCGACGATGTCCAGCGTCTTGGTGCGGGTCGATCCGCCGGCGCCGTACGTACAGGTGATGAAGGCCGGTTGGAACTTGACCAGCTGCGTCAGATGCGCAAACAAAGCCGTTTCGCCGTCGGCGGTCTTGGGTGGAAAAAGCTCAAACGATAACGCGAACTTGCCGACACCGTAGGTTGTTTTCAGCGACATCCACCTGCTTCCACTTCAATACCCAAGTCCCCGCGAATCCCGTTCCGCAGCGGCCGCCCCTGGAACTTACGCTCCGGGGGCCCTAGCCCAGAAGCATAACAACAACAGGCCGCGCGTGCCAGGACCCGCTTGAGCCCCGCTCGCCGCTCGCCGTCCCAACCATTGCCATCCTGCGGCCGGCCACCTATATTGTGCTGAGCCATCGCCGCCGTGGCGTGCGGCATTTCGCCCTCGAGGGCTCACCATGAGTGCGTCGTTCATCTTGATTCCCGGTCGTACCAGCAAGCAGGGCAGCGGTATCAGCGAGGGCAAGTTCGGTCCCTCGTACCAGGCGGAAATCACGACCCTGCTGGTTTCGCCGCAGGACATGCAGCAATTGGGACTGGCCGACGGCGATCGCGTGCGAATGTCCAGTTCGCAAGGGTCTGTCGAAGTGGCGGTGGCCGCGGCCAAAGGCGACGACCTGCCCCCGGGCCTGCTGTTTATCGCCTACGGCGATCTCTCCAGCCGCCTGATGGGCGCCGACACCCACGGCACCGGGATGCCCACCAGCAAATGCCTGGACGTCCACCTGGAAAAGATCCCCGCTGACGAATGACCAATGACAACTGACCCGTGACCAATGACCCGTGACCAATGACCAAGACAACACCAGCCTCCGATCATCTGAAGATCGTCCGCGACGCGGTCTGCACGTTTTGTGGTTGCGTCTGCGACGACATTGAATTGCATGTGGATGGCTCGAAGATTGTCGAGGCCAAGC
>CAIYOB010000197.1 GCA_903927685.1 uncultured Planctomycetaceae bacterium
AACCTGGAACTGACCTCGCTGGGCGGCCGCCCGCTGGCCCCGCGCGTCCCGAACATCGACCAACTGTTGTACGGCGCGATCCATCGGGCCCTGCTGTCCGGCCTGCTGTCCAACGTAGCGCTGCGCAGCGATCCACACGAATACACCGGCGCCGGTAACGCCAAGTTCTACCTGTGGCCCGGGTCTGGGGTCTTCGGCGCGAAGCCCGACTGGATCGTGGCCGCGGAGTTGGTCGAGACGACGCGCAATTATGCGCGGACGGTGGCGCGGATCAATCCGGGCTGGATCGAGCCCCTGGCCGGGCACCTGGTGAAACGCTCGTACACCGAACCGCACTGGAGCCGCCCGGCCGGGTCGGCGATGGTCTACGAACGGGTCAGCCTGTTCGGCTTGCCGATCGTGCCGCGGCGGCGCGTGCCCTTGGGCCCGGTCGACCCGGCGGCGGCCCGGGAACTGTTCATTCGCCACGGACTGATCGACGGCGACCTGAAGACGCCCTTGCGGTTCCTCAAACACAATCTCGACCTGATCGCCGAATTGAACGACCGGGCCACGCGGTTGCGGCGATTCGACCTGTTTGTCCAGGACCAGCAGCAGTTCCAGTTCTACGACCAGCGTCTGCCGCCGGACATCTTCGACGCGCATCGCGTGCAGCGTTGGCTGCGGACCATTGAACGGCAGGAGCCCCGCGCGTTGCACATGGAACGTGCGGATCTGGTCTCCGCCGAACTGGACGGCGTGTCCGCCGGCAACTTTCCGGACGCCTTGCAGGTCGGTCCGGTCAGCTTGCCGCTGGAGTACCGGTACGAGCCGGGCGAGCAGGACGACGGCATCACGGTAACGGTCCCGCGCGCCGCGTTGAAGCAGCTGACGTCCGGCCGCTTGGGCTGGCTGGTGCCGGGCCTGCTGGAAGACAAGATCGTGGCGATGATCCGGTCGCTGCCCAAGGCGATCCGTCGCAACTTTGTGCCGGCTCCGGACGTGGCCAAACGGGTCCTGGGCGAGTTGCAGTTCGGCCAGGGTTCATTCCTGGCGGCGGTGGCGGAAGCGTTGGCGCGGGTGGGCGGCGAGCCGGTGGCGGCCTCCGACTTTCAAGCGGACAAGCTGCCGCAGCATTTGCACATCAACGTCCGCGTCGTCGACGACGGGGGCCAGGTGTTGGCGCGCGGCCGCGATGTCGACCAGTTGCAGCGCGAGCTGGGACAGGACAGCGAAACGTCGGTGCCCGCCGAGTTCTACCATCCCGATTGGCAGCGGGACGGCATTCGGAGCTGGGACTTCGGCGACTTGCCGGAACAGGTGTCGATTCCCAGCGGTGGGGTCACGCTGGTGGCGTTCCCGATGCTGGTGGACCGCGGCTCGGAAGTCTGGCTGCGGCTGGCCGACACGCCCCAAGCGGCCGTGTGGCAGACCCGGGCCGGCTTGCGGCGTCTGTGCTGCCTGGCCGATTGGCACGAACTGCGAGCCCAGCTGGCCTGGCTTCCGCGGATGGACCGGATCCGGCTGCTGGCGATGCCGTTGTGCCGGGGCCGCGAGTTGGAGCGGCAGCTGGCCGAGTTGATCGCGGACCGCAGCTTCCTGGACGAGGACCCGCGGCCGCACAACGCGGACGAGTTCCAGCAACTGTTGGCGCGCGGCCGGGAGCGGATCGGACTGGGCGTCCAGGATGTCACGCGGCTGGTCCTGCCCCTGCTGGAAGGCCACCAGCAGGTGCGGTTGGCCCTGGAGGAAGCCCGTTCGCCGCATTGGCAGTTGGCCGTCGAGGATTTGCGTGACCAGTTGGCCGAGTTGACGGCTGGCGAGGCGGGATTCCTGATCGCCACGCCGTGGCGCTGGCTGCAGCAGTATCCGCGATACTTCCGCGCCATGACGTTACGGCTGGAAAAGATCGCCGGTTCCGGCTGGCAGCGGGACGGGCGGATCTATGACGAGTTGGAGCCGTTCCTGGACGCCTACCGTGGGCGAGCGGCCGACCACCAGCGGCGTGGAATCTTCGATCCGGCGTTGGCCGAGTTTCGCTGGCTGCTG
>CAIYOB010000198.1 GCA_903927685.1 uncultured Planctomycetaceae bacterium
CGCGCCATCGGTCCGCGCGGCGCGAATGGGGGACGTCCCATCATCGGCCCACGGCCCATGCCGAACTGTGGTCCCTTCGGGCCGGGCCCCATCATCGGCCCGCGGCCCGGGCCCGCCTGGGGACCCATCGGCCCGCGGCCCATCAGCGGCGACCGACCCATGCCGAACTGCGGCCCCATCATCGGCCCGCGACCCGGGCCCGCCTGGGGGCCCATCGGCCCGCGGCCCATCATCGGCGATCGACCCATGCCGAACTGCGGTCCCATCATCGGACCACGGCCCTGGCCGTCGCGCGGTCCCATCGGTCCCGCACCCATCATCGGCCCGGGGCCCATCATCGGTGGGCGCTGTCCTGCGGCGGCCGGCGCGTGAAACGCCTTCATTCCTGCGGCAAATTCCTCGACGCTCAACTTCTGGTCGCCGTCCTTATCCAAGCGTTTGAACAACACCCGGGGATCAGGACCCGCCTCGGGGGCCGGCCGCTCCGGCCCCGCCGCCTCGGGCCGCCCCGGCGGCGTCATGCCAGGTCCCGGACCGAACCGTCCCGGACCGCCAGGACCGCCCGGTCCCGCCTCTGGTCGTCCCCGTCCCGCGCCGGGAAAAGCTGGCAGCGACGCGTGAAACTCTTCCGCCGTGACCGTCTGGTCGCCGTCCTTGTCCGCCCGCTTCAGCAACTCCTTGACGAAGTCCGGAGCGCCGTCCGGAATCTCGTCCGCCGTGAGCTTGTGATCCTGGTTCTTGTCCATCCGCTGGAACATCAGGGGCGCACCCGGGGGCCCGCCACGATGTTCGGGGGCGTCCGCCGCGGACACCTGAAAGTTAAGCATTGCGGCTGCTGCAGCCGCGAGCAATCCCACCACGGTTCGTTGCATGGACCGAGACTCCTGAAACTGAGTGTGTGAAGAGGTTTGACCCGCTGAGTTGCTGACGGGAGATTAAACCCGGGACGTGTTCCCGGGTGTCGGTCGGCCCGCCATTTTTTGCCGCAGGTCTGCCGACGGCGGGGCCCAGTGCGGGCGATCCAGGGCGGTGCTTACCTCGGCAGGACGGCAGGGTGGTCCGCCGCGTCCAGGTTGGGCGTCCCTGGCTTCTGGTACGGCTGCAACGCCTCGAAGCGGGACTCGATTTCGGCGATCTCTTCCGGGTTCAGTTCCAGCGCCGAGTAACTGGGCGATGCGGGGCGGGTCCCGCCGGCTCCGTAGTGGCGCGAGACCAGCGTCGGGAACACGCCCCGTTTCTTCCAGAGATACAGCTGGATGCCGCGCAAGTCGCCGCCGGGATGCGTCTGGCTCAGGTTGGTCATCAACAGGAACTTGCTGTACACATCCCGCAGCGCGGCTGGGTCCGAACCGGTCCGGTGCAGTTCCCAGATGCGGGTCAGGACGTCCGCATAGATGGCCCGCTCGGTGATCAAGCCTTCGCTGCCCAGTCGCAACTCGTACAGCCAGCCCAGTCCCCCGCGGGCGCTGAACACGCGGCGGATGGGCGGCCGCGCCGCGACCAGGGCTCGGGTCCGGGCGATGACGGCGCCGGCCTCTTCCTTGACGTAGCCGAAATTCGGGAACTCTCGAGCCAATTCGATCAACAAGGGCACCGAGGGGATCGGGCCCTTGTACACGACTCCACCGGTCGTCTGCAGGATCACGGGCCGCGTCGTAACGGAGGCGAGCGCACGCCAGTACTGACGCAGATCGTCTTCCGTCGTGCCGGAATCCGGCGGCCGCGAGATGATCGCCGCGGGCGCCAACTGCTCGGCATGCCGGGCGAACGCGAGCATCTCGGCGGTATCCTTGCCCTGGACGCCCAGACACAACGCCGTGCTCAGGCCGCGGGCCGCACGGGCCAGCACTTCCATGCCCTGAAGTTTTTCGTCGGTGGTCAGCAGATCGACGCTGTCCCCTGACTGCGGCCAGATCATGCCCGGACACCCACACCAGCCGACGTAGCGCGCCTGCCTGGCGAGGGCCTCAAAATCTACCGCACCCGACGCGGTGAAAGGCGTCGAGAGAATCAGAAACGGGCCCTGGATCTTCGGATCCGCGGCGCCCGTACCGGCCACCAAGCCGGCGCCGCATTGGGATTCCTGCAGGACCGTGCCGGCGGCGAGGCCCGCCGCACCGGCCCATGCGCCTTGGAACAGCCGGCGCCTGGTGATCTGCCTTGCTGTGGACACGACGGACCTCCGCGGCTCACCGGTTGCTGGGCCGATAAGCCGCCGCGATGGACGTGCGGGGGACTTGGACCGGCACCGGCTGGATGTCGAACGGGATGCCGTTCATCGACCGCGGCACCAGGCCCACGCTGGCTTGACCGGGCAAGGGCTGCTTCTGGGGCCCGTACTCCTGCATCAACCGGTGCACGGCGGGGTTCAATTCCGTTCTGCCGTCGGGCTGCTTAGTGCCGATGGACTCAAAGTGGCCGACCGTGACGATGCTCTCGTAGCGATCGTGGAATTCGTACGCCTCGACCCCTTTCTTGCGCAGCTGGACGACCAACTCGTGGGCCTTGACCGCCGCATCCTCCAACTTGTTCGGCAGCTTGTCTTCCTCGCCCAACTTCATCGTCGACGCGCCGCGGAAGGCGGCGATGCGGACGCTGTATTGGCCGGGGTTCTTCAGCAGGCTGTACTCGAGATCCTGGTTCATCTCCTCGACAAACGGATCGACCCCCTGCGGCACGAAATACTCCAGCGGCAACAGCGGGTTGCGGGTCACGAAGGCGTTGCTCATCGGACCTTGCTGCTTCTTGTCCTGGTCCGGCGTCAAGCGGCGCTGCAATTCGCGGAGGCCGATGAACCGCTGCGTCGTGGTCTTGTTCTTGGCGACGTCCAGGCACTCGGGCCGCGCATACTTGATTTCGTTCAGCAGTTTATTCAGTTTCGGGTCGTTGACGTCCTCAAAGTTCCCTGTCAACACGGCAATCTCTTCGAACTTGGTGGCGTTGGCGTGCCGCATCATCTTCGGTCCACCGTACCGGTTGACTCCCAGGCCGACGACCGGCTCGCTGAAATCGTAGCTCTGCCGATGGATGTAGGCCTCGACGTTGAAGGACTTCCGCAACTCCAGCACCAGGTTCTGCGCCTGCTGTTCCGCTCCCGGCCCGGCGAACGACGTCGCCAGAATCATCCAGGGCCCCTGGTCTTCGGTCAGGCGGTACTCCTTGCCGGCGTCCGCGTCCACGCGCTTGAACGGAATCAGCAATTCCCAGGGCTTGGCCGCCCACGCCGAGTCGGCGCCACCCACCAACGACAAAGCTGCTAGCAGACCCACGGAGAAGACGCGCTGGAGCATCGATCGATCCCTCGACGTGCAACGGGTAACGTAACCGACTCGCCTTGGACAAGCGGCGGGACAATACCAGAAGCAAGCCGGCGATGCCAGAGCGAATCCGACAGGTCAGAAACCTTCGTTGATGACTTCGGCGCCCGCTTTTGTCAGCAGGGCCTGGAACGTCTGTGGCGAGATGCTGTCGCTGAGGAAACGGACCGAACCATCGCACAGGGCCGCGTTCAAGCCGCCCGGATGATAGCTGTCCGGCGAAGCGCCGCCGCCCGTGCCCAGCGGGAAACTCACGTTGCTCGCGGCCAGATCCTTCGGTTCGGCCCAGTTCACCCCCGTCCCGCAGGCTTCAACGACCAGCAGCGTGTTGGACGTCCCATCGAGGATGTCCGACAGCTTGCAGGCTTTGCCACCGTCGAAGACTGTCTCCGGACCAGTGATGACCATATAGTTCGTTTCCAGCGAGCCCGGCGAGTTGGCCGGCGAAGACGGGCAGGAATACGCGGGGATGGGCACGCTGGTCACCGCCAGGTTGTTCGGGCTGTTCCAGGGCTCGTCAAAGTTATACCGCTCGTACAAGGGGCTCTGCTCCAAGAACGGCAGGATCAGCACGCGCCAGCTATGCTTGGGCTGGCCGTTTTCGTCGGGGATGTAAGCCGGCGGAAAAGTGCCATACACCTCATTATAGTTGTGAAAGGCCAAGGCGATCTGCTTCAGGTTGTTCATGCACTGTGTGCGGCGAGCCGCTTCGCGAGCGGCCTGGACCGCGGGCAGCAGCAGGGCCACCAGGACGCCGCCGCAAACCAGCATCCCGAAAAAACAGGCCCCGATCACGACCAGGATCGCGAAGCCGCCGCCGGAACTCTTGGCCGGCGGAGCGAACGGGGCCGGCTGGGGGGCGAAGGGTGCGGGAATCGTGATCGTCCGGCCGCATCCGGCACAGGGCCCGGTTTGCCCCGCATACTGGTCCGCGACACTGGTCTGCTTGCCACAATGAGGACAGGTGAACGAGATCGGCATGGCGGTAGTCCTGCTGAGAAAAGGGTCTTATCCCCATGACTCTACACCACGGGCCAGCCCCTGCCAAGACGACGGCTGGCCGGAACTGCCGGACAACCTGCCGGGGGCTACCGAGACTCGACACCGTGAAGCAAGATCCGTCGCACCGCCTGTTGCCGGAAGGCGAAGATGCGGCCGAGCTGCCAGCGCACCAGCGGATAGGCAAGCTCGCCCAGGGGAAACAGCGGCAGGCGGTAGTCGACCTGGTCGTCGATCAGGGTCTGGCCGCCGGATTCCGTGAAGCGGTGCGTATGCACCCACCGCTTGTACGGCCCGCGCAATTGCTCGTCCACGAATTCGTGCGGCGGGTTCCAGTGGGCGATCCGCGTCAGCCAGGAAAACGGGACGCCGAACAAGCGTAGCCGGTACTCGATGAGCGTCCCGGGCTGGATCTGGATCGGCTGCGGCGTGACGATCTGGAAACGCAACTCCGGCGGAGTGATTCGCTCCAGGTTCGCGGCGTCGGCGAAGAAGGGAAACACGGCGTCGAGCGGCAGGGGCAAGGTCAAGGAACAACGCAGAACGTGCATGGCGACTCCCATCGGTGGGCTGGATCGGACCGTTCGTCCGCGGATTCAACTGGGCCGAACTGGGGATGTTATTTCGTGAGCGTTGCGGACCAATCGTGTCACGCATCCGCCGAAGAAATAACCGTCGAAAGCAACCACACAAAACGAAAAGGAATTCCCCCATGCCCAAGTTTTACGTCCAGTCCGGACCGGTCCGCTTGATCCTCGACGCCGAAACCGCCCAAGAGGCCGCCGTCCTGGCTTTCCAGTGGACCTGCGACAAGCAGGCCGAAATCGACGCCGTGTCCCCGCTGGACCACTTGCTGGAAGCCGAGCAGCGGGGCTACCAGTTGGGCGACGAAGTCGCAGTCAACGAACAAGGCTTCAGCCACTGGGACGGCGAGGTGTTCGAGACGCGGGACGTGTTCGAGGCTTGGCTGCGAATCCCGGCGCCGGTGGGCGGATGCGACGGCACGCCTGGCGGTTGGGGCGCCTGGGGTCGAGTGTAGCGAGCCCCCAGCGGCCAGCGGGAAAATTGGTGATTTCAGCCCTGACAATGATCCACCAAAATGGTGGCCTCGTCTCGGTTCTCTCCCTGTTTCGCCAAGGGCGTCTTGCGGAGACGGAATGGGGCAGCAAGAATAGCACCCAGCGCATGCGGCGCCGATGGGCCGGAAGCCGGCTCGTCAGGCGTGTCCCCCACCTGTTGTTTCTTCGGAGGCATTTCCGTGAATTACTTGCTCGCTACGCTCCCCGGCAACCTGATCGAAGACCGGCGTCCACCCCGCCGGAGCCCCTATCGGCTGGTCTTGGGAGGGCTCTGCTCTCTCGCCATCCTACTGGCAGCCGGCGTCCCTCCTGCCGCGGCCGAGGTCTGGAAGGACAGTGAGGGCAAATTCCAGGTCGAGGCCGAGTTCCTGGGGATTCGCGGCGCGGACGTGTACCTGAAGAAACCCAACGGCGTGACGATCAAGGTGCCTTTGGCGCGACTGAGCGCCGAAAGCCAGCAGTTGGCTCGCCAACTGGCCCAGCCGGCCCAGCCCGCCGCCCCGGCGGCCGCCGCCGATACGCCCGACGCGGCGGCCCGGGCGTTGCTTGTCAGCGTCGAGGCAGGCGACCTGCGGGCCCTGTGGGATGCCCTGCCGTCCAGTTACCAACGCGACGTGAACGACGTGATTCATACGTTCGCCGCGAACATGGATGTCGACTTGTGGCGTTCCGGGGCGGCCATCTTCAAGAAGGCGGTTCGCGTGTTGAAAGAGAAGAAGGAGTTCATTCTCAAGCAGCCGGCATTGGCGGCTTCGCCTGTCGATGTCACGGCGATGACGGAAAACTATGACCCGCTGGTCGGCGTGCTCGAAACGCTCGCCGGCAGCGAACTGACGGATCTGCAGAAGCTGAAGACCTTGGACATGGCCGCCTTCCTGGACGGCACCGGCAAGAAGGTCGCAGGGCAATTGGCGGCGGTCGCCAAGGCGGCGGACGATAAGAAGCTCGACTTGAACGGATTCCCCGGGGTCCCGGTCGAGGCGATGCCGCTGGCCAACCTCGGCAAAGCCAAGTTCTCGACGCTCAAGATTGCGGGCGACACGGCCACGTTGCGGGTCGAGAATGAGGGCGAGACCAAAGACGTCGAAGTCGTCCGCGTGGACGGCAAGTGGTGGCCCAAGGAAATCGCTGACAAGTGGCCCCAGCAGATGCAGGCGGCCAAGGCGGCTTTGACAACTCAGATGCCGGAAGAGTTGAAAAAGAACAAGATGGCGGCCATGATGCCCATGCAGATGGTCGTCAGCGTCCTGGACAGCCTGCTGGCGGCCAAGACGCAGCAGGAGTTCGACCAGGTCATCCAGCAGGTCATGCAGACGTTCGCGCCGCAAGGGCCAGGTGGACCGCCTGCCGGTGCACCGCCAGCGGGTGCACCGCCAGCGGGTGCACCGCCAGCGGGTGGACAGCCAGCGGGAGGACAGCCAGCGGGAGGGAACCCGCCGCCGGTCAGTGCCGATCCGTTCGGGTAGTTAGCGGATCCAGCCGGACTTGACCGCATGACACGGCACCCCGAGAAACCGCCGGACCTGGCTGCGTATGCCGCGGTCGTCACCCTGCCGATCCAGTGGGGCGATCAGGATGCGTTTGGGCACGTCAACAACGCCGTGCCCTTGCGGTGGTTCGAGTCCTCGCGGATCCGGCTGTTGGAAGAGAACGGACTCGGGCACCTGATGACCTCCGAGGCATTGGCGCCGCTGGTCGCCTCGATCACCTGCCACTACCGGCGGCAGGTGACCTATCCGGACACGGTCAGCGTCGGGACGCGCGTGGCCCAGTTGGGCCGCAGCCGCATGACGCTGGCCCACGCCGTCTTCAGCCACACGCAGCAGCGGATTGTGGCCGAAGGCGAGACGCTGGTCGTCTTCTTCGACCGCGTTGCCCAGCGGCCGACGCGAGTGCCGGCCGAGGTGCGCAGCTCGCTGGGGCCGGACACCGAAAACACAACGTCCTAGTGCGTTGTCCAGGCCAAATGTTGGGGTGCCTGGGGTCGAGTGCAGCGAGCCCCCAGTGGCAAAAACTGGGGGCTCGCCACTCGTACCTCGTGGCTCGACCCCAGCCACCCAACCCCAATTCTTCGCTTGGACAACGCCCCAGCACCCCACAGGATTTTCCGACTTGGCGGCGCGGGCGGGGGCCATCGTAGCCCGAAGCGCAAGCGAGAGGGATGCCGATCCCATTCGCCCGGTCCCATCCGTCTGCTATTCCTCGCCCGCAACTCCCGCACGGTTCGAGCCGGACGGAACGCGCCCTGCGACGGACGCGAAAAATCGCTCCGGGGCGACTGGTACGCCCCGCTCCAAGCTGGTCAAATGGGGGCCTGTCCGTTTCCCATCTCACTCGCTGGAGCCGTATTCCCATGAAACGAATGACGTCGCTTTTTCTCGCCGCGGCCCTCTTATCGTCCCAGGCGTTCGCCGCTGAGCCGCCGAAAACGGAACCGCCTGCGGCCGAAGCCCCGCCCGCCAAGTCGGTCGAGGAGCAACTCAAAGAGAACCCCGACAACGTCGCTGCGCTCAACCAGTACATGATGACCAATATCCGCCAGCTGCTGTCGCTGCTGGGCGACAAGCCGGATGAGGCGCAGAAGATCGTCGATTCGATGAAGCAGTTTCTGAATTCCCTGAACCCAACTCAGAACGCGGCCCAAGCGATGCTCGGCCAGGCGAAGAACGCGGTCAACGTTTACGAACAGCGGATCCTGTTGGCGAAGACGACGCGGGCCGAGTTGGAATCCAAGCTGACGGCGAATCCGAACGATGTCCAGGGCCTGTCGATGTACAGCCAGAAGGTCGCGATGGAACTCGGTCCGCTGGCCTCATCCGAGACCGCAGCAGCCGAGCAGGGGCTGGCGGCGGCCAAGGCGTTCCTGGACGGTCTGCGCGCCAAGATCACCGACGAAGCCGCTCAGAAGGCATTGGAGGGCGTGGAGGCGACGTTGACCCGGGTGCAGACGTCGATCGACCGCGCCAAGCGTTTGGCGGCGCTGGTGGGCATGGACGCGACACCGTTGGAAGTCGAATCCTGGGTCAACGGCACGCCGCTGACCGCCGACGAACTGAAAGGCAAAGTCGTGCTGCTCGACTTCTGGGCCGTCTGGTGCGGGCCCTGCATCATGACTTTTCCGCACCTGCGCGAGTGGCAGGAGAAGTACGCGGACAAGGGCTTGGTGATTGTCGGGCTGACCAACTATTACAACTTTACGTGGGACGACGCGGCGGGCCGCGCGACGCGGGCGATGGGCACGGAGAAGGTCCCGCCCGAAAAGGAACGCGAGATGTTGGTCAAGTTTGCCGAAAGCAACCAACTGCATCACCGCTTGGCCATCCAAAAGGACAAGGCGTTGGCCGAGTACTACGCGGTCAGCGGCATTCCGCACGTCGTCGTGATCGACCGCCAAGGCAAGGTCCGCCTGATCCGCGTGGGCAGCGGCGACAAGAACGCCAAGGACATCAGCGATATGCTCGAAAAGCTGATCGCCGAGGGGGCGTGAGCGGCCGGCAAGGCCCGCAGCGCACCGTCCCGGCTCGTTGTTCGGGTGCCCGGCGTCGAGTGCAGCGAGCCTCCAGAGGCGAAAACTGGGGGCTCGCTACTCCTTGCAGTCACCGTCGATCAACAGGTTGCATGCCTGGCAGCTTGTCTCCTCCGGATTGTATACTGTAGCCCTTCACCCCCGGGAGCTTCGACATGGTTCGCCCCCGCACGCGTCTCGCCCGCCCGGCTGTTTTCGTCGGCCTGCTGGCCGCCGGCGTTCTGTTGGGATTCGCCGTCCCGGCCCAGGCGGTCGCGCCCACGGCCGACGAGCTGGCCGGTGCACAGCGGTTCGTCGCCCAGCAGTTGGCCAGTGCCGAGGCGGCCCAGTTGCCGTTCTCGTTCGTGTACGGAGGCCGGCCGGCCGCCGAGTTGCTGCCGGCCTGGACGCGTCAGGAGCAGCACGAGGTCCTGGACGCCGCCCGCGCGCGGCGGACGGTGGTGTACACGGACCCGCAGACCGGACTCGAAGTTCGCTGCGTGGCCGTCCAGTACCAGGACTTTCCCACCGTCGAGTGGACGCTGTATTTCCGCAATCCGACCGCAGCCGCCACGCCGATCCTGGAAGACGTCCAGGCGTTGGACGTCCGCTGGCAACGCGAGGGCGACCAAGAGTACCTGCTGCATCACGCCGCCGGCTCGCAGGCCAACCGCTCCGACTACGGGCCTCGCGAAACGCCGCTGCCGCCCAATGCCGTGGCACGTTTCGCGGGCGCCGGCGGCCGGCCGACCAACGTCGACTGGTCGTATTTCAACCTGCAGTCCGGCGACCGGGGGGCGATCGTCGTCGTCGGCTGGCCGGGCCAGTGGGCGGCCGAGTTCGCGCGCGATGCCGGCCGCGGCCTGCGGATCCGCGCCGGGCAGGAAGGCCTGCGGACCAAGTTACTGCCCGGCGAAGAGCTCCGTTCACCGCTGCTGGTCCTGCAGTTCTGGCAAGGCGACCGGCTCCGCGCCCAGAACCTGTGGCGGCGCTGGATGATGGCCCACAGCATGCCCAAGCCCGGCGGACAACTGCCGCCGCCGCAGTTCGTGGCTTCCAGTTCGCGGGCCTACGAAGAGATGATCAAGGCCAACGAGCAGAACCAGATCATGCACATCGACCGGTACCTGGAAGAAGGCTTGAAGCTGGATTACTGGTGGATGGACGCCGGCTGGTACATCCAGCAGCAGGGCTGGCCGCAGGTCGGCACGTGGCAAGTCGATCCGCAACGGTTCCCGCGCGGGTTTCGGCCGATCAGCGAGCATGCGCATGCGCGGGGCGTCAAGATCCTGGTCTGGTTCGAGCCCGAACGCGTGATGCCGGGCACCTGGCTGTACGACCAGCACCCGGAGTGGCTGCTGACCGCCGCGCCGGGCCAACAGAATCCGCTGGCCGGGATGCGTTCGTGGTCGTCCAGCGACTTGGGCGGCACGGATCCGTGCGTGTCCCACAACCCCACCGACCAGGTGCGGACCATGGCGAACATCCGCTGGGATCCGGGCCGTCTGTCGTTCCACCCCGGCGGCCAGGGCGAGTACTGTGTCGTGCGCTGGACGGCGCCCGAGGCGGGCGAGTACTCGGTGCAGGCGAAGTTCCTGGCGATCGACCAGAGCACCACAACCGCGGTGTACGTGCTGCACGGCGGCCGGCCGCTGTTCGAAGGCCGGATCAATCTGCAGGGGCAGGGCCAGCAAGCGGCGTACGACGCCCAGGTCGCGGCGGCACCAGGCGATACGTTGGACTTCGTCGTCGGCTGGGGCAACGGCACGCACGTGTGCGATTCCACCGGCCTGGAAGTCCGGCTGGTGAATGCGGCCGGCAAGTCCTTCGACGCCGCCGGACAGTTTCACGCCGAAGCGGACGCCACCAGTGTCTGGAGCTACGGCTGGCTGTCCGCCGGACCGGCGCCGGATGCCCAGACCTGGCGCGTGTTCGATCGTCCGGGCAAGCCCGGCGAAGGCGGCGTGCGGTTGCTGAACCTGGGCCACCCGGCGGCCCGCCAGTGGCTGACGGACCACGTCGATCGCCTGCTGACCGAACAGGGCATCGACCTGTACCGCCAGGACTTCAACATGGACCCGCTGGCGTTCTGGCGGGCGGCTGACGAGCCGGATCGGCAGGGGATCACCGAGAACAAGCACGTCTGCGGCTACCTGGCGTATTGGGATGAACTGCGGCGGCGGCATCCGCACATGCTGATTGATTCGTGCGCCAGCGGCGGCCGCCGCAACGACCTGGAGACCATGCGCCGCGCCGTGCCGCTGTGGCGGAGCGATTACGCGTACGAGCCGATCGGGCACCAGTGCATGACGTACGGGATCTCGCTGTGGCTGCCGTACCACGGCACGGGGACGGTGGCCAGTTCGGCAGCGCCCTATTACGGCGGCGGGTTCACGACGGTCGAGCCCTATGCGTTCTGGAGCAACGCGGCTCCCAGCCTGGGTTGCGGCGTCGACATCCGCGTGCGCGAGATCGACTATCCGGCCTTGCGGCGACTGTACCAGCAGTGGCGGCAGCTGAGCGAATTGTACTACGGCGACTTCTATCCTTTGACGCCGTACACGCAGGACAACCACGACTGGATCGCCTGGCAGTTCAATGTGCCGGAGCGCGGCACGGGAGCTGTCCAGGTGTTTCGCCGGGCGGAGAGTCCGGCCGGGCAGACGCGGCTGAAGTTGTACGGACTCGATCCGGAGGCGACTTACACGCTCAGCGATTTCGCTTCGTCCGCCGTCCGGGAAGCCCCTGGCCGCGAGTGGATGACCGACGGACTGACCGTTTCGCTCAGCGACCAGCCGGCGGCCGCGGTGCTGGTTTATCGGCGGAAGTAGCCCCGTGCCGTCGCCGCGAGTTAGCCGCCCGGCCGCGAACAGGGCCGGGAGCGTTGGGCGGAATCACCAAGAACTGCTGGCGAACAGTGCAGCGTAAGGCCATGAATCCCCTTGATGTGAACATCCAGCGACGCCAGTTCCTCACGACCGTGGCAGGTAGCGGGGCCGCAGCCCTGGCCGGCGGGACGTACCTGAACGCTGCGGCGGCAGCCAGCACAACGCTGGCCGGCACGGTCCGGGGACGCGTGACCGGCGACGGCAGGCCGCTGGCCGGAGTGCTGGTCTCCGACGGCTGCCGCGTGGTAGCCACCGATACGCAGGGACAGTACTCGCTGCCGGTCGGCGGCGACAGCGGACGGTTTGTCTTCGTCACCACGCCGCGCGGCTACTGGACGGAACGCTTCTTTCAGCCCCTGGGCCAGCCGACCCAGCCGCAGAACGTCGACTTCGATCTCCAGGCGCGCGACCAGCCCGATCGGTTCGACTTTGTCTTTCTGGCCGACGTCCACCTCGAGCGGTCGGGGCCGAGCCTGGCCAAGTTCCAGGCCAGTCTGGACGAAATCAACCGGCTCGACCCGCAACCGGCGTTCATCCTGAGCCAAGGCGACATCTGTCTGCAAGGCGGTGCCGGACCGCAGTACGTCGAAGGCCTGAAGACGGCCCGCATCCCGGTCCGGCACGGCCCAGGCAACCACGAGATGCTGCTCAAGCACGACAATCCGCGCGATGACTTTGAGCAGCTGTTCGGGCCCACGTACTACTCGTTCGACTGGGGGCCGGCTCACATCGTGGTCCTGGACGGCAACAAGCCGCTGCCGGGCCAGGCTGGCTGGCAGGCGGTGCACGGGGCGGTCGAGGGCCGCGAGTTAGCCTGGCTCCGGGCCGATCTGGCAGCCCAGCCGCAGGGCAAGCCGATCATCCTGGGCGTTCACATTCCCATCGTCTCGACCTATCCGGAACGTCGGCAGCACAGCCCCGACAACGCCCCGTACTGGGAAATGACGAACCACCGGATACTGACCGACCTGTTGGCCCGGTCCGGCGTGCGGCTCGTGCTGCAGGGACACATGCACGAGAACGAGCGGATCACGGTGGGAGGTGTCGAATACGTCGAGTCGATTTCGCTGTCCGGCAGTTGGTGGAAAGCCGGGACGGGGTTGGAACGAGGCGTCGACGGCTCGCCCCGCGGTTACCGGATCGTCCGCGTGGACGGGGCGAGCGTCACGCATCGCTACCATTCGAGTTGCGAGTCGTGCGTGGATCGGCAGGGCGAGTGGTATCCAATCGAGACGACGGCGGACGAGGCCGCGACCAGGCGTTTCGTCTTCAACTGTTACGACGCCCCCAACAACTCAACGGCCGCAGGCCGCGTCGACGATGGCCCCTGGCAGCCGATGCCGGCGTATCCGCTGAACAGCAAGCCGACGCCTGACTTGGCCATGCCCCACCACTATCAACTGACGATCGACAAGGCGAAGCTGGCGCCCGGCGAGCACACGCTCGCGGCCCGCGTGACATGGCCTGACGGCACGGTCGTGCAGGAGAGCAAGCGGTTCGTGATCGGGCCATAGCGTGCCCGCGGCACGAGCCGCCCCGGTCAAGGTCCGGTTGCCGGGGAGATTGCGGGCGTCCTTCCGTTTCTCACTACCGTCACGAGGGTATCGCGGATGCGAAGGCAGATCTCTTACCGGCCGGTACGCTGGCGCGAGCTGGTCTCGCTGGGGCTCCTGCTTGTCGCAGGCCCTTGGGAACCATCCCACGGAACGGCCGCGGACAGGCCGGCGCTGGCGCGCAAGTCGCTGCCGCAGGATCGTTCCTTCGAGGCGTTGTTTGGACCGAACCGGCGCTATCGCTACTTTGACAACGCGGCGGCGTTTCCGTTCCGGCCCGGCGCGAGGCAATTCGACCTCGCCAATGCCTGGTGGCTCGCGGAAGCCTCGCTGCTGACCTACGTCGACGACACGTCGTTTGTGGCGGAGCAGTTGCAGCGGGCGGGATTGAACCAGGTCCAGATCTTCCGCAGTCCGCCGGCCAGTTCCCACGACACCCAGGGCCTGATTGCCTGCCATGACCGGTTCGTCATCGTTGCGATGCGGGGCACGGAGCCCGGCCAGCTGCGCGACTTCTTGACCGATCTGAATCTGCTGCCGGCGGCGGCCGAGGGCGGCGGCCGCGTTCACGCGGGATTCCAGTCCGCGCTGCACGACGTGTGGCCGCGAATGAAAACGCAGTTGGATCGACTGGCCGGCGAAGGACGCACGATCTGGTTCACCGGGCACAGCCTTGGCGGAGCGTTGGCGGTGCTGGCGGCGGATCGGTTTGGCAAGGCCGCCGGAGTCTATACCTTCGGTGCGCCGCGGGTCGGCGACGCCGAATTCCGGGCCCGTTATCGTCAGCCCACCTACCGGGTCGTGAACCATTCCGACCTGGTGACCGAGTTGCCTCCTCCGGGCTTCTATTGCCATGTCGGGGAACTCAAGTATTTCGGCAGCGATCATCGGCTCTCCGACGGCATCGAGCCGCGTGACCTGATTCAGGATCGTGCGCAAGGACAACTGAACGCCGTCTTCAAACGTCTGAATGATTGGACGGCCGGGAGATTTGACGCCGCGGTCCCGCAGGCCCTGGAGGACCATGCCCCGGTGTGTTATGCGACGCACTGCTGGAATCAGTTGCTCGATTTGAGGGGCCTCGGCAAGGGCGCTGTCTCCAACGAACCGGATGGGCTACAATCCAAGGATTGCTGCCGGCTCGCCTGGTGATCGTCCAGCAGTTTGCCCACCGTCGCGCTGTGGCTGAACCCGGACCTGGTGCTCCCCCTGGATCTGGAAGCCAGCTACGAGCAAACGTGGCGCGACCTGCGAATTGCCTGAGACCAAGCCAATTCCGCCTTCGACAGACTGCCCAGGTTGAAAGGGAAATCCACTCATGAAGCCCCACTCTTCGGTCTTTTCGGCGTTGGCGAGCCTGCTGTTGACGGCCGGCATCGCCACGGCCGCGAGCGACGAACGCGCTCTCGCAGTCACTCCGGCGGCCGACACCCAGCCGCCATTCGCCGGGGCACAGTGGCTGGCGCCGCCGGCGGATGCGGGGCCAGCGCTGCCTTTGTTCCGCAAGGAGTTCGCGGTCGACGCCCGGCCTCGCAAGGCGGTGCTCCGGATCGTCGGCCTGGGCGACTATGACGTCCGCGTCAACGGGAGCCGACTGGCGGACACGGGCCTCAATCAGCCCTGGTCGCAATACGAGAAGACGATCTATTACCGCGAGTTTGACATCACATCCCTCGTTCAACCCGGCGTCAATTGTGTCGGCGTGATGCTGTTCAACTCGTTCTGGCACAACCCGAATCCGCCGCCGGGCCGCTATAACAAGGACGGCCCGCAGCGCGAGGCGAGCGAACCGCTGCTGGTGTGCGCCGAGCTGATTCGCGAGCAGGACGATGGTTCGCTGCACCGCCTCGGCACCGACGCCAGCTGGCGGACGATTGAGGGGCCGGTCGTGTTCTCGCACATCTTTGCGGGGGAAGATTTCGACGCCCGCCGCCAACCGTCGGGTTGGGACAAGCCGGGGTTCGATGCGACGGCGTGGAAACCGGCCCGCCCGGCGCCGGCTCCCACGGCGGCCCTCGTGCCTCAGCACTGGCCCCCGTTTCAGGCTCAGGAGCGATTCGCGCCGCAGTCCGTCGCCGAGCCGGCGCCGGGCGTCTATCTGTACAGTTTTCCGCAGAACTGCTCGGCCCAGTTGCGCGTCGAACTGGCGGGGGGCAAGCCCGGCGACCGGATCGGCTTCCGCTGTGGCGAGCACAAGAACGCCGAGGACCGGCTGTTCGGCGGCTATCTGGTCGGCTGCGAGTTGATCGGCGACGGCCAGCCGTTGGTGCACCAGTGGTTGTCGTTCTATTTGGGCATGCAATTCGTCGAGGTCACGGGCGCTGTGCCGGAGGGCCGCCCCAACCCCCAAGGACTGCCCGTCGTCCGGTCGCTGGAACTGGTCCATGTCCGCACGGGGTTGCCCGAGGCCGGCACGTTCGAGTGTTCCAGCGAGCTGTTCAACCGCACGCACCGGTTGATCGACTGGGCGATGCGGTCCAACACGACCCACGTGCTGTCCGACTGTCCGCACCGCGAGAAGCTCGGCTGGCTCGAGTGCGCCTACCTGCTGGCGCCGACCTTTCAGTATCGCTACGACTGCCGCGGCTGGTTCGACAAGATTCTGCGGGACCTCCGCGACGCCCAGGAGCCGAGCGGGCGGGTGCTGACGGTGGCTCCCAGCTATCCCGCCGGCCGCTTTCCCGGCGCGTTCAACTGGACGGTTGAATGGGGCGCGGCGGCCGTGCTGCTGCCCTGGCAGCAGTACCAGTGGAACGGCGACCCGCAGACGCTCCAAGAGAACTTTGCCATGATGTGCCGTTTCACGGACTACATCCAGACCGAGGCACAAGACGGATTGGCGCCCGGCGGCTTGGGCGATTGGTACGACTACGGGCATGGCCAGCCGCCCGGCCCGTCGCGGTTCACGCCCACGCAGTTGTCGGCCACAGCCACTTGGGCCCTGTGCGCGCTGATCGTCTCGCAGGCAGCGGACGTGCTGGGCCGGGTGGATGAAGCGCGCCAGTACCGCGACTTGCAGGCCCGGATCGCGGCAGACTTCCAGCGGCATTTCCGCGATCCGGCCACGGGCCGGCTCAAGCATCTGGGCAGCTCGCAATGCGCCAACGCCCTGGCCTTGTGCGCCGACGTCGTGCCGCCGGCGGATCGCGCTGCGCTGGTGGACGAGATCGTCGCCGACCTGGAACAGCGCGGTTGGCAGCAGACGCCGGGCGACGTGGGTCACGTCTACTTCATCCGTGCGCTGGCCCGGGCGGGACGCTCAGACGCGCTGCATCGGGTGTACACTCGCGAAGGGCTGGGCAGCTACGGCGGGATCCTGCAGAAGGGCTTGACGTCGCTGCCGGAAACTTGGGACGCCATGATGGACGGCAGCCAGTCGCTGAACCACTGTATGCTGGGCCACGTGCTGGAGTGGTTCTATGGCTACGTGGCCGGCATCCGGCAACAACCGGGCAGCGTGGGCTGGAAGCAGGTGCTCATCGGCCCCAATCCCGGCACGCTGACCCAGGCCACCGCGACGCTGAACACCCCGGCCGGACGCATCGTCAGCCGCTGGCGAATCCAGGCGGGGGTCTTCCGCTTGGAGGCCGAGATCCCTGCGGGCGTGAGCGCCGAGGCGATCCTGCCTTCGGGCGCGACGCGGCCGCTGCAGTCCGGGACACAGGTGATCACCGAGCCCTGGCGGAGTTGACGACGATGACGACCTGCCTGCCGACGGAGCCGTCTGCCGATCGGTCCTGGTTTCGTTTGGCCCAGCGAGGGACCACCGTCCGGCGCGAGTTCGAAGCCGGCGTCACGACGTTCATGGTCATGGCGTACATCATCTTTGTGAACCCGGCGATCCTCTCGTTCGCCGGCGTGGTGGGCTGTGAAGGCAAGGGGCCGCCGCTGGCCCAGGTCATGGTGGCGACCTGTTTCGCCTCCGGCCTGATGACCTTGCTGATGGGGCTCGTCTCCAATCGACCGTTCGGCTTGGCGCCCGGTATGGGGCTGAACGCGGTCGTCGCGTACCAGTTGGTGATCGGGATGGGGCTGACCTGGCAGCAAGCGATGGGCGCGGTGGTGGTCGAAGGACTCGCCATCACCCTGTTGGTGCTGATCGGACTTCGCGAGGCGGTCATGAACTCGGTCCCGGCCGCACTCAAGCACGCGATCGCGGTCGGGATCGGCTGCTTTATCTTCTTTATCGGCCTGATCAACGGCGGACTGGTGCGCGTCCCCGTCGAATCGCTGGCCGTCGTCGACGGCGAAGTCAGCGGCCAGCCCGCCCCGCCGCTGGGCCTGGGCGAACTGAGCAGCGCTGCCGTCTGCGTCACGCTCGCCGGCCTGGCAGTCACGATGCTGCTGTTCGCCCGAGGCTGGCGTTCCGCCCTGCTGCAGGGGATTCTGTTCACCACTCTCCTGGCAGTCGTCGTCAACTGGCTGACGGGCGGGACGGCATTGGCCGTGGGCGCCCGGCTTCCGGCGGCTTGGTGGGCGATGCCGGAACTGGGATTCCTCAGTCTGCCCGGCGTGCAGGGGATGCCCGGCATGTTTGCCAGGCTCGGGGCGCTGAGCGGGCTGCTGGTCGTGTTTTCGCTGCTGCTGACCGACTTTTTCGACACGATGGGCAGCATCATCGGCGTTTCGAGCCAGCTGGGCGACGTGGACGCCGAGGGGCGTGTCGAGGGACTGCGTCCCATGTTGCTGGTCGACTCGGTGGCCGCCATCGCGGGAGGCGCGGTGGGCGCTTCGTCGGTGACGACGTATGTCGAGAGTGCCGCCGGGGTCGCGGCCGGAGGGCGGACCGGCTTGACCTCCGTCGTGACGGCCGCCTTGTTCGCTCTGGCGATGTTCTTTGCGCCGGCAGCCAGCGTCATCCCGCCCCAGGCGACCGCGCCGGCCTTGCTGCTGGTGGGCTTCCTGATGGCCGGCGGGCTGCGGGCGATCCACTGGGACCGCTTTGGCGAGGGCTTCCCGGCCCTGGCCACGATCCTGGTCATGCCGCTCACCTACTCGATCACCAACGGGATCGGCTGCGGCTTTATCAGCTACGTGGGGATCCAGGTTTGCGAGGGGCGCGGACGGCAAATCCATCCGCTGCTGTGGTGCACGGCCTTGGCGTTTCTGCTCCACTTTTCCCTGCCCTGGCTGCAGGGGGTGTGATTCAGAACGACGAACAACCGGTCGTCAACGTAAGCTGGCACGACGCCGTAGCCTTCTGGACGTGGCTCAGCCACAAGGAAGGCAAGATGTCCCAACTACCGACCGAGGCCCGATGGGAATATGCCACCTCGATTTGGTCGTGGACTTGCGGAGCCGTTCGCTGATCCGCAATCCTGCCCATGGTGGAGAGCATGTCTACGAACTGTATTGAGCGTGCGATGTCGCATCGCCGAACCATCGGTTGCACGCGAGGCGAGTACGCCCGCGTGAACCGTAACGTCAGGCTAAGGTCTTGCGGCCCGATGTGCTACGCCCCAAGCGGTGGCGAATAAAGACGACGACTTGAAAGCGGCGTCCGACGGCAGTGTGGCCGGCAGTCGTGCGGCGGGCGGGTTCGAGGGCGACCACTGGCTGTGCCCGATCGAAGACCGGCGTCCGCAAGGCTCGCGGCGCGAGGGGTTGTTGGAAGGCTCTGCACGGACCACACACGCTTGTGCGAGCTTGCTTGCCAGCGTGGCGTGCATCATCTGGACAATCTGGCGGCACCGCCTGCCTGAACACATGGTCCGCCTTCCCACGGATTCCGTGGTGCTCATCAGCCGGAATTCGCTCGGTTCGCGTCCGCTGGAGCACGGCCGCATGGCCGACTGATTTCTCAAGCCTTGGTGCGGCGCACCAGCAACGTGCCGGCCTGCGATGCAACGCCATCTCGACCTTTGCACGGGTGGGTGAATTGACCCTGGCTCCCGCCGGGCTTAGAATCGCGCGGCGGGGCGGGGACTTGTGCCCCCCGCCGGTTTCTCGTTTTATCTCCCCCCTGCCCGATTTTCCGGAGCCCACCCACCATGAATCAACACTTGCAGCTCACTCGGCGTTCTCTTTTGAAGTCGCTCGGCGCGGCCGGTATCGGCGCCGTGGCGTTGCCGCACCTGGTGCCCGCCCGGGCTCTGGCTGGCGAAGGAGCCAACGCCAAGCTGAACCTGGCCCTGCTCGGCTGCGGCGGCCGGATGGGTCAGATCCTCGGCTCGGCCCTGCAGCAGGGCGACCAGGTCGCGGCCATCTGCGACGTCGACCCGCGCCAGATCGCCGAACTCAAGAAGAAGTTCAGTCAGCCGCTGGACAAGGCCAAGGTCTATGAAGACTACCGCCAACTGTTGGACGCCGAGAAATCCGTCGATGCGGTGGTCATCGCTCCGGGGCAGCGGTGGCACGTGCCGATGAGCAAGGCGGCTATCCTGGCCGGCAAGCATGTGTTCTGTGAAAAGCCGCTGGCGCACAGCTGTGAAGAAGCCCGCGAGATCCGCGAACTGGGCCGGCAGACCAAGTTGGCGACCCAGTTGGGCACGCAGGGCGGCTCGACCGACACGTTCCGCCGCAGCATGGAAGTGATCCAAGGGGGCCTGCTGGGCAAGATCCGCGAAGTCCACTGCTGGATCACCCGCAGTTTTCCGCCCAGCGCCCCGATCGACACCAACGCCGATCCGATTCCCGAAGGGCTGAATTGGGACTTCTGGTGCGGCCCGTCGCCGCTGTTGCCTTACAAGAGCTATTACATCGCCGCCCCCGGCGCCGTGGGCTGTTTGCACTGGGGCCGCTGGCTGCCCTTTGGCGACGGCCACTTGGCCGACATGGGCGCGCATGGCTTGAACTTGCCCTGGCGGGCGCTGCAGCTCGGTGCGCCCTTGAAAGCCACGGTCCAGTTCCCCGAGCCGCTCCAGGACAGCTATCCCTCGGCCAGCGATTTCCGTTGGGACTTTGCCGCGCGCGACGGGTTTGATCCGGTCAGCGTCTGGTGGCACGACGGGGTCAAGGCTGGCCCGCCGGAAGAGCTGGGCCAGAAGCTATTGTCGACGTACGGCAAGGTTCCGGACAACGGCGTGCTGTTCGCGGGCGAGAAGGGCATTCTCTGCTCCAACGCTTGGGGCGTCGGCGGCGTAGTCCGGCTGGAGGGCGACGACAAGTGCCGCGGCGTCCAGGACCATGAAGCCGGCAAGGCGATTCCCGTGACCCTGCCCAGGGCCAAGGACCACATGCGGGAATGGCTGGACGCCTGCAAGGGCGAAGGCCGGACCTTCCAGGGCTTCGATACCTCCGCCTGCATCGCCGAGATCGCCATGGTCGGCATGGTCGCCATGCGGCTGGGCAAGCCCGTCGAGTGGGACAGCGCGGCGCTGCAGGTCAAGGGCGAGCCGGAGGCGGAACCGCTGGTCCACTTGGCCCAGCGGAAGAAATGGCTGTAGCGTGGGCGGTCAGTCGCTGTCGAGAGCTTTTTTCAGCGCGGCGATCAATTCGCCGTGCTGATACGGCTTGCGAATGAAGCCCGTCAGGCCCAGGCCGGCGAATCGCTCCGTCGCGTCCTCCTCGCTGTACCCGCTCGACACGACGACGCGGACGGACGGCGAGATGCGGCGGAGTTCGCGGAAAGCTTCCTGGCCATCCATCCTGGGCATGGTTAGATCCAGCAGCACCAGGGCGATCTCCGCCTGGTGCTGGCGGTACAGCTGCAGGGCCTGGGCGCCGTCGGCGGCCGTCAGGACGGTGAATCCGGCGCGCTCGATCAACCGCCGCGCCAAGTTACGGACCATCTCCTCGTCATCCACCACCAGGATCGTACCGCCGGCCCGCCGAGCGGGCGCCTCGAAACCGCCGGCCCCGACCGCGACAGCCGGGCCGCTGGCCGGAAAGAGCACCTGGAAGATCGTGCCCCGGCCGGGATGGCTGGTGATTCCGATCGCGCCCTTGTGGCCGCGCACGATGCCGTGAACCGCGGCCGCTCCCAGCCCCCGGCCGGTGAATTTCGTCGTGAAGAACGGATCGAAGATCTTGGCCAGCGTCTGGTCGTCCATGCCGCAGCCCGTATCGGCGACCTCCAAGCACACATACAACCCCGCCGGCACGTCCCGGCCCAGAGTCAGCCCCGCCAGTTCCTCGGCGGTGGCCTGCACCGGCCTTGTCGAGATGGTGATCCGGCCGGTTTCTTCACCTAATGCCTCGGACGCATTGATGACCAGGTTCAGCAGCAACTGCCGCAGTTGGGCAGGATCGGCCTCGATGGACGGCAAATCGCAGGGCAGGTTGTAGGTCACCGCGGCCCTCTTCGAGATGCAGGTGGCCAGAAGGCCCTGGCACTCCGCCACCAATTGCGACAGATTGACGGGCTCGATGACGAACTTGCCTTTGCCGGAATAAGCCAGCATCTGCCGCGTCAGTTCCGTCGCCCGGTCGACGGACTGCCGGATGACCTTGAGATCGTCCTGTTCGGGTGCCGCTGGCGGCAGCGACGCCTGGACCAATTCCGCATAGCCGCCGATGGCGGCCAGGATGTTATTGAAATCGTGGGCGATCCCGCCCGCCATGATGCCCAGGCTTTCGAACTTCTGCGTCTGCAAGAGCCGCCGCTCCAAGTCGCGCGATTCGTGTTCGGCATGCCGGCGGTCGGTGATGTCCTCGAAGACCGTATAGACCTGGAACGGCTGCTCCTCTCCCGGGCGAAACAGGGGCACCGCGTCAACCTTGATCCAGCGATGGGCGGCGACGCGCCGGTTGAAGTAGCCCATGACGACGCCTTTCACCGGCTGACCGCTTCGGAGGGCCTGCATCGCCGGATGCTCCAAGCCCGGAAATGGCGAGCCGTCTTCGCGAATGGTGAATGCCTCCTGGCTCACCGAATTCGAGCCCAGGAATTCGTCGGCGCTCGTTCCGAGAATGCGTTCCGCAGCGGGATTCATGGCGATGACGGTGCCGTCGCGCCGTTGATGGACCACCCCCTGCAACATCGTCTCCGCCAACACGCGGAAGTGCTCTTCGCTCTGCCGCAGCGATTCCTCTGCCCGCTGGCGTGCCGTGACGTCGGTGGCAATCCCGCACAGGGCCAGCGGTTGCCCTGCTTCATCCCGGACCAGCCGAGTCCGGCAGTCCATAACGAGTTCCTTGCCGTCCGAGTCGTAATTAATCACTTCGCCCCGCCATTCGCCGTCCTCGCGGGTCTTCCGGATGATCTCCCGTTGAGTTGCACCCTTGTCCGGGTCGTCACCATAGAGCGTGACAGACTGTCCGATCAGACATTCTCGCGAGCGCTTCAGCGACGCGCACTCGGCGTCATTCACATACTGAATAACGCCGTCCAGGTCCGTGACCGTCACCTTGTCCTGGATCTGGTCCAGGACCAGCGACTGCAGGCGCAACTGCCGCTCCTGCTTCTTCCGTGCCGTGACGTCCCGCGCGAAGACAGCAAACTGTTTCACGCGACCGTGCTGGTCAAAGACCGGATACACCGTATTCTCGAACCAGATGCCGCCCCGTTGATCCTCGAACTGCACAGGTTGTCGCGTTTCGGCGACCCGCTCAATCTCCTTCTGGCGTGATTCGGCGAGCTCCGCCGGGAGGAAATCGTAAGCGGATTTTCCCACGAGTTCGGCCACCGACGTCCCGACGCGCTCAGCCGTCGTCTCGTTGCATTCCAGGACGCCCCCTTCCAGGTCGAGCAGAAAGACCGATTCGCTGACCGCCTCGAGGATCCCGCGCAAGCGGGCCTCGCGGTCCCGGAGCGCGTCCTGGGTGCGCCGCAGGTCGGTGACGTCCGTGGCCACGCTCAGGATCACGTCCTGGTCGCCCCACCGAGCGGGTTTTGCGTGGACGCGAAGCGGGAGGAGCGAACCGTCTTTTCGGTAGTGCTCGACGTCGAAGGACGCCCAGCCCCGCTCCGTGATTTCGGCCATTCTGGCTGCGATCTGTTCCGCGCTCGCCGGCACATCTACCTGGTGCAGGTTCAGTTGGAGAAACTCGTCCCGGGTATAGCCATGCAGCGCGAGCGTCTGTTCGTTGGCATACAGGAAACGCCCCTCGCGATCGTGCACGGTGGTGCACGTCGGCGCGGCGTCCAGGAGTTCCGCCAGCAAGCGAAGTCGCTCCTCGGTCCGCCTGTAGTCCGTGATGTCTTCCAGGCACAACACCAGACTCGGCTGGCCCCCGAGGGACAACAAGGCGGTGGAGCCCAGGAAGGCCATGTCTTCCCGGCGCCCCTGCCGCAGGACCGTCGGCCGATAGTCGATGCCGCGATGGCTGGCGCCGGTCCGGTAGGTATCCACCATCGCCAGCCGCAACGGGCAGGCTTGGCAGCTGGTTCCAAAACCGCAACCCCGGGGATCCTCCAGCGCGTTGATACAGCCCAGGATCCCGCAGGCGGTTTCGCCCTCCAGGGAACCATCCGTTCGGTCGACGAACTCGCACAAGGCTCGATTGGCATACAGGACGCGCCGCTCGGCGTCCAGCACGCAAATCATCACCGGCACGTGGTCGTAGACCAGCCGCAGTTCAGCTTGACGTTGGCTTGACAGCGCCTGCGGCTTGTCTTGGATTTCCATCGCACACCTCCCGGAACCTGTCTCAGTCTGCGACCGCTTGGACCGCCAGTTCCTGGAACACGCGCCGGATCTCGGCTCCGTCGCTGTTGCCAAAGCCGGTCCGCTGGATCATCAGGACGAAGATCATCCGCCGGCGCGGATCGACCCAGCCCTGGGTGCCAAACGCGCCGCCATGGCCGAAGGTCCCTGGCGAGAGCATGGCCGTGACGCCTTGCGGCTGGCGCACCAGGCACCAGCCCAGCCCCCACGCGTTGCCGTCGGTAAAGCCCGTGACCAAGTCGCCGGTCTGGATCGTCGTCATCTGCTCGACCGCCGCAGCCGAGACGATCCGCCGGCCGTCCAACTCGCCGCCGTTCAAGATCATCTGGTAGAAGCGAGCCATATCGGACGCCGTCGAAAACAGCCCGCCCGACGGATTGGGGCTCGTGTCGGGCGACACGTCCGTCAGCCAGTGCGTCGCGCGGGCCAGCGACTGGCCGCCCTCGGCGGGCTGGTACAAGACCGCCCGCCGCGCTTGCTGCGCTGCCGTGGGATGGAACGTCGTGTCGGCCATCTGCAGCGGCCGGAAGATCCGTTCGGCCAGAAAATCCTCGAACGGCTGGCCGGACACGACCTCGACCACCCGGCCGCAAACGCTCACTCCCGGACTGTACTGCCACTTGGCGCCCGGCTCAAAGTCCAGCGGCCGCGTTGCCAGTTTCTCGACCGAGTCCTGCAAGGAGCCCTCGTTCTGCTGACTGCCGCCCAGGCCGGCGGTGTGCGTCAAGCAATGCCGGAGCGTCAGGGCCTGTTTCGGCTTGCCGTCCCGCAACGCCACGGCCGCAAAGGCCGGGATGTACTTGGCGACCGGATCATCCAGCGACAACTTGCCCTCATCCTGCAGGATCATCACGGCGGTCGCGGTTACCGGTTTGGTCATCGAGGCGATGCAGAAGATCGTGTCGCGGCGCATCGGCCGGTCATGCTCCAAATCGGCCGCGCCGACGGCCTCCAGATGAATCACCTGGCCGCGATAGGCGACCAAAGTAACCGCGCCGGAAATCTGTTTCCGGTCGACGAACTGCTGCATCTGAGGCCCGATCTGGGCCAATCGGTCCGCAGCGATACCGACCGGTGCAGCCGCCGATTCATCGGCGGCGGGGCAGTGTTGAAGGGCGAAACCCAGGGCCAGGAACCCGGACACCAGCAGACGCCATAAATCGGACTTGCGCATGCGAAACCTCCGAGAAGCGGAATTGAGCTGCCGCAGTCACTGCATCATAGCCAGCTCAACGGAATCTTTCCATCGGGGGGTGTCTGTCATCAGGGATCTTTTCGGGCAAGCTTCTCGCAGACGGAACGAATACGTTATACTGACGGCGAGATTGCGGAATGGTAACTACGTAACGTGGGGAGGGCCACATGACGGAAACGGCGGCGGGCGGCGAGCCCAAGGGGACGCGGGTCACGTTTCTCGACCAGACGGGGGCCAAGTCGGTCGACGCGGTCATCGCCGATACGGTCACGGTCAAGCGGATCCTGCCCAACGTGATCACCAAGATGAATCTGCCGGTCACGGGGCCGGACGGCCAGCCGATGAGCTACAGCCTGGATCACAAGGAGGGCGGCCGACGGTTGCAGGAGCAGCAGACCTTGCCTGAAGCCCAGGTCCGCAACGGGGACCACTTGATCGTCTATCCGGAGATTGTCGCTGGCTAGCTCGGGCTGGGACGTCATTGCAGGGGAAACGAGGCATGCGACGATCACCGCGTCTGCGCCGGCTGGAAAGCGACTGGGCGGCGCTGCAGCAACTGCGGGCGGACAGCAACCTGTTTGATTTTTCGACGCCGGAAACGCCGTTCGCCGGCCCGCCTGAGGTTTACCTCGTGCGGTTTCGCGGGCGGGGCGTGTGGCAGCCGGACCAAGCCGATCGGGTCCTGCTGCGGGAAGGGCACGAAGTCCAGATCCGGCTGGGAGCGGCCTATCCGCGGATGATCCCCGAGCTGATCTGGCGGACACCCATCTTCCATCCGAACATCTCGGGCAATGGCGTCGTCTGCCTGGGCGGGTACAGCACCCATTGGGCGCCGAGCCTGCAGCTGGACGAACTGTGCGTGCTGCTCTGGGACATCGCCCGCTATGCCAACTACGACGTGAGCAGCCCCTACAATCGCGCGGCGGCCCACTGGGCGCGCACCCAGACCGCGTTCCGGTTCCCGCTCGACGCCCGCCCGCTGCGCGACCGGATCACGCGCCTGGCCTCGACGCGGGGCGAGGACGCGCCGCGGGCGGCGCACGATGCGGCGGGGTCGCACGGTCCGGACACGACCTGGGCCGGCATGTCGGTGGTCACTGCCGAGTTGATCTTCGAGGACGCTCGGATCTGCGACGCGGAAATCGTCGACGCGGAAATCGTCGCCACGGAACGCTGGAACGACCAGCGGACGCCCGTCTTGTACATCGGTTAAACGTCATGCCTGCTTCGACTTTGCACGTGGACGATGACGACCGCTATGCGCGGCTGCGGCTGATTCCCTGGTGGGACCAGCAGCGGCTGCGGCAGGCCCGGGTGCTGGTCGTGGGGGCCGGGGCGCTGGGCAACGAGGTGTTGAAGAACCTGGCGCTGGTCGGCGTCGGGCACCTGATCGTGGTCGATTTTGATGTGGTCGAACCGGCGAACCTGACCCGCTCGGTGTTGTTCCGCGCCCGCGATCGGGGGCGGCCCAAGGCCGAGGTGGCCGCCGCGGCCGTACAGGAATTGAACCCGGACTTGGATGTGGCCGCGATCTCCGGCAACGTGCTGACCGCCGTGGGCTTGGGCGTCTTTCGCGAGGCGGACGTGGTGATCGGGTGCCTGGACAACCGCGAAGCCCGCCTGTGGGTCAATCGCGCGTGCTGGAAGGTCGGCACGCCGTGGGTCGATGGCGGCATCCAGGAACTGAACGGCGTCGTCAAGGTGTTCACGCCGCCGGACAGTCCCTGCTACGAGTGCGGGATGACGGAAAACGACTACCGCTTGATCAACTTGCGCTACAGCTGTCCGCTGCTGCGGCAGGAAGACGTCGCCGTCGGCCGCGTGCCGACGGTTCCCACGATCGCGTCGCTGATCGGCGGCTTGCAGGCGCAAGAAGCACTGAAACTGATTCACGGCATCCCGGTCAGCGGCGGCGAGGCGTTCGTATTCAACGGGGCGGTCAGCCAGACCTACCGGACACGCTATCAGCGGCGCGAGGATTGCCTCAGCCACGAGACTTATCCGCCGCCTGTCGAACTGCCGCTGCAGGCTCGGCAGCACACGGCCGCCGACTTGTTCGCCGAGGCGGCGCGGCATTTGGGCTCCCCCGACTTGCAGTTGTCGCTGGACCGGGACCTGGTCCTTTCACTGGCTTGCCAGCGGTGCGGCACGCGCGAGCGGGTGTTTCAGCCCCTGCCGCTGGTCGGGATCCGCCGCGCGGTCTGTCCGCAGTGCGGCGAACCGAGGCAGCCCCAGCTGGTGCATGCCATCGCCGCGAGTTCGGAGCTCGCCGGCGAACGGCTCGCCGCGCTCGGCATTCCGCCGTACGAGATCGTGCGGGTCGCCAGTCGGGCGACGGAAGGGGTATTCTTGTTGGGAGGGGATCGCGGCAGCGACGGTTTCCGTGAGTGAGTCCCGAGGCACTCCGATGGACGACGAGATTGAGTTTGGCCAAGTCGCAGCAGCGCCCCGGGGGCGGCGTCTGCGGCCGGATCGCAATCCGCAATATGCGGTCGTTCCGTGCGGCCATCCCGCCCCGGACGACTTGCCGATCTTCGTCGACCTGGACACGCTGCGGGACATGGAGTCGCACGCGCTGTCCGACACGCAGGTCGAGCTGGGCGGCGTGTTGCTCGGCGGGCAGTCCGAAGACGAGGCAGGCCAGCCCTTCGTCGTGGTGGCCGACGCGTTGCGGGCCCGGCATTACGAGAGCACGCCGGGCAGTTTCAAGTTCACGCACGACACGTGGGCTGAGTTCACGCGGCAGCGGAGCGAGTTGCCGGCCGACCTGCAGATCGTGGGCTGGTACCACACGCACCCCGGCTGGGGCGTGTTCCTGTCCGCCCAGGATCGCTTCATCTGCGAGCACTTCTTCCGCCAGCCGGCCGACCTGGCCCTGGTGATCGATCCCTGCCAGGGCACGCGCGGCTTCTTTCAATGGGGCGGGCCCGCCCCGGAACCGCCGCGGCAGACCGGCGGGTTCTACGTCTTTACATCCCGGCATCGGGCCCTGGAACTGGTCTGCCTGGTGACCTACCTGGAGAACCGACTCATGCCCAGTCCACTTCCCCGGAGCGAAGGTTTTCCGTTTCCCGGGATTCCCTATCCCGTTCCGCTCCGGTCGCCGGCCGATTCCCGCTCGGCCTGGTTCGGCGCCGCTGTGTTGGGGATCCTGGCCAGCCAGTTCCTGGTCCTGGCGCTGCTGGCCTGGCGGACGCTCGTGCCCGGTTCGGCGGGCGAGGTCTCCGGCGCCCCGCAAGCCGCGATGGCGCGGACGGCCGCCGGGCCGGAAGCCGCCGGGCCGGGCAGTTTCACGCCAAACGCGGCGGAGCTGCAATTGCAGTTGCTGGACCGCATCGTCGACCAGTTGGGGACGGGGACACCCCGGGGCCTGGTGCGGATGCTGGAGCAGCTGCAGGAGGAGAACGCCGGCCTGCGCGCCGACGCCCGCGTCTATCGGGATCTGGAAGCGCGCGTCCGGGTCGAAAACGAATCGCTGTCGCGAGCCCTGGCGGCCGCCGAGCACACGCGGGACGAACTCGTGCGCCAGGTCGCGGCGCTGCAGGCGGAGCGTCGCGCGGCGGAGCTGGCTCAGGCCAAGCATCCGCCGGCGGGGTCGGTCGCGAACTCGCTGCCCGCAGCCTGGTCCGCGGATGGGGGCGGCCTGCCCGAGTTCTGGCTCCTGGGCGCTGCAGGGCTGTTGGCTGCCGGAGGCTTGGCCTGGGCCGCGTGGCGGGTGTGGAAGCGGCGGCGGGAGACTGCGGTCGAACAGGACTCGCTGTAAACCGGGGGCTTTCGAAACCCGATGGAATGCTTCCTCGTCTTCCTGTTTCTGGTGACGTTCCTGGGCCTGCTGGGCGGGTTCGGCTTGGCGCGCATCCCGCGCACCGGCCGGCTGGTCGAATCGTACCGCTGGCTCGCCCAGCAGTTTCACGGCACCTTGCACCGTCCCGGCTTTCGCGGCCTGCCGCGGGTCGTCTTCCGTTATCGGACGGCCGTCGTTACCGTCCAGGCACTGGCGGCCGCGCCCGGCGCCCCCGGCTCGGGCCCCGCGACCCGCATCTACTTGCCGTGGCCCGACGGCCAGTTGCAGCTCGAACTCCGCCATCCTCCACGGCCAGCCGACGAGGCGCCGCCAGACGGTCTGTTGCGGATCCCGCTGGCGGCGGATGATTTTGCGCGGCGGTATTCCGTCCGCGGCGCGGATCCGCAGAAGGTGACCGGGTTCTTGACCGAGGTGATCCGCTGGCACGTCGAGCGGCTGCGTTCCCAGCCGGCGGTCGCGCCGTTGTGTCTGGAGGTCGGCCGCGGCTGGCTGACGATCACCAAGGTCCTGGCCGCACCCCGCGGGGCGGACTTGATCCAAGTGGTCGAAGCCGCGCTGGAGCTGTACGACCAGGCCCTGTTGACGCGGACCCGCGGGATTACGTTCCTCGAGCAGCAGTCGGCCCAGGTGCTGGAGCAAGCCGTCTGCCGGGTCTGCGGCGAGGAGATCCGCGAGGGGTTGGTCTTCTGCCGCCGCTGCAAGACGCCGCATCACCGCGAGTGCTGGCAGTACGTCGGCCGCTGCAGCGTGTTCGCTTGTGGCGAGACCGTGTTTCGCGAGCCTCAAGTTGCCGAGCGGGCCCCCGACGACACGGGCAAGCGGCGTTCGTCCGATTGAACCAAGCCGTCGCGGAGACGGATGATCCGCCGGGCATGCGCCGCGACGTCGTCTTCGTGCGTCACCATGATGATCGTGCGTCCTTCGTCGTTCAGCCGGGCGAACAGGGCCAGGATTTCCAGGGCCGTTTTCGAGTCCAGATTGCCGGTCGCTTCGTCCGCCAGAATGAAGTAGGGATCGTTGACCAGGCTGCGGGCGATGGCCACCCGCTGCTGCTGACCGCCGGACAGCTGTGTCGGCCGGTGCCGCAACCGCTCGCCCAAACCGACCATCGCGGCCAGCGCATGGCAGCGTTCTTTGGTTTCGCGATTCACGCGGCCCTGGTAGTACAGCGGCACCTCGATATTCTCGACGACCGTCAGCTGGGGGATCAGGTTATAGGACTGGAACACAAAGCCGATCCGGCTGGCGCGGATCCGCGACAGATCCCGGTCGTTCATCTTGGCGACGTCGTCTTCACCCAGGAAATACGAGCCGGACGTCGGCTTGTCCAGGCAGCCCAGGAGGTTCAGCAGCGTGCTCTTTCCCGAGCCGGACGGGCCCATGATGGCGACGTAATCGCCCTCGGGCACTTCCAGCGAGACGCCGCGCAGCGCATGCACCGTCTCGCCTTTGAGCACGTAGTCTTTTCGCAGGTCATGCAAGCTGCACGCCAGTCTCACGAGGAACCTCCGGGAGCTACGGGCCGCGACTCGGACGCCTCGCCCGGCGGCGGGGCTTTGGGTTTTTCTTTGCCTTCCGGCCGCGGGGCCTTGGGCGGCCGGGGCTTGGTGGGCAACGCTCTCTCTTCCAGCGTTTCGGGGATCTTCAGTTTATCGGGAAAGCCGCGCGGGTTCAGCACGACGATTTCGCCTTCCTTGAGGTTGGCCTTGATCGTCATGTAAGTATCGTTGCTCGATCCGACCTCGACCTCGCGCGTTTCAAAGTCGTCGCCGTTCCTGACCAGGCAGAAATAGTGCCCCTTGGTTTCGCAGAGCGCCTGGACGGGGACCTGCAACGCGTCGGCCAGACGCTCGACAAAGATCCGCACCTCGGCGTTCATTCCCGTGCGGATCTCCGGCGGAGGTTCGTGGATCTCGACGAAGGATGCGTATTCCTGGATGTTCCCGCTGGACCAGCTGCCGGGCTCGGCGTATTGATTCACTTTGACCACCGAGCCGGTCAGTTTGCGGCCGCGGGCCGCGTCCACGGTGATTTCGACGGGCATGCCGGGCTTGATCAGCGAAATGCGGGATTCGTTCACGGTGGCCTTGATCTGCATCTTGGTGGGGTCTGGCAGCCGGATCAGGACCTGGTTCTCGCGAACGGTGGCTCCCGCCTCCAGCACGAACTCGGCGCTGCCGCCGCGATGGCTGTACAAATTGGCATAGACGACTTGGCCGTCCTCCGGCGAAACGATGTTGCACGCGGCGATCTGCTGCTTGACGTCTTCGAGCTTGGACAACTCCAGCTTGTTGCTCTCCTGTTCGGACTCCCACTTGGCCTTGGCCGAGGTGATATCGCTGTCAAACTGCTTGAGCGTCTTTTCCTTGGTGTACTTGCGGAGGACTTCGAGCTTCGTCTTGCCCGAGGCCAGCTCGTTCTTGGCTTTCTCGACAGCGAACTCGTCGCCCTCCAATTGCAGCGAAGTCACAATTCCCTTGGCCGCCAGACGTTCGGTCGACTGGTACGCCAGCTGGGCGCGGCGCAGGTTCTCTTCGGCGACAAAAATCTCGCTCAGAATCAACTGTTCCGCTTGGCGAAACGTCCCCTCGAGGTACTCGATACGGGCAATCTCGGCCGCCCGCAACGTGTTCTCGGCTTGAATGACGGCCGCCTGGCTGGTGTTGTAGACGATCTGCTGCTGGACCAGTTCTTTATCGAAACTTGATGAATCTAATTGGACCAGTTTATCGCCTTTTTTGACGTGTTTGCCCTCCTCCTCGACCCACAGCACCTTGACGCCGCCCGAGTTCGCGGATTTCACTTCGCAACGGATTTCCACGCTGCCGGAACTTTCGATCAAGCCCTGTTCGAGGACCACGTGCTCGAACGGTCCCCGGCGGACCGCCTGGGTGATCATATTCTCGAGCTTGGGCTGGCTCGCCTTGCGAACATAGTAGAGATAGGCCGTCACGCCTGCGCCGGCGACCAGGATCAAGGCGCACAGGATGAGCAGCAGGGCAGCTCCGGACGGGTGCCGCCCCCGGCGCTGCGTGAAGGTTCGACCTTGTTGAGTTCGGATGGCCATGTGCCCAACCCTCGGGAGGAAAAACAGGGCGGAGGTAGGAAAAACGGGAACGCCACCTCGCCCATCTTACCCGTCGAACGTGCCGGGGGCAATCGAGCGAATCCAGCGGGACGCCGGTCCCCCAGTGCTTTCGGCGTTCAACTCTTTCCCTCTTCACCCTTCCAACTTCCAACATCAAGCCGGCTCCCCAGTGCTTTCGGCGTTTTCTCTTACCGGGCTTCGCTGGTTTTTCCCCTACGACCGCGCGGCTCGGCAAAATCGAAAAAAACCTGCTATTCGGCACGACAGGCAACCGACAACTAATATCGGAGACAACGAAATCTTCCGGTGTGACAGCATGGGAAGCAGGGCTCTCGGGGCGACACCGCACGGCCGCGAGGCTTGGACGGTGTTCCGGAGGCAGCCGGAAGTACATCTTTCGTTGGGAGGACTACCGCCGAGGATTTGAACCCAGGCAACCGATTCCCCGTGAGGGCGCGATCCGTGCCAATCCGCAACGATTCCAGACCCGAGGGGGGCGCGGAGGCGGACAGCGTTGGGGACGGCGGGCAGGTAGCATGACACAGGTTTATTCAGGGAGGGCACTCATGCGACGTCTAATTGTGGGGTTGGCGTGTCTCGCGGTGGCCGCGTCCACGTTCTCGTGGGCGCTGGCCAATGACCAAGAGATCGCCCGAAACGTGAAAGAACGGTTGAGCCAGGAAAAAGAGGCGGGCAAGCTCCGCAGCTTTGACATCAACCTCAAAGTTGTCGAAGGCAAGGTGACGTTGAAAGGCAGCGTCGCCTCGGCCGAGCAGAAGGAACTGGCGCTCGGCCTGACTCGCAAGGTGGACGGCGTCAAGGACGTGGAGGATGCTCTGGAGGTCAAGACGGCGGCGACGGCGACGCCAAAGAAGAACCTGCTGAGCAGCCTGTTCGGCGGCACGCCAACAGGGACGACGCCTGAGGCGAGTCCGGGGCGGGCGTCGAGTCGCGCGTCCGAGCCCAGGACGTCCCAAGATCGGGCGACGCCGACGAGCGTGACGGCGGCTGGGCAGGCGACCACAACGCCCAAAAAGGCTCTCTTGAGCGGTCTGTTCGGCAGCAAGTCGAGCAGCCGGCCGGCAACTCTAGCGAGCGCAAAGCCGGAGCCGACGGTGAAGCCGGAGCCGAC
>CAIYOB010000199.1 GCA_903927685.1 uncultured Planctomycetaceae bacterium
ACGCTGGCACCCACTGGAGCCCGAAGCGCAAGCGAGCGGGAGGTTCGCACCCACTGGAGCCCGAAGCGCAAGCGAGCGGGAGGTTCGCACCCACTGGAGCCCGAAGCGCAAGCGAGCGGGAGGTTCGCACCCACTGGAGCCCGAACCGCAAGCAAGTGGGCGGTGGCCCTCTCGCCGGCGCTGCGGGGTACCTGCCCGCGGCGCATCGACAGCCAGGCGACGGTCCCTCGTCGCCCTACCTGTCAGGCCGCTCCCGACCGGCTCAGACGGGGTGCGAATCGATAGCCCAAGTCGAACGCGGCGATCTCGAACGTGTCGAACGTCTCGCCGACCGAGTCGCGAAAACCGGTTTCGTTGACGCGGATCTCGTCGGCCAACTGCCACTCGACGGCCTCGGCGTCGCGAATCGTTCCCGGTACCGCCTCGGCGTAGATCTCCGCTTGCCGCACCTGGCAGCGCTGAAAGGCTCTGATCGCCGCTTGCTCGGCGTTCCTGGCATCCAGGACCAACCGCACCCAACCGGATTCCACGTAGTACTTCGGCATCTCTCGCCCCTTTGCTCTCGGGAACTATGACTCTTGCTGGCTGGATTTATCGCGAGTGGATTGGACACGTTTGGTCACGGAGCGATCGTGCTCGGCCACGTGCATGCCCCCACCCGGCCGCTTCCGCGTCCAACCTCCCCCGCTGCGCGAGGGAGGTGAAGGGCGCCATCGGCCATCGGCATTTTTTCGCCTGGGGACCAAACGTGTCACGGGGCGGGCCGATAACCTCCGCATCGGTCAACGATTGCAGGAGGTCCAAGCATGCGTCAGATGATCAGCCGAGCCATGGCTCAAGCGGACGACCTGGTCGTCACGTTCGAGTATTGCGATGCCAAAGGGGCGACGACGCAACGCGTCGTCAGCCCGATCCGGTTCCTGGGCCAGGATCGCTTCCTGGCTCTCTGCCTGAGCCGCGAAGAACCCCGCCAGTTCTACCTGGACCGCTGCCGGAATGTGCAACTGGCTCCCGCCGCGGACTTTCTGATGCCCGTGGCGATGGCCGGCTGAACGATTGCAGGCTCCGGCGCGGCCGCTACGATACGGCGACGGGAGAAGCCGATCGACGAACACCTCGAAGAAGCTGTCCGTCGCGTTGCCCGCGGCGTCGGCCGCCCGCACACGCAGCGTATGGCTGCCCGCGCTCTGCACGTTGACCAGTCGCTCGACATCCCTCCCCGTCACGGTCGCCGCACCCAGGTCCACATTGCGGATCATCCCGTGCAACGTCACGGTCAAACCGGCTTCGGCCACGGTGCCCCGCACGGTGAACGTCGTGGTATTGGTCCGCCGATCGATCGCCGAGACTCCGCGGTCGGGATCGATCTGCAGCGTGGCCGCCGCCGGCGGGATCTCATCCACCAGCCAGGACACGCGATAGGTCCCTTGGCCCGGATCGCCCAGCGTATCGGCGATCCCTGCCCGTCAACTTGGGTCAAGTCAATATCTAGGGGTGGTTGTTCCAGTTCCTAACGGCTGCTACCGTCAGAGATCATCTATGTCCCATTCACCTCGGTGGTCCAGCCCATGACGGCACGCAACCCCTTCGCCGCGCTCCTGTTCGTGACGCTCCACACCGCCGCCCTCGCGGCCGATCCGTCCACGGACCGTCCTCAACCGCCCGCCGACGCAACCGCCCCGCTGTGCGTCAGCGGCGTGTACCCGCACCTGACCGTCTACAACAGTCTGGTGACGGACGACGGCCAGACGTACGGCAGCGGCGGCGAGTGCGGGATCGGGGCCGTCGTGCCGTGGGCGGGCAAGCTGTGGCTGCTGACCTACTCGCCGCACTGCCCGACCGGCAGCACCGACAAGTTGTATACGATCGATCTCCAGTTGAATCAGGAGATCCGCCCCGAGAGCATCGGCGGCACGCCCGCCGGGCGGATGATCCACCGCGAAAGCGAACAGCTGTTCATCGGCCCGTACGCGATCGACAAATCGGGCGCGGTCCGCGTAATTCCTTACCGCCGAATGCCCGGCCGGCCGACCGCCGTGTCGCGGCACCTGAGCGACCCGGCCAACCGGGTGTACTACTTCGACATGGAAGGCCGGATTTACGAAGTGGACGTGCACACGCTCGCACCGACGCTGCTGTTTGCCAAGCCGGTGCCGGGCTGGCATGGGAAAGGGGCTTACACGGGTCAGGGCCGCTACATCGTCGCCAACAACGGCGAGAGCGGCGTCGGCGGGCATTCGCTGAAGGACCTGCAAGTCGGCGGCCCGCCGCAGGGCCCGGAAGACAACGGCGTGCTGGCTGAATGGGACGGCAGCCAGTGGCGGATCATCCAGCGGCGGCAATTCACGGACGTGACCGGCCCGGGCGGCATCCACGGTTCGCCGGACGACGCCGCCCCGGTCTGGGCCATCGGCTGGGACCGCCGCTCCGTGCTCCTGATGCTGCTGGATCAGGGCACTTGGCACACGTTCCGGATGCCCAAGGCCAGCCACACGTACGACGGCTACGGCGGCTGGTACACCGAGTGGCCGCGGATCCGCGAGATCGCGCCGGGCCGACTGATGATGGACATGCACGCCATGCTGTGGGATTTTCCCGCGACGTTCAGCGCCGCCAAGACCGGCGGGATCCGTCCCATCGCCACTCACCACCGGTACATCCCGGACTTCTGCCTTTGGAACGGGCGCGTCGTGCTGGCCTCGGACGAGACGTCCATCATGGCCAATCCGCTGGCCGGCCAGTCGCAGTCGAATCTGTGGTTTGGCCACGTCGAGGACTTGGCGACCTGGGGGCCGCGCACCGCGTGGGGCGGGGTGTGGGCGAACGATCCGGTCCAAGCCGGGCAGCCCTCGGTGCCGTTCCTGATCAACGGGTTTGACCGCCGTTGCGTTCACTTGGCGGTCGGTCGCGGGCGGCACAGCGACGAAGCCTTGATCGACGCGGCCACGGGCGAAGTCATGCACCGCTGCAGCGGCAACTTTCCCCTCACCCGGCTGCCGGAAGCCTTGCGGAATCTGGCGCGCGTGACCATCGCCCGTGGCGATTTCCACCAACCGGCGCCCGGGTACGCCTTCACGATCAACCAAGATGTCATCGTGTACCTGGCGGTGGACGACCGCCCCGAAGCTCAACTGGGCCCGGGCTGGGAGCGGACGGAGATGACGCTGGCTTGGGGCGACTATTCCGATCAAGTGTATCGCAAGGCGTTCCCCCGAGGCCGAGTCGACATCCCGGGCCACCCGCTCGCCCACAACGCCACCGACTACGGCGTCCCGCACCTGGCCTTCGTCGCCCCCGCCTCGCCCGCCGGCGGCGCGCTCGGGATCACCGACCTGCCGACTGACCTGAAGGGCCGCGCCGCGATTCCCAACCCCGCTGCGGCCCCCGCCGCCGACGCGTCGCGAGCAGCCTCGCCCGCGGGCGAGGTGACGTTCACCTTGGAAGTCGACGTGCGGGGCGACGGCCAATGGACGGCGTATCGCACATTCACCGTGCCCGCCGACGGATACGTCTCCCACGTCTTCCCCACGGACTTCCAGGCGAACTGGATTCGCGCCACGGTCGATCAAGACTGCGTGGCCACCGCCTTCTTTCACTACAGCAGTCCGGGGCACGACCCGCAACAGGCTGGGCCGCTGTTCGCGGCGCTGGCAGACAACACGGACGGCCAAGCGGTGGCCGGCTTGATCCGTCCCGGCAAGGACAATCGCAATCTGCAGTACCTGGCTCGCCGCATCGATTCGGCCGGGCAAGTCCACGAGGCGTATTACGAGGTCGACGAGCGGCTGGCGTTCACGCGTCCCGAACCCGGCCGCGCGGACGAAGTGCGGCAGATCGCCGAAGTCCGCCGCGACTTTGAGGTCGACGACGCGTCGGTCATCCTGGCGGAGAAAGGCCGCCGGTTCCGGTTGCCCAAGGGCGGCGAGTGCTACGACCAGCCGTTTGCGACCGGCTGGCCGCGGGGAATCCGCGAGTGCGAATCCGAGCGGTACTTGATGAACATCCACGGCACGTTCTACGAGCAGCCGCGCGAAGGCGGCGTGTGGAAGATCAAGCCGGTGGCCAGCCATCGGCGACAAGTCATGGACTTCTGCACCTGGCGAGGCTTGCTGGTCCTCAGTGGCACCATGCCGGCGGCAGCGCCGGACGGCCAGTACTTCCGCAGCGACGACGGCGTGGGCCTGTGGTTCGGTGCGATCGACGATCTATGGAAGCTGGGCAAGCCCGTCGGCCGCGGCGGGCCGTGGCACGAGACAGCGGTCACTGCGGGCCAAGCGTCGGACGCCTACTTGATGAACGGCTATGACCGCAAGCGGGTCGAACT
Source organism: uncultured Planctomycetaceae bacterium (assembly GCA_903927685.1). Next base: position 4,325 of record CAIYOB010000199.1, read on the forward strand.
GTCCCACGACGCGGACCAGACGGTAAACGTGACGCTCGAAGTCAATTTCGACCACGCCGATTGGCGCGTCTACCAGACGCTCCCGATCCCAGCCGGCCAGACGGTCGCGCACGCGTTCCCGGAAGGCTTTGCCGCGCACTGGGTCCGCGTGGCGGCCGACCAGCCTTGCCGGGCCACGGCCCTGTTCACGTACGAGTGACCCCGGTGGCGGAGGAGCGACCAGGGCAGCCGCCGGCTGGTTGGACTTGCCCGGACGCGCCGTGAACCAGAACTCCGCTTTCGTTCCGACTTCGCCGAGGATGCCGCTTTCACCGCCCATCAGCCCCCCGGTGGCTTGGCGATCGCCAAGCCCAGGCCGGTGCCGACGTAGCGGCGCGCGGCGGTCCCCGACCTGGCCGTTCAGCGGGCCTCCCTGGTCAGCTCCCGCAACTCGGCCAGCAACCGCTCGGCGTCCGCGTCGCTGGGATCGCGGGGGATCGCGACGAAGTAGTCAGCTGCGATTCCCAGCTTTGCCTTGGCGCGATCCGCCGCTTCCGGCGCGGCGTCCAGGTAATCGGCCAGGTCCCAGTCATCGTCCCACAGCACGCGGCCCTCCAAACACTCGATCACCAAGTCCCACTCGTCGAAATCCATTTCGTCCGCTGCCGGCAGGTCTTCGATCCCCGCCTCGTGCCCCGCGGCAATCGCCCGTTCGCGCCAACTGGGCCGCTGCGGCAAGTCACCGAACTCGAAGGCCGTGTCATCGGTGGATTCTGCCGTGTCCAATTCCAGCGCGATCATGTCACGGACATGGCGGTAGACGCTGGCCACAGCGCCTTCGACCACGGCGGTCAATTCGGGCGACAACTCGTCCTCGACCAGCAGGGCGCGGGCCACCGTGTGGTAGGTCGCGATCCGCTGGTTCGGCGTCAAGCCGTCGAGAATCTGGATGTCGGTCGAGAATTCGTCGAGTGTCAGCATGTCGACGAGCATGCCCAGCGACTCGACGAACAGCTGGCGCTCGGCGCCCTGCAGCACGCGATTTCCGTCCGGGGTGTTGTACATTCTCGACCTTTCGCAATGGGAGGGATCAGCCGCAGGCGTTTTCGAACGTCAGGATGGTCACGCCGCGCGCCGCGCTGTTCAGGACCCATCGTAACCGCTCGCGTCAGGAAGATCGATGCCGCCGACGCAGCCCCGATTCGGCAAGTCCGCATGGAACTCGCTGCCGGTGCCGAGCGGTTCGCCGTGGGAATCGCAGCTGTCCGCCGTTGAGCCGGCAAACGAACTGGCGTTCGGGCTGCGGACGCCGGCGATTTGCGGCCGTCTCCCCAGTGGATTTGCACATTGGTAACGAGGCTGTCAGAATAGTCGCATCGTGAGGCAGTCTTCCACCTGCTGCAGGACACCGTGATTTCGTATCGTTTGAGGTTCCACCATGAAGCGTCGTTTCTCGCGCCGAGTGTTGTTGTCGTGGCGGCTGCGGACCGTGATGGCGTGCTGGCCCTGGGCCCTGTTGGGGATGCTCGTCTGGAGCGGAATCGCCCGCGGCCAGGGCGAAGCAGAGGTCGCGCCAGTCGCCAAGCCCGCCGATCCCGCAGGTCCGATGTGGGATTTGGCCCGGCTGTCCCAACCGCCTCAGGTTTGGCCGGCCGAGGGGTTTTCCGGGCCGGACGTCAAGGCCGTTTTCTTCCAGGGACTGCCCTACCAAGGCCGCGAGACGCGGGTTTTCGCCTGGATCGGTCTGCCGGACGCGCCGGCGGGCAGCAAGGTCCCCGGTGTCGTGTTGATTCACGGTGGCGGCGGTACGGCGTTTGACTCGTGGGTGCGCCGCTGGACGTCGCGCGGGTATGCGGCCATTGCCATGGACACCTGCGGGTGCGTGCCCAAGGGCTCGTACGGCAAGTGGGAACGGCACGATCTGGGCGGTCCGCCGGGCTGGGGCGGCTGGAATCAGATCGACCAACCGCGGGAGGACCAGTGGACATACCATGCGGTGGCCGACGCGGTCCTGGCCCACAGTCTGTTGCGGTCCCTGCCGGAGGTGGACGCCGACCGCACCGGGGTCACGGGGATTTCCTGGGGCGGGTATCTCACCTGCATCGTGGCCGGGGTCGACTCGCGGTTCCGGTTCGCGGTCCCGGTCTACGGCTGCGGCTTTACCAACGAACACACATTTGCGAGCAGTGTCAACCAGTTGGGGCCGGAAGGCAGCGCGCGCTGGATGCGGTGGTGGGATCCCTCGGTGTATCTTCCCCACGCCGCGATGCCGGTCTGCTGGGTGACAGGCAGCAATGACTTCGCCTACACGTTCAACGCCCTGCAGAAGTCCTACCGGTTGCCATCGGGGCCGCGGACGCTGTGCATCCGCCTGCGCATGCCGCACGGCCACGGCGATGCCGGTGAAGGCCCCAAGGAGACCTTCACGTTTGCCGACAGCATCCTCCAGCAAGGCGTCCCGCTTGCGAAACTGACGGGACAGGGACGTGACGGAAACCTAGTCTGGGCCGCCTTCGAGTCGCCCTGCAAGTTCCAGAAGGCCGAGTTGAACGTGACCCGCGACTTGGGCACGTGGCCGGACCGGAAATGGGAGGCGCTGCCGGCCGAGGTGACCGCCGCGGGGCGAGTCACCGCGACGCTGCCGGAGGGAACCACGGTCTACTATCTGAATGTGTTCGACGAGCGCGACTGCGTGGTGAGCACGGAGCACGAGGAACTGGATAGTGTCAGCGCACCGCCAGCCACGCCGTCGCCCGCGCCGCAAAGATGATCACGCCGATGACGGTGGCCCCCAGGGATGCCGTCAGCACCGCGGCGCTGCCGATGTCCAAGGCCGAGCCGATGTGGCGGTTCTCCGATCGGTCGACCGCCCGCGCCAGGTGCTCCAACGCGCTGTTGAACATCTCGGCGGTCAGCACCGTGGTGATGCACAGCAGCAGGATGCACCATTCGGCACGGCTGACTTGCAGCAACGCCGCGGCGAGGACGACAAGTCCGGCCGCCGCGAAATGCACCGCGAAACTGCTCTGCCCGTGGACGCCCAGGACCAGCCCGCGGAACGCGCAGCGAAACTTCTGGTACCACGTGCGCTGGGCCGGGCGATATTCCTGCCGCATGGGATGGTCCTTTGGCACGGCTAGGGCGGATCATACCCGCCGGGATGAAACGGATGGCACCGGCAGATCCGCCGCACGCCGCGGAATGCGCCGCGCAGCGCACCGTATTTCTGGACGGCCAGAATGAAGTACTGGCTGCACGTGGGCAGGAACCGGCATTGGCGGCCGAACACGGGGCTGAGGAAGATCTGATACAGCCGAACCGCGGCGATCAGCAGCCAGCTCGGCAAGCCCACCAAGGTTGCCCAGAGAAAGCTCATGACGGCGGACTCCGGCGCTTTCGGGCGAGTTGTTGAGCGAGTTTCGGCAACGACTCGGCGATCCGCGGATAATCCGGAACCGCGCCCGCCCGCGGCCGGACGATCAGGTCCAGCCCGGCGGGGATTTGCTCCTGCGCCAGGCGAAACGCTTCGCGGATCAGCCGCTTCCAGCGGTTCCGCAGCACTGCCGGCCCGACCTTGCGCGAGACGGACAGTCCCAGCCGCGAATAGTCCAAGCCGTTCGGACAGCCGCGCACGACCAGCCAGGGGCTTGCGGCATAGGCGTCGCTGCGATAGACGCGGGCAAAGTCCTCCCGGCTGCGGAGATGGTGCTTGCGCAAGAAACGTTCACTCGTCACGCCCGTGCTCCGTGTCCGCGTCACCGTTATCCTCCGAGTCTGTCACGTACAACGGCTTGCCGGCCCAGTCGTATTCGGAGACGTTGGAGAATCGCTGGCGTCCGCCGCCCGGCCAGGGGCGTTTCAAATATCGCCGCGTGAAGCGGGCGCCCCACCAGGCCAGCGCGATCAGCGTGAAACCGAGGATGACCAGTCCGGCCAAGGCGGCCAGCACGCGGGCCCGGTCTCGGGGCTTCAATCGCAGCAACAGGGGCTGCGGCGCCTGCAACGGCAGCGCGGCCGGCGAAACAACTGCCGCCACGGGAGCCCGGGGCCACACCGCCTCTGGCTCGACCTGAGCCAGCGCCCAGCCATACCCACCGAGCAACCCAAGCAGCATTACCATTGGAGATTGGTCCGCGGTTGCAGCGGCCGCCGCCGGTCGAATTGACGGACAAGTTCCAGACTGGCGTCGTCCAGCGAGTCCGGGATCACAATTTGGATTTCAGCGTACAGGTCCCCGTGGCCGCCCTTCTCGGTGGGGACGCCGAGTCCTTTCAGCCGCAACCGTTTTCCGCTGGACGTCCCGGGCGGGATCTTCAGCGAGATCTCGCCTCCGGGGGTCGGAATGTCCACCTTCGCCCCCAGGGCCGCCTCGGCCAGCGTCACGGGCACGGCCAGCTCCAAGTCGTTACCGCGACGGCGGAAGTACGGATGTTCGGCGACGCGAACGGTGATTAACAGATCGCCGGCCGAGCCTCCCGACGGCGACGGCTCGCCTTGCCCGCGGAGCCGGATCTTCCGCCCGTCCTCGATTCCCGGCGGAATCTTGACCGAAATCGTCTCGATCTTGCCGTCGGCTCGCCGGACCGACAACTGAGCCTGGCCGCCGCCGATGGCCGTGCTGAACGGAACGTGTAATTCGTGTTCCAGGTCAGCCCCCCGGGTGCGCGGACTGGGACGCCGTCCAGCTCGAGTGCCCCCGGCGAATTGCCGCAGGATCTCTTCAAACCCACCCGCGCCGGCTCCGCCCTGGCCGAAGATCTGGCCAAAGTCGACTTCCTGAAAGCCCTCCGGCCCCCCACGCGTCCCCCAGCGCGGGCCGGCGCCGCTGCCGCCGACCGAGTCAAAGGCACTGCCATACCGGTCGTACATCTCCCGCTTCTGCGGGTCATTCAGGACATCGTAGGCTTCCTGGATCTTCTTAAATTTATCCTTGGCGGTCCGATCATCCGGATTCATATCCGGGTGGTGCTTTCTGGCCAGCTTGCGATAGGCCTTCTGAATCTCGGCCTGCGAAGCGGTCTTGGAAACGCCCAGGGTTTGATAGTAGTCTTGCGCCATGTGTGAATGTCTCAGTCTTTCACGCCCTTGGTCCCCGCGGAACCGTCGAGCGTCGGCAAGCGTATTTTACGACACGGGGCAGGGAGCGTTCAAGCGGCAGGGGGCGCCCGCGAGCGGATTGGCCTTGCTCCCCAGTCCCGTCTTCAGCGAGAATTCGGCGTTGCTCGGAGTGTTGCGCAATAGACCAACGCTCGCGAAAGTAGCCCGAAGCGCCAGCGAGTGGGGGCGGCCCTCTCGCTGGCGCTTCGGGTTACAGTGCGCAACAGTCCGATCAAGGCCGGGAATTGCGGAAGCGGATAGCAAGAGGAGCATAGCCGAGTGCAGGCATTAGCAACGGGATGTCGGGCACGTGCGGAGCACGGGCTTGGTGATTGGCGGCCGGCGTGGCGGTGGGCCGGAGTCGGCGCGTTCCTCTTCTTTTCCCTGGCGGCGCCCGTCGCAAACGGGCAAGTGCCGCCGCCTCCAGCGTCCAGCACGTCTCCGGCCTCGGCCGAGTCTCTGCAGGCGTTAAGCGGACTGGTCAACACGATCGTCCGCGAGAACCTGCCTGCCGATTTCGAATCGCGGGACAACTGGGGGCAGACCACCGAGATCTGGGCCGGAGTCGATATTCGCCGCGAGGGCTTGCAGATCAAGACCAAGCGGCGGAAGAAAGCGGTCAACGACGGCACGTGGAAACTGGTTCGCGTGCGGCTGGTCGAACCGGAGCAGAATCTGCACCTGGAAGTGCTGGGAGTCCGCCCGTTGCCGGCCGCCGGTCGCGTCGAGGTGGACTTGGCGGCGGACGCCCAGTTAGAGGTGTTCGCAAGGCTTTCCCAGTGGGAGCTGGGGGTCCAGCTGATCAGCCTGAGCGCCAATGCCCGGGCCCGCACGCAGTTCCGCGTGCGGTTCGAGCTGGGGATGAAACTGGATCCGACGAAACTGCCTCCCGATGTGATTCTCGATCCGCTGGTTCGGGAAGCGGAATTGCGGCTGGTCGATTTCCACCTGGACCGGATCAGCCAGCTCGGCGGCTCGGTAGCACGCGAGTTGGGTGAAGAGGCGCGCGGACTGCTGGACCGCGAATTGAACAAGCAGAGCGCCCGGCTGCCGGAGAAGATCAATCGCCAGATCGATAAACGCCGGGACCGGCTGCGGTTGTCTGTCCAAGATCTGCTCGCGTCACGCTGGGGCCCGCTGGCCGCCCAGCAACTGGGCCTGGGAGATCCGGCCGCCGGGGGAGCCGTAGTGCCGTAACGGCGCCTGCGTAGCATGGCTCTCCGAGCCGTGCCCTTCCACACCGAGCCGTGCCCTTCGACTTCGACAAACGGAGACAGTCATTGCCTGCTCGCCGGATCATCGCGGCCAGAACCGGCAGAGGAGATATTCACGACTCGGGGGCCATGCCAGATGCTGCACGACTCGAGGCGCCGACCTGGGAGTGCCAACCTGGAAGAGTCTGGGGCCTTCCGTGAGCGTCGGTGTGGAGGTCGCCCCACTGGGATCACGGCTCGGAGGATGCCATCTCCAGCGGTTCCGCCGACGCGCAGCGGATCTGCCAGCCGCCGCCCAGGGCGCGGTAGACCTGGACCAGGCCCTGGGCAATCTCGCCTTGCGATTGGGCGAGCCGTTCCTGACGCTGGACCAGCCGCTCTTGAAGGACGGCGACGCGATTCATATCGGTCAGCCCGCCTTGGTATTGGGCCATCGACTCGTCGACGGATTTCTTGGCGGCATCCGCGCTTTCGGTCAGGGCTTGGGTTTCGGCCTGCGATTCCAGGAACCGGACCAGACCGTTCTCCACCTCTTCATTGGCTTTCAGCAGTGTCTGTTGATAGGCCGTGACCAACTCGTGGAAACGGGCGTCCTGATAGCGGACATTGTTCAGGATCCGACCGTAATTCAGCAGGTGCCAGCGGAACCCCGGTCCCACCGAGCCTTTCAGCGAAGCCGAGTCGAAGAGGTTGCCGAAATTCTCGGCTCCCCAGCCAAGTGAACCGTTGAGCAGGAACTGGGGATAGAAGTCCGCCTCCGCCACGCCGATCTGAGCGCACTGGGCGGCCGCCTGCCGCTCGGCCCGCCGCACGTCAGGGCGGCGCCGAAGCAAGTCGGCCGGGATGCCGACCGCGACGCTGGAGGGCGCCGTCGGGATGGCACCGGTTCCCAGCTGGCTCTGCAGATCCTCGGGCGGCTTGCCCAGCAGGATGCACAGCCGATTGTTGGCATGGCGCAGCGAGATCCGCAATCGCGGGATGAGGGCTTCCGTGCTGGATAGATCGCTTTGGGCCTGGTTGACGTCCACGGCGCTCGTCTGGCCGCCTTGAAAACGGGCGGTCGCCATTTCCAGGATCTTCCGCTGGACGCGCACGTTCTCTTCCGCATAGGCGATCCGCTGTTCCACCGTGCGGTATTCGACGTAGTTGCCTGCGACGTCGGCCAGCAGCGTGACCAGGACGTCATCGTACTGAGCGACGGAAGCGTCCAGCGTCGCCTCCGAAGCCTCGATCGCGCGGCGGAAGCGGCCCCAGAAGTCGAGTTCCCAAGTCAGGCCGAAACCCAAGTCCCACTGGTCATACCAGCGTTTCGGTGTGGCACTGCGATTGGCCACGTTCACGCTGACGCCGCGAGCCGAGAACTCGCCCGAACTCGTCTGAACCTGGGGGAACAACTCGCCATGCGCGATCCCCAATTGGGCGCGAGCTTCCAGGATCCGGTATCCCGCCTCGCGGAGCGTCAGGTTCTGCGCATACGCCGACTGGACCAGATCGTTCAGGATGGGATCCCCGAAGACCGTCCACCACTGGGCCACCTCCGCAGCCTCACTGCGGACCCGCTGGTCGTCGGCGTCGATCCAGGTCTCCGCGACGGGAACCGGCGGCTCGCAGTAGTTGGGGCCGACTTTGAACCCGTTGTGCACGTACTGGGACCAAGGCGTACAGCCGGCAACGCCGAGCAGACCGACAGCCACGCTCCACAAGGCCAACCATGCGCGGACAGTCGCTGATGCTGGCTCTGACGGCATTGCTTCACCTGACGGTCGTGGTCCCCGGCCTTGCGGACCGCGCCCTGGGCGGACTTCGATTCCACCGGCGGTGCGCGTCGCTACACCTTGTGTTATCGACAAGGATCAGCCAATTGCTACAAAAGAATTCTCCTTCCCAAGCAGCCCAGCCCGGAGAATTGAGGCGGGCGATCCGTCAGGCTAAGGAACCCGGGGTTGGGTGCCTGGGGTCGAGCCGCGAGGTACGAGTGGCGAACCCCCGGTTCTTGCCGCTGGGGGCTCGCTGCACTCGACCCCAGGCACCCCAACATGCAGCATTGACGGAGCACTCGGCACGAGCCCGTGGCGGGTGAGGGACGAAATGCGAGGCGGGATCCGCTGGGGCTGGGCAGCTAGCACCTGATCTGCCTACCGGACCGAGGCCTCGGTGAAGGCATTGTCCGAGTTGGCGCCGCCGTAGCCGTAATGCGTGATCGTCTTGATCGCGGCGGTGAGCTTGCTCGTGACTTCCTGGCTTCCCACCGCAAAGCTGACCGTTTGGGCCTGACAGTCAACGGTCACCGTCACCTGGTACGGCCCCCTGGGAGGCAGGGTGGCCTTTTCTTCGACTTGCACGACGCACCTGCCGGCGATCATCAGGCTGCGACGGCCGCCGTAGTACAGCCGGCATTCGAGCCACTCGCCGGGCTGGTCGCTCGGCCCGCAGACAAAAAATGCATTGCCGTGCCGTTTGGCACCTTCCGCCCGCTGGACGGAGAAGGTAAAGACCGCTTTCTCCAAGGGCCGATCGGCCCGCCGCACGGCATAGCCGGGCTGGTCGTCCTTGGTGCTGAACTGCAGCCGCGCGCCGGCCGCTTCGAGCGTGCCGTTCAGCAGGCGGTACTTCTGCAGATCGACCTTGGCGTCCGCCGGCGCGGCGGGCGAGTTCGCCTGGACCGCAGCCGCAGCCAGCAGCGGTTCGGCCTGGTTCACCCACGAGTCCGCCACCGCCGCCGGACGAGAGTTCTCGATCTCCGGCCAATGGAACAGCCCCAGCGAGGCGAACATGGGGTAGTTGCAGACGCAGCCGTGTCCGAGCATCGGGGCGGTCATGACACCGCCGGCCGGGATGAAGCTGGTCGTGCAGCCGGACCGCAACGAGTTCAGCCCGATCATGCGGTTGCCGGCGACATCGTACAACTCGGTCGCGGCATCGCGGTAGACCAGCAGGTCGTTGTTGCCCAGGATCCGGGCGCAGGTCCGCGGCCGCGGGATGCCCGTGTTCTCGCCGGCGTCCAGACCGGTCTGCACGTCGAGCAGATAGCCGAAACAACCGTTGTACCCCGACAGCACCAAGTAGTCGTCCGTCACGACGGGCGGGTAGATCAGTTGCAGGTTTCCGCGCGTCAGGCCCTGCTTGGACCACACCGGCGAGCCGTCCGCAGCGCGGAAGACGTGCACCTGGTTTCCATTGACGGTCAGGACGATCAGACCGTGCTTTCCGTTGTACGACACCACGGGAATCAGGGGCCGAAGCCACAAGCGGGGATTGTCCACCGCATGCTTCGGCACCGGGGCGACCTCCGGCGACTGCTGCCAGCAGACTTGGCCGGTCTGCGGGTCCAGTCCAAACAGCAGCCCGGTCCTGGCGTCACGATCCGATCCGCCGCCCAACCGCGGGACGTCGCAATCCAGTCCGAACAACCGATCGGCGCCCACCGCGTAGGTCGTCGTTTGACGCGTACTGGTGCGGGACCAGCGAACGGCGCCCGTGTGACGATCGACGGCCACCAGGTTCGGCCCCAGCATGGCCAGCAGCAGGTCCTGCCACAAACGGACTTCGGTCCACGGCGGCGCGGCTTGGACCCGGGCTCGCACGCCCATCGCTTGCTCTTCCACCGGCGGGGCGATTGGCGCTTCGTCCCGGAACGGCGGCGGGATCTCGAACACGTTCACCTGCCGGCCCGTCGCCGCGTCGTACACGTAGATCTGTTCGCCGGTGACCGCGTACACTCGATCCGCGGCGGCCACGTAGTTGCGCTCCGTGGGCCGGCCGTAAATGCGGCTGTCGAACCAGCGGGTCTGCACCCAAGGCGTCAAAGGCATTTCGGCTCGCCACAAATAGCCGCCCGTGTAGATGTCGATCGCGTGCAGCTGCTGGCCCGTGATCAAGAACATCCGGCCGCCAGCCACCAGCGGATACGGCTGACGCTCGTGCTGGAAGTGCGACGCGGGCGTGAAGTAGCGGTCGATGTCGCCCGAGTACCACAGCACGCCCAGCGGCCACTTGACCAGCCGCTCGGAATTGGCAAACCCGTTGGCCGGCCCGCCCGCCTCGTGGCTCCAATCGTCGGCGCCCGCGGGAGGCGCTGTCCGCCGGACCGTCACGCCCGCGGCATCCTGGTGCTGGACATATCCGCTGCGACTGGCCAGCAACCGCTCGACGAGCCGGGCGTGCGCTTGGCCTGCCGGCAGCACCAGCTGTCCGCTGTACGGCCGCAGGCAAGCCAATGCCGTGGACAAGATGGCTTCCGTTGGCCCCGCGCGGTCCAGCGACTCGGCCACGATCAGGTTCGCCCAATAGGGCGGCAATCGGACTTGGTCCAAGCCGGCTGGCACCAACTGTACCTGCCGGCCGTACAAGCCGGCCGCGATCAAGTCCGCCTTGGCTTGCGCAGCGCGGTCCGCGTCGGGTTCGAAGACGACCACCTGATAGCCGCCCTCGCGGGCCAGCTCCCGAGCGCGAGTGCCGTCGTGCCACCCCAGCAGGCAAGCGTAACCGCTGGGCGGCGAGGCGTAGGCCGGAGGAACGATCGCGGACGTTGCCGCGCCGGCAGCCGTATCCCCGACCGGTCCCGCACTCTGCTCTGCAGCCAACTCGGTGTCCGCGGACACGGGCCGATCTGCCGTCGAGCCGAAACAAGACACGCTGCCCGTCTCGGTCACCACGACTAGCTTGCCGTCCGCGACCAGTGCATGCACGGGCGTGCCGACGAGCGGCGCCTGCCAGGCGATCTGCGGCGTTCCGCCGGGGTCGGGAATGGCGACGGCGGCAATGGTATCCCGGCCGCCCGCATACAATTGCTCCGCCGCCTTGACCAGCACCCGCAGCGGCGACGCCAACTCCCACAGCACGGGAAACTCCAGACGCAGCATGTCCACCGCCACGCCCCCGTCGGCGGCCACGCGGCGCTGCCGCGTCGTCGTCCAGTGCGGGCGGGTCAGGTCGCGAGCCACCATCCGGTCGAATTCGGGAACCGCGATCCGGGTGTGCCCGCGGGGCACCAGGTACTTCGTCTCGTCCACGAATTCCGAGGCGTACATCACCGTCTCGGTCAGCACCGGCTCGGTGTACCAGTTCTCGTTGTGCAGACGGTAGGTGTCCGCGCGGAGAAAGGGCCGGTTGTGGATGACGTACCGTTCGTTCTCCGGCGTCTCCCGCGACCAGGCGAGCGGGGAGACCGCGTCCTGCAGGTCGGCGGGCTTCATCGGTGCGGCGTCCGCGCGGGTTCCGAACCAGTTGCCGCCTTGCACGCACCACTGGCCGATGCCCGCCACGTACCAGGTGCCGCGCGGCGGGCTGGTTTTGACGTAAAAGCAGGTGTAGGGCTCCAGTTGGCCGTCCGCGGGATCGAACCAAGCGGCCAGCGACCGGCCGCTGGGCACCGCCAATTTGCCGTCAAGCACGGCCAGGTACCCCTGCGGCGGCAGGCTGAGATCGTAGGCCCTGCCGTGGTCGCTCATCCCATTCGGAATGTACGACAGGCTGTCCTTGCGCCACCGCAAGCGGCCCGTTTCCGCATCGACGGCGCAGACATAGACGCCTTCCTCCGGCCAGATGCCCGCGCCGAAGTAGACTACGCCTTGGTGCTCGACCGGCGCTCCGCGCACCGGCCAGCGCGAGGCCAGCCGGCCGTTGACC
>CAIYOB010000200.1 GCA_903927685.1 uncultured Planctomycetaceae bacterium
CGTCGCCAAGTGCCGAACCGCCGATTCGCTCTGCACGCGGACATACGCTTCATAGTCCTGCACGTCAAACACCGCTTGCGCCGTGTCCTGCACGCGCCACACCACGACGGCGGCGATCTCGACCGGGTTGCCCCGCTTGTCGTTGACCTTCAACCGCTCGCCTTCCAGGTTCCGCGACCGCAACGAGATCCGCAGCTTGGTGTTCAGCGGATTCGTCCAGTTCCAGCCGGCGGTTCGAACCGTGCCGCGATACGCGCCAAACAAGAGCAACACGCGGGCCTCGTTCGGCTGCAGCGTGAAGAACCCGTTGCAGATGAACACGGTCAACGCCAACAACAACAGCGCACTGACCAACAAGTAGGCATTGGGCTCGTTCAACTTGGCCGCCGTGTAGATGAACCAGGCGAACAAGCCAATCACGGCCAGGATGAGCAGGATGGTGACCGGCAGCATCGTCCAGCCATTGCGAACGGTAACAAGTTTCTCGCGATTCATGAGCGTTCTCCTCGAACCGGGCCGTGCGGCTCGCACGCCCGACACCCACACCGACACACGCGAGCCGCGTGTGCCTACGGCGATGCCCGCACCACGCGGTCACCACACCATTCCGGGCCGTAGGACTTGGCTCATCATGCATAGCATAATGATATCATCACGATACTATTCGTCAATAGACTGGGTTTCTTGGCCGGGAATTGGAATTCATGCGGGTGGGGCGATCTCGGAAGACACCTGTCCCCATGCGGAGCTTAAGGACTGGCAGTTGTCGGACCCGTCTGTGAATCGTCCAGGTGCCACAACAGGTCGTAAACCAGCAGGGGTTTGGCGATCACCGCGGCGACGCCAACGGATCTGGCGACGTCAAGATCCTGTCGGCGGACGAAGTCCAGCAAGGCGATGACGGGTGCGGGGTGGTGACAGTGGACCACGCGCTGCAGGAAACGCACGCCGTCCGCATCGCAGCCGATGCCGTCCGCCAGCGCGGCGACGACGCCGCAGGCGGCCGCGGTGTCAGCAGCCAGAAACCAGACCGTGGCGTAGCCCGCGGCGTGACAGGCCTCGCTGAGCGCCGAGTAGCTCGCACAGGTCGCGGTGTGAATCGCCACCAAGCCCTCGCGGCGAAGCCAGCAGGGGCCGACGGTGGCGGCGAAGCGTTCGTCGAGACTGGCCGTGCGAGGCATTTGCCAGGTGCCGGGGATCGGCGCCGCCCCGGGCTGCAGGAACGGAATCAGACGCGGCTGCCACTGATGCCACAGGACGCGAATCACGCCGCTCGCCGGCCGGCCGCTCCGCAATTCACCTTCGCACCAACTGCCGGCCAACACGACCAGACGCGACAGGGGCGCCGCGGCGTGCAATCGCTCGACATCTTGAGGGTGCATCTGCCCGGGCCGCGATTGGGCCATGATCACGACGTCGGGTACGAATCCGGCGGGCTCGGATCGCGGCCGCAGACCATCCTCGTTCGCCGCCGAGTCGGGGCGCAGCGCCGCCAACGCAGCTGAGGGCGAATCCGCAAGCACCAATTCCGTGTGTTCGCCAAGCCACGTGACGGCTTCGCGGAAGTCCCGATGGGCATGGTCGCCGAGCAGCAGAACGCGTTTCGAGGCGGTCGGCATCACGCGCCTCCGAACAGTTCCGCCTCACGGAGCGCGATCCAGTCCAGGGTCGATGCCGAATCCTCGCAGCACCGCAAGCCTTCCAGGGTGGTGCTGTCGCCCAGCAGCCGGCTGAGCCGCGCCAACGTTCGCAGGTGGCCCCGGTCGTCGGTCGACAGGATCAGGAAGAACAGGTCGGTCAGGGCGCCGCGAGCGCCGCCAAAGGGCACCCCTTGATAAGTCCGCCCCAGGGCCAGAAAAGGTTCCGCGAGAATGCCGGGCAGCGGCCGACGCGGGTGCAGCAGCGCGACGCCGATATCCAGCGCGGTGGGGTGGAGGCTCTCGCGTTCCCGGACGGCATCCGCCATCCGGTCGGGGTCCCACAGCAAGCCGGTCTGGGCGGCCAACTGGGCCATTTCGCCGATGACCGAGCCCCGCGTCTTGGCCTGCAGGGGAACGGCGATCGCTTCCCGCCGGAGCATTCTGGCAATGGACACGACTTCCACGTGGCTGCCCTGATCCCGCTCCAAGACCGTCTCGACCTGGACCAGGTCCTCCTCGTCGCCCAAGCCGATCCGGTCCTCCAGCCAATGGTGGATCTCGGCTTCGGGGAACCGCCATTGTCCGCCGACTTTCCGCCCCGGCAGCTTGCCACGGTCCGCCATCCGAGCCACCTGTTGCGGCGACAGATGCAGATACGCGGCCAGCGAGTCGACGTCAAAATCCTGGGATGCCATTCCCGGAGTGTACCGGACCGGGGCGCAAAAAGAAAGCCACAGCAGATGTCCGCTGTGGCTTTCCCGTCGCCTTGCCGTGATCTTGCACAGGCTCGTTGAGGACTACTGAACGCCGCTCGGCAGGGCCTCTCGCTCCAACTTGACCACGTAGTCGTAGTCTTCCTGGGCCTTGCGCAACTCGCCCAGCTTCTTGTAAGCCATCGCGCGATTGCGGTAAGCCAACTTGTTGTTCGGTTCGAGCTTGATGCCTTCCGAGAAGTCCGCAATGGCCAAGTCGTACTTGCCCATCTTGGCGTAGGTAACACCGCGATTGTTGTACGCCAAGCTCCAGGTCTCGTTCATCGAGATGGACTTGCTAAAGTCGCTGATCGCTTCCTCCAGGCGGTTTGCGGCCAGCAAGGCGCAGCCGCGGTTATAGTACAAGTCTGCGTCCGGCTCCTGCTTGACGGTCAGCAGGTGGTCATAGTCGCGGATCGCGTAATCGTAGCCGCCGCGGAGCAACTGCGTGGCCGCGCGATCGCGGAGCAGAC
>CAIYOB010000201.1 GCA_903927685.1 uncultured Planctomycetaceae bacterium
GCCACTGGGGGCTCGCTGCACTCGACCCCAGGCACCCCCATATTTAGCCTGGACAACGCACTAGTGCCGATGCCCCGAAACGGAGACCAACTCTTGAAGCCGACCGCCTGCCTTGCAACAGCCTTCCTCCCCGCCGTAGTCATCTGCTTCACCGTGTTGGCGACCTCGGGCGCCGCGCCGCTCGCGCCGGTCGTCCCCGATGCCGCTCGGCCGCTGCCGTTGTCGGCGGTCCGCCTGACCGGCGGCCCGCTCAAGCACGCGCAGGAGTTGGATGCAAAATACCTGCTGGCCCTGGAGCCGGACCGCATGCTGGCCGGCTATCGCAAGCGGGCGGGCCTGGAGCCCAGGGCCCCGGGCTACGGCGGCTGGGACTCGGTCGACGGCAAGCAGCTGACCGGCCACATCGGCGGCCACTACCTGTCCGCGGTCAGCCTGATGTGGGCGGCGACGGGCGACGGGCGGTTCAAAGAGCGGGCGGACTACATCGTTCAGGAATTGAAGGCCGTCCAGGACAAGCACGGCGACGGCTACCTGGGGGCACTGGAGAACGGCAAGGAACGGTTTGCCGAAGTCGCTCAAGGGAACATCCGTTCCAGCGGCTTCGACTTGAACGGGCTGTGGTCGCCCTGGTACGTGCTCCACAAGACCTACGCCGGACTGCGGGACGCCTATCGCTACACCGGCAACCCCACCGCCTTGGACGTGGAAATCAAGTTTGCCGCCTGGGCTCAGAAAACACTCTCCCAACTGGACGACGCGCAGATCCAGCGGATGCTGAACACCGAGTTCGGCGGCATGAACGAGATCTTCGCCGACCTGTACGCCGATACGGGCGACCGGCAATGGCTCGACTTGTCCTACAAATTCGAGCACCGCGCCTTCGTCGCACCGCTCCAGCGGCACCAGGACAATCTGGCCGGCAAGCACGGCAACACCCAGGTGCCCAAGCTGATCGGTTCGCTGGCGCGGTTCGCTGACACGGGAGATCTGGGCGATGCTCTGGCCGCCGGCTTCTTCTGGGACCGCATTGTGCACCATCACAGTTACGCCACGGGCGGCCACGGCAAGGACGAGTACTTCGGCGAACCCGACCAGTTGAACGACCGGGTGGACGGCCGCACCGCCGAGACGTGCAATGTCTACAACATGCTGAAGATGACCCGCAAGATGTTCGCCCTGCGGCCCGATCCGCAGTACGCCGATTTCCACGAGCGGGCGTTGTTCAACCACATCCTCGCCTCGCAGGATCCGCAGGACGGTTGGGCCTGCTACATGGTCCCGGTGGGCCGCGGCGTCCAGCGCGAGTACGAACGCAACATGCTCGACGGCGGCTTCACCTGCTGTACGGGCTCGAGTATGGAGAGCCACGCGCTGCACGGGTCCGGCCTGTACTACGAAGCGGGCGACCGGCTGTGGGTGAACCAGTATGCACCGTCGACGGCCCAGTGGTCCGCCGCGGGCGTCAGCCTGACGATGGAAACCGATTTTCCCGCGGGCGAATCTGCGACGCTGCAGCTGACCGTCGATTCGCCCAAGGAATTCACGATCCTGCTGCGCCGCCCGTTTTGGGCCGGCGAGGGCTGGTCCGTGCAGGTCAACGGCCAGCCGGTCCCGGCCGACGCGGCGGACGCGACCCCGCCCGCCGATGGTTCAACTCGTCGCCGCCCGGCCGCCTCGTCGCCGCCGGTCAGTTCGTTCGTCGAACTCCAACGCACCTGGCAGACGGGGGATGTGATCGCGGTCGCGCTGCCCAAGACGCTGCGGCTGGAACCGCTGCCGGACAATCCCCGCCGCGTCGCCATCCTTTGGGGCCCGCTGGTGCTGGCAGGCGAGTTGGGCGACGAGCACGAGCGCGGCCGGCACAAGCCCGGCGTCAATCCGCTGGACGAGGTGCCTGTGTTCGTTGCGGCCGAACGCCCCGTGGCCGACTGGCTCAAGCCGCTGGCGGACCAGCCGGGCTGGTTCCGCACGGCGGGCGTTGGCAAGGACCGCGAAGTGGATTTCGCTCCGTTCTACCAGTTGCATCGCTGTACCTACGGGATCTATTGGGACTTGTTCACGCCGCAGGAATGGGAACAGCGGTCCGCCGAGATCGCCGCCCAGCGAGAGAAGCAGCGGCGGCTGGAAGCGGCCACGGTCGGCTATGTCCAGCCGGGCGAGATGCAGGCCGAGCGGGATGCGAATATGCAGGGCGAGGCGACCGAGCCGACACGCTTGCTAGGCCGACCCGGCCGCCGCGGCGCCAAGTGGTTTTCGTTTGAGCTGCCGGTCGATCCCGCGCATCCGCTGGCCCTGGTCGTCGACTACAATCACGACGAGTGGCAGGAGCGCACGTTCGAGATCCTGGTCGACGGCGTGCGCGTCGGCCAGCAGCAGATCGAACGCCGTGGGCCCCTGCAGTTCTTCGAAGTCGAGTACCCCGTGCCGGCCGAGGCGGTGCAGGGCAAGCAGAAGGTAACCGTGAAATTCCAAGCCACTCAGGGCAACGAGATCGGTGCGGTCTACGGCCTCCGCATGATCCGCGCCGACGCCCACGGTGACGGGTGATGATCGGGTGCGCAAGCCAATCTGCCATCCCCACCGATGTCAGGATGTTCGCGGCTCCAGGCAGAATTCGAGGGCGTCGGCCAGGGCCTGGGCGTTCAGCGGCTTGGCGACGTGTGCGTTCATGCCGGCCTGCAGACAGCGGTCGCGGTCGGTGGCCATGGCGTTGGCGGTCAGCGCCACCAGCGGCAGGGCCTGCTGGAGGGCGCCCGAGCGGGGATCCCGGACGTGCGCGGCGACCGTCAGCCCGTCCATCTCGGGCATGTGGATATCGAGCAAAGCCACGTCGTAGCGATTGGCCCGCAACGCCTCCAAGGCTTGCCGTCCGTCGCTCACCGCCTGGACCTGGAAGCCCATTCTTTCGAGAATGAGCACCGCGACCCGCTGGCTGACCGGGTCGTCTTCGGCGACCAGAACGCGGGTCGCTTTGCGCCGCTCTTCGGTCAGGCAGTTCCAGTGGATTTGGGGCCCCGTCTTCTCGGCGCGCCGCACGGGACGATGGGTCACGGCGGACACCAGGAGTTCGCACAGTTGGCCCGGCTTGATCGGCTTGGTGATCCAGCCGAAAAAGCCGGCCTCCTGCAACTCCGCGAGATGATGCCCCATTTCGGCGGCGGAGGCGGCCAACAAGACGGGCACCGACGGCAGCGACGCTCGGCCGTGGATCCGGCCGGGCAAGTCGTCCCGTTGGGCGTCGTGCGGATGCTGGTCCAGGATCACGGCGGCCCAGGGATCACGGCTGCCGGCGGCTGCGGCGAGCGTCTGCACGACCTCGTCGCTCGACGTCCGTTCCGCGTAGCGGCAGCCCCAGGCGTCGAGCAGGCCGGCGACCAATTGCCGATTCGTCGCGGTCCATCCGACCAGCAGGACCCGCTGGCCGCGCAGCTCGTCGCTGCGGGGATATCTCGGCCGCTCGTCCGGCAGGCATCCCAGGGTCGCCGTGAAACGGAAGCAGGAGCCCTGGCCCAGTTCGCTGGTGACCGTCACCTGACCACCCAGGGCCGCTACCAGCCGCCGGACGATCGCCAGGCCGAGACCGGTGCCGCCGTGGCGGCGTGTGGTCGAGTCATCCAGCTGAGTGAATTCCTCGAAGAGGGACTCAATCCTGTCGGCAGGGATGCCGGGGCCCGTGTCCCGCACTTCGCAGGCGATCACGACCTGGTCGCCGTTCCGTTCCGCCAGGGAGACGCGCAGACTGATCTCGCCGCGCTCGGTGAATTTGACCGCGTTCCCCAGCAGGTTGGTCAAGACCTGCCGCAGCCGTCCCGCGTCTCCATGTAGCCGCGACGGCACGTCCTCGTCGACCAGGCAGACGTACTCGACGCCTTTGCTCTGGGCCCGCATGGCCAGGCTGTCGTTCATTTCCTCGAGCATGGGGCGGAGTTCAAAGGGCTGGTTGTCCAGGGCCAGGCGGCCGGCTTCGATGCGCGAGAAGTCGAGGATATCGTTGATGACATCCAGCAGGGCCAGGACACACCCGCGCAGAGTCCCGGCATAATCGCGCTGCTCGGGGCTCAACGGCGTGTCCAGGAGGAAATCGCTCATGCTCAGGATGCCGTTCATCGGCGTGCGAATCTCGTGGCTCATCGTCGCCAGGAAGCGGCTCTTGGCCCGGCTGGCCTCTTCCGCCACGGATTTCGCCTGCCGCAGCGCGTCGGCCTTTTCCTCCAAGTCGCGGTTCAGGGCGATGATGCCGCGGTTGGTCTCGGCCAGTTCCGCGTTGACCGCATCCAGCTGGGCGTTCTTGCCGCGCAGTTCCTCCAGCACCTGGAGCAGCTGCTCGTGCTGCTTGCGGATCGTCTGCTCGATGCCGTTGTCTGACCGCTGCAGCAATTCGGCAAACGCGGCCTGCAGACTCTGCAGCTGGTCGTCGGTGAGCCGTCCGGGGGACCGGCGGAGCTTGCGAGCGATCACCCGGGTTCCCCCGGATGCTCCGGATTCGATCCGCAGTTCGTCCATCAGGTTCGCGGAGCCGGCCAGTCCGATGCCGAGCCCCCGGCCGCTGCTGCCGCTGCCTGTCAGCACGCGCTGGACGTCGGCGATTCCCGGTCCGCGGTCCTCGAAGACCATCGTCAGGGCGACGCGGTCCGCCGGAACCTGCGTCACCAGGAAAGTGACCACGCCGCCGTGGCCGTGCTCGATGACATTCCGGGACAGTTCGGAGACGGCCGTCGCGATCCGGACCGCGTCGATGCGGTCGAAGGACAAGCGTTCCGCCAGCAGGGTGCTGCTGTTGCGGGCCCGGACGATGTCCGGATCGAACTGCAGAGGAAGTTGGCCGATCTCACGGCCGCCGCTGCCGGATTCCCAGGACGGTGGCATCGTCCGCCTCCCGCGAATAGTTGCTGATGATCTCGCTGGCCAGCCGATCCGGATGAGTCCACAACCGCTTGTCGACGCCCGTGCGCCAGGCGCTGCGAACGCCGTCCGAACACAGCAGCAGCAGATTCTCGGGAGACCAGCGATAGTCGAACTGCCGCAGCCGCCGCGAGTTATTGCCGAGGATCCCGCTGGTCGAGACCAGCTGTTGGGAGCCGTCCGGCCCCAGCAGGACGGCCTCGATATTGCCGACGCCGACGAAGGCGAGCCGGGAAGACGCTGGGTCGATGTCCGCCGCCGCGGCGACGGCGCCGCGCGTGCGGCGGAGCAGCCCGTCGAGTTCCCGGAACAGGGGCACCAGTTCCAACGCGGTCCGGGTTTCGATCAGGTCCCGGGCCTGCACCGCGGCTTCGTGGGCCTCGACGCCATGCCCCAACCCGTCGATCACCGCGACGCGGGCCTGGCCGGGGCGGGGATAGCAGACGGCGTACGCGTCGCCGCTGACCTTGTGCCCCGGAAATGGACGCGAGCCGACGCCCACCTCCCACTGCGGTGCCGGACGCGTGTCCGCTGGGGACGGCGACGCGGGCGGAAGCCATTTGCGGGCGATGATCCGGACGCCGCGCGGCAACGCCTGCACGTCACAGCTGTCCGCCAGGCGGCGCACGGCGCCCAGGCCGATGCCTAGCGAGCCGGCCGTCGAGAACCCGTCGGCGAACGCCGTTTCCGGGTCGAAGCCCGGGCCCTGGTCGCTGCAGACGACTTCGATCCCCGGCCCACGCTCGCCGTTGATCCGGGTCAGCGTCAGTTCGCCGCCGCCCCCGTGCCTCAGGGCGTTCTCCGCCAGCTCGGAGACCAGGATCGCCAGTTCACCGACCTGGACGGGCGGGTACTTCATGGCTGTGGCCAGGTGCGCCACGCGCCGCCGGCAGACCAGGACGTCGCTGGGGTGGGCAACGGCAATGGTCTCGTGATGCGGCGTCATGGCAAGTACTTCAGCAATTGCACGGTCGTCCCCTGGCCCACAGCGGAATCCAACTCCATCCGATCGACCAAGCGGCTGGCGCCGGGCAGTCCGCAGCCCAGGCTGTCGGCCGTGCTGTAGCCGTCCTGCATGGCCAACTGAATATCGGGAATCCCCGGTCCCCGGTCCCGGCAAGTCACCATCAGGCCCCGCCGCCCCTGGACCGAGACCGCCGAGATGGTCGCCTCGCCGCCGTCGGCGTGGACGTACATGTTGCGGAGGATCTCACTGGCCGCGGTCGTGATCCGAGTCTGATCGACCAGCCCCATCCCGTACTCCTTGGCCCGCACCCGGACCAGCTGGCGGATGTGCACGATGTCGATCTCGGCCTTGAGCGGCAACCGCTCCAGGATGTCCTCGCGCTCAACGGCAATCACGTGTCGATCTCCCGCAACCGCCGATTGAGCAGCTTCATGCCGTTTTCGATGTTCAATGCGTAGTCGATCCCTTTCATCTCCAGGCCGAGTTCGACCAGGGTGATCGCCACCGCCGGTTGCATGCCGACGATGACCACCGCCGCATCCATGATCGCCGCCATGCGGGCGATGCCGGACAGCGTCCGCCCGATGAACGAATCGACCATCTCCAACACGGAGATGTCAATCAGCACGCCCTTGGCCCCGGAGCGTTCGATCGCCGCCAGGACGCTGGTCTGGAGGTCGGCTACCATGTGGTCCGTCATGTCGACCTGGATCGGGACCAGCAGATAACGGCCCAGCTTGATGATCGGGATCTTGCTGCTGACGGACAGCTCATTCATCGGCGGGAAACTCCTCAGGACCGATCTCTTCTTCGACCGGCTTGACGGTAACGATCTTCTGGCCATTGGCGCGGATCGCGTAACGCATCGCCTCCTGCATCGTACTCTTGGTCTTGATCCCGGTCAGGTCGATCCCCAAATGCACGATCGTCTGCGCGATCGTGGGGCTGATGCCCGACAGGATGCACTCGGCGCCCATCAAGCCCGCGGCGGTGATGGTTTTGATCAGGTGGTTGGCCACCATCGTGTCGACGACCGGCACTCCGGTGATGTCCAGGATGGCGATCCGGCTGCCCGTGGCGACGATCTGTTGCAGCAGGGATTCCATCATCCGCAACGTGCGCTGGCTGTCCAGCGTGCCGATGATCGGCAGCACGAGCAGACCCTCCCAGACCTTGATGACCGGCGTCGACAGCTCGTTAATCGCATCCTGCTGGCGTTGGATGGTCTGGAGCTTTTCCTGCAGTTCGAGTTCAGCGTGACGCCGCTCGGCCAGCAGGGCCGCAAAGTCCTCCAGCAGCACGTTGATCGCCTCTTCCATCGACGCCAGTTCATCGTCGTCGGTGACCGGCACGCGGACGTCCAACTTCATGGCTGCCGCCGAGGCCAGGATGTCCTCCAGGCGGCTCAGCCGCTCGTGCAGGTTCTTGATCGTGGTTCGTTCGTTCACTGGGCTTGCCTTTCTTGCTGGATCCATGCGACGGCCTCGTCCCGCGTGGCAAAGAAGCGGCCCTTGGTCGAGGCAGCGGTGATCTGCAACAGGATCTTGACGAGAATCCGCACGGCCGGACGGGCATTGTAGACCACCAGATGCGTGATGGCGTGGTCCTGCAGGATCTGCGCCGTCCTCCGGCGTGCCTCCGTGCCCTCGAACCGCACCGCCGTTTCGAGATCGACCGCCACGTTGCGACTGCCGGAGAGGGGAAGGTACTGCCTCAATTCGCCATCCAGCGCATTTGCGTCCTGCTCCGTCCACAGCCCGTCCACGGCGACGGTCAGAAGTTTGCCGACAGGGTCAAACGACGTGACATGAGGCATAGGTCAGTCTCCCGGGATCGCTGCCCGTTAGTAAAGTCAAACACCTGCGGGGTCCCTTAAGGCACAAAGATCTTAGTCCAGTTAGCAGCAGACTGCAATCAGCCGGCCCGCAAAAGTCAGCCGGGAAAGACCGGCCGCGAGGCTGCGGTGGTCGAGCGCAGCGAGCCCACAGTACGCGGGGATTCCGGGGGCTCGCTGCGCTCGACCCCGGC
>CAIYOB010000202.1 GCA_903927685.1 uncultured Planctomycetaceae bacterium
ATACTGGATGGTGACGCTTCCGTCGGAATCCCGCAGGGCCCGGATCTCCCAACTGGCCGGTAAGCCGCGTCCGAAAGCCCCCAAGGTATAGCGTTCGCCGATGACTTCCAGGCCGGCCTTTCGTAATTCAACGCCCAGTAATCGCTGGAGATCGCCCGTGGACTGGCCGAGGCGACTGAGCGCGGTGGCGTCCTGGGCCAGGACGGCATTGAATTGGCCCAAGGTCGTGCCTACGGCGGCCGTCAGGTTGGCGAAAATCGCCGGCCAGGCGTCGGTCGGTACTCCCGGCGGTTCCATCGCGTCTTGCAGGGCGGACCAATCGAGAGGCGTCGTCAAGTCGGCCGCCAGTTGGACAGCGAAATGGACGGCGCCGGTCGTCGTCGGGGCGTGGTAACGGAACGACGGAGGGACTTTGGCGCCCGCCGGAATCGCACTGCCGCCGCTGCGGTCGATGGCCGAGCACGTGGCGATTCCGCGCTCGCCGGGCCGCAGCACGCCGGCCGGCCCCGCGGCCGCGATCCCCAGGAGGTACAACTGCTGAGTTTCTCCAGCGGCCGTGAGGATTCCGCCGTTGTCCACGGTCAGCAGCAGCAGCGGCGCGACAACGTCCGTGTCGCCCACGTTGGTATACTCGATCACCACTTCGCCATAACGTCCCGCCCGCACCGCATTGGGAGTCGTCAGCTGGACTTCCACCTGCCCCGGTTCGCCGACAATGACCTGCACCGCGTCGGTCAGGACTTTCGGCGAGCCGCTCCCGCCCACGCGCACGTCGTAGGCGCCGGTCGGATGGCCCAGCAGGTTGAACGTCGCATAGGCCGTGGCGGAATCCGTGCTGAACACCGCACTGGCGGACACCGCCGCGCCCTGCGGATCGATCAACTCGTACGTGTCGGTCTCAGTCAGCTTTCCGCCTTGGATCAGCAGGGTCACGGGGCCCGTATTGCCCACCGTCGCGGGAGAGACCGCGCTGAGACTGAAGTCCAACGCCGAGGTCGCGAGGGTGAATGTGGTCGCCCCGCCCGCCAGCGATCTGGCGCGGACGAGTACATAGTACGGTTGAGCCGCCGTCGAGGGGATCATCAGCGACGCGTCGGGCGAATTCCACTCCGTCTGCTTCCAGTCGAACCGTTCGGCCGTGGGCATGTACCCTTGGCCGACCAACAACTCGATCGCCCCGCTCGTGGCCGCCGCGTCCAACGCCAACCGCAAGTCCTGGCCGGTCTCGGGCACGAGCTGGTACCAGCGCTGGTCGCCGGTCCCCGTCAAGGCGCCGTTGACCGCCGCTCCGTCCACGGGAAGGACGGGCAGTTCGATGGTGATCTGCGCGGCCGACAACGTCGTGTTGTTGCTGGAATTGGCGCCCTCGTAAACGTCCCCGCGACTGTTCGCAGCCACTTGCCAATAGTGCTGACCGGCCACCGCGCCGGGCACGGTCACCTGGGCTGAAGCGGTATAGCTTTGCCCGCCGCCGAGGACGACACCCGCCCCGACCAGCAGTTCTGCAACCGCGACCGAATCCGACGGCAGGGCCGGATTCCGCACCAACGCCAGCGCATCGTGCCAAGGCCCGCGGACCTCGCCCGTGCCTCGGTTGGTTATCGTCCACTGGACCGTCACCCGGTCGCCCACCACGGCGCGGGCCGGAGCGACAATCGAGGCGATCACCAGATCGAGCGGCGAAGCTGCCGTTTCGATGAATTCGAAGGCTCCCATGTCCGGGATCGCCCCCGCGCCGGGCAGCGGTGTGCCGGTGTTCACCGTGCGCGGATCGTCGTAACGCGGGGCATTCTGCAAGTCCGCCACGGGTGCGACGGTTCCCTCGGCGGCATCGATCGCCGGCGAGCGATAGCCCACGCGATAGTCTCCCTGCTCCGCATGCTTGTACTTTGGATCGGCCGAGATGTTGCCCGTCTGGCCGGACTTGTCCGCCGTGCCGCTATAGTTCGCCGCGCCCGGAGCCGGATTCCAGACGTCGGAGTACGTGACCGTGATCCGCTCCGTGCCCCAATCGTGGATGATGCCGGCTTGCCAGTTGTTCGTCACCAGGCTGTTGTGCACGGTCAAGGTTCCGCCGTGCTCCAGCAATCCCAGGCGATGGTCGTTCACCGTACAGTTGACCACCGTTACTGTGCCCGTTCCGCCGAACGCGGTGACGCCCCGATCGGCCGCCGCGACCAGGCTGTTGCGCATCGTGGTCGGGCCCCCGGCCAGGACGCCGTCCTTCAATGATTCGCGGATCCGCGAGTTGTCGATCGTCAGCGTGGCACCGGTGCTCTCGATCATTCCCCCGGCGCCGTATTCATTGACCGTGGAATTGCCGCCGAAGCGAATCTCGGCGTAGCGGAAGCGGCCTGTCGCGCCCGCGTCCAGGCGAATGGAACGCCAGTCCCCGGCCGCCGGCGCTGTCGCCGCGCCATCGCCGTTGGTGTCGCCGCCGACCGCATCATCCCGGGCCGAGGTGAACACGAGGGGCTGCGCCAAGGTCGCTTCGGCCTGGAGCGTGCCTCCGGCCTGGACGAACAACCCGGCACCCGCGTCAAACTTGACCACCGCTCCGGGCGGAATCGTGAGCGTCGCGCCGTCGGGAACCATCAGCACGCCGGTGACGCGATGCACGTAGGTTGCGGCCCAAGTCTCGCTGGCCGCCAGCGTCCCGGAGTGCACCATCTGCATGTAGCGGATGTCCACCGACGCGTTCAGGGTAAACGTCCCGCCATCGGCCACGCTGTAGCCATTCCAGTCGCCGGGCCGCGGCTTCGTCCGCTCGCCGTCCAGGTTCGTATCGCCGCCGGCCGAATCATCCGCCAGCGAGGTCAGGACGATGGGCGATGTCGGCGTCGCCGGGGCCGCAATGGTTCCGCCGCTCTCAACGACCAGCCGAGCCCCCGGGGCAAACTTGACCACGGCGCCGGGTTCGATCGTGAGCTGCCGGCCCGCACCGACCAGGACGCTGCTTTCCACGACGTGGACTCGATCGGCCGTCCAGGTCTCATCGGCGGCCAGTCGGCCCTGATGCCAGGCCGCAGAATTGTTGACCAGGACCTCGATGACCGCTTGCCCCAACGCGGGCGAAGACTCTCTATGAAATGAAACGCGGATCTCGTAACGGCCGTCCGGGACGGTCGTCGTGTCCCAATCCAGCCGGCCCGTCGCCGGCTGGCCGGTTGCCAGCGTGAACATCTGCTGGCCTTTGTAGGCCGTGAGTTCCGCCAGTGCCTGGCCGGCATCGACGCCCAAGGCGGCCCAGAACAGCGGCGTGGTGTCGTGAAACAGCGAGGTTCCGCTCCAGCAGGTGAAGTAGGGCGTCTGGGAAACAACCACGGAGCCGTCCCCACTGCGGCTGGCGCCGTTGCCGACGCCCAACGCCGTGATGTGCGCGGGATCGAAGCCGCCGACATTGGTCCGATAGACGGCGACCCGGCCGCCGCCGCCGTTGCTCGTGTAGTTGCCGCCCCAGACGCCGTCGGCCGCGATCAGGCCGGAGCCCAACAGGGTTCGCGCATCGAGCAACACGCTCCCGCCGCTGCCGCCGGGTCCGCTGTCCTGGCCGCCCTGTGCCAGCACCGAGCCGTCGATCTGTGCCACGAGCGTTGTGATCTTGACGACGCCCCCGCCGCTGCCGCCCGGATTGGTGTTCACCCGACCGCCGCCTGAGCCCGGACGGATGGGGTTCTGCCGGTCCCCGTAGACGGCATTGGTCGCCCCATCGGCGACATAGCCCGCTCCGCCATAGCTGCCGCCCGAATTGCCCCATGCGCCGCCCGCGGGCAGATTCCCCAGCGTGTAGCCGCTCTGATAGCCCTTGCCCGACACGTCGATCTTCGACTGGGCGTCGACTGTCAACTGGCCCGTCGTCACCTGCAGCGTATACACACTGTCCGGCGTGGCGGCTAGGTGACTCAAGACGCCTCCCTTCTCCAGCAGCACGGTGCCCGCCACGATCGGCAACTCATGCTGCGGCACCGCCATGGCGCCGGTTCCCGAGACCACCAGATTGTCGACCCGGAAATCACTGTCTCCAGGCAGGCCCAGCGGCGTGGGCAAGTTCGGAGCCGCGCCGTGGCTGTCGATCCGGAGCTGGCCGGTCGCCTCGCTGTGCTTCTTCAGAAACACCGTCCCCAGCGAGCCGCCGTTGGGCCCATTGCTGTTAGGGCCAGCGGGCGCGGCGATCTTCGTCGCGTCGAAGCCGCTGAGGTCGTCGTAGTACACGGCCACGCGTCCGCCACCGCCGCTACTGGTGTAGTTGCCGCCCCACGTACCGCCGGCCGCGATGCTTCCCGTGCCGGACAGCGTGCCGGTATCCAGCAGGATGCTGCCGCCGCTGCCGGATGTATTGTTCTGCACGCCGTTGGCCAGAATAGCCCCGTCGATCTGTGCGGACGCGGCCGTGACCTGGATCACGCCGCCGCCGCTGCCG
>CAIYOB010000203.1 GCA_903927685.1 uncultured Planctomycetaceae bacterium
CAGATTGCCCGCCAAGGTGCTGGACAGCGCCAGGATCGGCCCCGCCAGCGGATGCTGGGCCGCGGGCAGCAGCAACATCGTCGCCGGCACGTTGGAGACCAGGTTGGACAGCACAACGCTGGTCGCGAACAGCCACCCGGGCTGCGCCGGATCGACCCCCACGCCGCGCAAGCTGGCCAGCAGCTGCGGCAGATTGCCTGAATCCGACATGGCTTGGTTGACAATGAACAGACCGGCGAACAGCACCAGCAGTTGCCAGTCGATCAGCTGCAGCATCTCGCGGGAGTGCATTCGACGACTGATCAACAGCGCACCGGCCGCCGCCAACGCGAGCACCTCGCGCGGCAGGCCGCCCCAGAGGAACCCCAGCACCAGCAGTCCCAGGACCAGGAAGCCCTTGGTCGTCTGCCAGCGATCAAACGGCCGGCCCGGCTCGTGATCGGCCCAAGTCTCGCGCAGCCATTTCCCCGACGTGCGCAGGCAGATGACCAGCCACACGGCGCCCAGTCCCAGCACGGTGGGAACGATCGCCTGCAGCAGATAGACGTCGAACCGCAATCGCAGCACCTGGCCGATCAACATGTTCTGCGGATTGCCGATCAAGGTCGCCGCCGAGCCCACGTTCGCGGCACAGGCCAGGGCCAACAGGAACGGCACCGGATCGAGTTTGCGCCGGACGCAGCCCTCGGCCAGGACGGGCGCCATCGCCAGGCAGATAATGTCGTTGCACAACAGGGCGGACAGCGCCGCGGCGGCCGCAATCACCACGGCCAGCAGGACCGGCGGCGAGACCGGCAACTCGGCAATCCGCGTCGTGAACCGTGTATAGAAACCGCCCAGCCGGAACTGAGCGGACACGACCATCAACCCCAGCAGCAGCCCCATCGTCGGCGTGTCGATGGCCGTCCAGGCGTCCGTCGGCGTCAGCCGCTCGGCCGTCACCAGCACGATCGCGCCCAGCAGGGCCACCCCGGTGCGATCGAGCGCCAACCCCGGAAGCCCGCCCGCAATCATGCCGAGGTACACAAGGACGAAGACGAAGAAGACCAGCGCGTCCATACCGTTCGATGTCGCAATCCCGGTGAAAGACATGAGGATAGCTGGCCACCGCCGTGACGTCCACCTTGGTCCTCGCGATAATCGGACAAGCGGCTGGCGTGTCGGCCGAGCCGTTAGGTCCAATTCGCCCGCAGATTTCGTCTTTCCCTCGGGCGGCCAGTCCGCTCGGAAGTCCCGACGGCAGAACACGAACGCGGCGACGGAAAGCATCACGAGTCCGCATGCCAGGGACATGCCCACAACTCAGGCTGCAGACGGCCCAGGAGCTGCTGGCCCTACCGCCGAGCCGTTCCCGCCCACCCCGCCTCCGCCGGGGCATCGTCAGGCGGCCTCGATCCACCAGCGGTGCAGTGGATCCATGATCCCCACGCTCAAGCACCATCCTTTTCGCTCCGGCCTGAGCTATGATGCTGCGTACCGAATGACGATAACAAGCGGCTCGAAGGGGACAAGCCGATGATCGAGGGCGAACACCAACCTTACGACAAGAGCAGCAAGTGGCTGATCCAGCACCACGGGGATTCCATGCTACGTCTGGCTAAAGTCGAACGAATTGCGGCTTGGCGCCCCGCGCAGGCCGAGGTCGTGCAGCCGCGCCAGTTGCCGGACGGTCTGGTGGAGGTCCGACTGGAGGGCGAACCCCAGGACGACCTGTTCCTGATTGAAGTGGCCACGTACCCGGAACGTCGCGTGGCGGACCAACTGACCGGCGATCTGATGTTGGCGTACCTGGATCGCGGCCTACTGCCAGAGGCCGTAACGTTGGTGCTTCGGCCCAAAGGCAAGTACCGCGTTCCCCGCAGCCGGAACCTGTGCAGTCGCCGCGGGTTATCGGCTTGCCGTCTGAAGTGGCACGTCGTGGAATTGTGGACGATTCTCGCCGAAGAACTTCTGCAAGCTGGGGATGTCGGCCTAATCCCGTGGGTCCCGCCCACGGATTTCGCCGAGCCGCCCGAGTCGATGCTTCAACGGTGCCGAGAATCCATCGAACAACACGCTCCGCCCGGCGAAAAAGCCAATCTGCTGGCCGTCACCCAAGTGTTTTCCTACTTGCGTTATAATGATTTAGGTCTCTTGA
>CAIYOB010000204.1 GCA_903927685.1 uncultured Planctomycetaceae bacterium
CCGTTGCGGATGATGCAGTCCTCGCCGAGTACCCGAGCGGCAGGTCGATCGACCGCCCACTCGCCAACGTGCTCGCCCTATGGCGATTCCTGAGCCAGGACTCGCTGCTCGTCGAGGCCGCATCGGCGCACGCCCAGCTTGCCGCCCGCCTTGAGGCCAATCCCGTGGACCTGGTTGCCGACGCGATCCGCGATCTTGGCGGGGAGGCGGAGACGGAGGCCATCCAAGGCCTGCTGGAACGGGTCATCGGAGCGGACGTTGGAACCGGCCCCAAGTTCAAGGCCTGGTGGCGGAAGACGCAACTGCGTATCGGAGATGACCCACGGATTGACGATACCCGCAGCTACGAGCGGCGTTATCGACTGCTTGGTCCCGGTGAGGTCAAGGTGCAGCCGCAACGTCAGCTCGTCTCGGACCAGGAGCGTCTTGGCCGCCTGCTGGCCGTAGCCGGCCCCCTCAAGAGCGCTCGAGAGCGGGTAAGGAATCAGAAGCCACCGCTGACACAGGAGGAGCTGGAGCAGTTCGCCGTCCAGGCGACGGTCGCGGACATGACACATGTTGATGCCACCGACCGTTTCCTCGCGGCCGAGTTGGGCGTGTGGCTTGGACTGCGGACGCAGGACGAGGCGGTCGGACTCCTCGGCGAGGATCTGCTTGACATCGACCTGTTCCGGATCGTGCTCAAGCCATCCCGCCTCGTCGCACTGCAGTGGCTCGCGTCGTTCCTCCGGTCGCGCGGTGACGAATGGAGCTGGACCGGGGGCACGGTGCCGGTCATCCTTGCCACCGCAATCGGGAGCTCTCTGGATTGGGACTCGGTCGTGGGGCCGTTGGCCGCGCAGCTGGAGGTCTCACGCCGGGCGGTGACGGCCGCCGCCGTCGCGTGGTCGTATCCGGGAAGCGAGGAGTCCAGGCCGTGGAAGCTGCCTGCGGACTACCTGTCGTACGCAAGCCGTGTCCAGCGCTTCCTCGATGAGATCCCCACTGCGAAGCCTGACGTCCACCTTGGCCTGGAGCAGGGTGGCCTGATCGCCCTCGCTGGACTGGCCGAGTCCGAGAAGAACACGCTGGACGCGGACCGGATGGTCGAGCGCCTTGCCGAACTCGTCACCAGGGCCAGGGTGCGCCTGGATGACGCATCCATGACCTCGGCTGAGGTGGTTGGCCGGCTGCCGCCGAAGCGTCTGGGTGCGCTGCTTGCAGTGCGGACCGTGCAGCCCGGCGCGTGGGCGCGCCGAGCGTACCTGGCAGCCGTTGAGGCAGCCTTTCGGCGCGATCCCGCTGCCTACGAGGGCGTCGTCAGGCAGATAGGAGCGATGATCGGTGAGGACCCCGGAGCGATTGCGGTTCGCTGCATCCGGCAGGTCGTGCGTGACTCCACGCTCGTCGGGATGGCGCTCGCCGGTGGCCGCATTGCGGAGTCGGCCGCCGTTGCTGCGGCCTGTGACGCCCTGGCTGGCACCGCAGATCCTGACAATGCGGCCGTGAGCGAACGGCTTCGGGACCAGGCCGGCGATGCGGTAGGC
>CAIYOB010000205.1 GCA_903927685.1 uncultured Planctomycetaceae bacterium
CAATTAGGACAACGACTCCACGGGACAGGGGGAAGATGTCTGGCACGAGGAAACCGGGGACTGCCGGATCGGCAGCGGTGGCAGGAGCAACTGGGCCACCACGGCGACCGGGCTGGGGCGTGAGACTGGTAGAACGGGAACGGGATGAGGTTCGCGAGGTGCGTAAGCAATGGCGGGAGGGAGTGGCGCAGCGTGAACTGCCACGTGTCACGGCTCGTGGGTGAGCGCGGTCCTCAGTTGCCGCTTTTGAAGTTGCGCATTTTGCCTTACGCCCCGCAGGGCAACGCCGTAGCGGATCTTGACGCGGAGCAAACCAACCGCCGCGTGATCGCCGCGGCGCCGGACCTTACGGAGGCGATGGCAGGTATTAGCCGCGGTAGCGGCGACCAGACAATAGCCCACGGCGTCAGCCGTGGGTTGGCGGGGGCCATCGTCGCCCCAAGCCCCGGCAGGCAACGCCGTGAAGGATTTTAGGCGGCCATTTTCGTCTCGATTTCGCGCAGTTGCTTCTTCTCCTGCGCCGTTAGTCTGCGTACTTTCGGTGCCCCGATGGGCTTCTTGTCTGGATTGGGTGGACGATAGCGCGCCGCTTTGGGTTTTTTGCGATCGTAGCTGTCCGTGACGGCTTCGCCGAGTAGCGTCGCAAGATCACGGCCTGGCTCCGGGATTCCGTCGCGGTCGCGCATGCAACCACGGATGGCACGCATCGCATTGGCCAGGCTTCGCTTGGCAGGATCGGCGGCCTGCTTTTGGTTACGCGATCGGTCGGCCTGCTGCGCCGACTGTTCTTTCAACGCAAACAACTCGACGACGGCCATCGCCATAATCGACCAGTTAAGTTCTGCCAGCAGTCGCTGGTCGTTGCGACAACGAAGCTTGCCTCGGTCCAGGGTCTGCTTGAGTCCTCGGAATTCGACTTCAGTGGACCAATCATAATACCTCCTAAGATAACACTTCTATCGAGCTAGCACTACTAGCGGGTTGCGGTTGATTCGGGTTGGGGTTTGGGCGTGATCAGTTCCGTCGGGTACGGTTGCGGCCAGCCGCGAGGCGAATCGCGCAAGCGGCGGAGACGCAGCAACTCGTCGGCATCAGCGTACACTGCCCAGCGGCCACCTGCGGCGGTCACTTTGCGCGATGTGACCCACCCCACGCGTTGCCAACGATGCAAAGTCGCGATCGGCATCTCCAGTTCGGCGGCGAGTTCCGCCAGCCACCATTCGTTCACCTGGAGATGCTGCTCCGCGGTGATGCTCCGCGGGAGGGGGCCGGTGCGCACGCCACGCTCGCGCAGAAAGCGACTCAAGATCGCTTTGGTGAAGTGGCGGGAACGCTTGGGCCGCCGATGGGTAAGAAAGCCGATCCCGCAGCGCGCGCAGGAGACCACGCAAACTGGCAATTTGGGATGCGACGAGACAGCCGACTCTAACGCCAGCAGATACTGCCGGACCAACGGCCTGGCGCGGTTGTCCTGATACCAAGCCTCCTCCGTCGAGAAAAACTTCCCGACGGCGACAATAAAAAAGCCAAATTCTCGGCTACAATTCCAATGAGTTTATCCACACCCTCGTCCTACCTCACACAAGCGAACGCTTCCTGAGGAAGGACGAGGTTTTTTTGCGTCCACTGGACGGCCCAAACCGCGTCATCGGAACCACCGTCCCAGCCGCTACCAACACGCCCGTCAATTGCCGAACTCCGCCCAAAGCAGAAACGCTGGCCCGGCACCTCCCAAAACGTCCTACTTGGAAGAAAGAACCATTCTTCTTTCCAAGTAGTGGCCCATTCAAACTGAGCAAACCCGGCCCAGTTCCGCTGAGCGGCAAAGCTTATGAGGCGGCACGACTCTCTCATACTAAGACTCTACCGCAACCCTACGCCGGGCCTGCCGGCCACCCGCAAAAAATCGCCGCGTAACCGGCGCACCGGCGAGACGGCACCCGGGGCAGATGCTAGACAGTAGTGGACGCCAGCTTGATCTTGGTCGAGTAGCCGCCACGACCACGACCGCCCGGAAGTGAGATAACGGCGCGCAGGATGTCGCCGTGTTTTTCGATCAGTCGTTGAAGCGTTTTGGCGGGGTGCTTGTAAGACGATTTTCGCTTTAGTTCCGGCAACGTTGCAGCGCCCAGGTCAACAAGGGCCTTGACAACTCCGTGCTCTTGAGGCTCAAGAACGATCTGCTTGTCGCCAATGATAATTCGGTTCCCGCTCAGAACGGCTTGATGCCGCTGCGTCCCGGCCTGGATCTCGTCCAGATGGGCGCGGAGTTTGGCGTAGCTCAGCTTCAACAGGTCGCCAGCCATTCGACGGGCACGCTCCACGTCCTCACGGCAGATGGCGACGGCTTGTTCTTCGTCGCCAGCACACAACCTGCCGGCCGCGATCCAAGGTTCCCCGCCCAGTTCTTCATCGGCTAGGATCAGCGCCGCTTTGACATCGACAAGCACGGGATGCGGCGGTAGGGTTTCGATCTGCTCTCGGGCTTCCTGGATGTCCGGGTAGAGCCGATAGACATTGTTGATTGCGTGCCTGCCACTACGCGCCGGCGGCAATTCGCAGTTGTCGAGTGCGTCAACCTCGTCTTGCTGGTCGATGTCCTCGGGATACGACAGCAGCCACAGGATGCGGCCAATTTTTGAGACAAGATCGGTGGGTAGGTCGTCAGGCATGATGTCACCCTTGGCAAGTGACCTTGGCAGGAAAAAAGCGGCGGGGCAGCCGGGCCAAGTTTCCGGTTTTCGGGGATCAGCCTATCCCCGCCGCAAGTCGAATTGTACTCGTTTTCGTCCTAGCCGCGAACCTCCCAGCGTCAAGCCGCCTCAATCTTGAACGGGATGCGGAGTGATACACCCGCGGTCGGAGTTTCGAATCCATCCGGGATCACGGAAGCGACGGTCTGTAGGTGTTGTGGTAGCACGCCGCCATGGTAAGGCGGAAGATCGGGTTCGAGTCCCGGACGGACCTCCGGAAAGAAGGGCTGCTCGTTCAACGGTAGGACGCTTGGTTTGCACCCAGGTAATCGGGGTTCGACTCCTCGGCGGTCCACTCGAAAACACGGGCTCATGGTCCAAGGGGAAGACGCCGCCCTGGCGTGGCGGAGATCCCAGTTCAACTCTGGGTGGGTCCACTGAAATCAACGGAAGGTAGCCGGATACGGCTCGCCGGGCCGGTTTGCTAAACCGTGCGACCTCCGGGTCATGTGGGCTCGAATCCCATGCCTTCCGCTTCAGACACGAGGTAACAACATGGTCTGCCAGCTCACGTACAGGATGAAGCCACGAGACGGTCCTTCGGCCTTCGCGCCGGAGGTACTGGCTCATGCAGATCGCAGAAATCTTCGTGTCGCAGAGGATGCTGCGCCGCCTCACGCAGATTCCTGCCATGGTGAACACGCTTGAGGCCGGTGGTTGTCTGCCACGGATCACACTGAGCCGTTCACGGGACGGCTCGATTCAGGTAGACGATGGCCACCATCGCCTGACAGCCATTTGGTTGTCGGGGCGGACGGAGTTGGAGGAAGTCGAATACCTGCTGCTCGAAAAGGAGCAGTGGCGGCCCAGGTTCGGCAGAGTTCCGGACCTGATGGCCCGGTGCGGAATCACGGCCCGATGGTGAAACGGACATCATGCCTCGCTTCTACCGAGGGGTTCCGGGTTCAAATCCTGGTCGGGCTGCTGGGAAGACATGATCGGAAGGGCCACCCGATAGGCGACGGGGCCCGGTCGGAAGCCGGTTGAGCGAGAGCCTTGCGGGTTCGACTCCCGCCCCTTCCGCTGATGCGAACGTTCGTTTGTGTTGGCCGTAGCTTAATTGGTAGAGCGCCTGGCTGTGAACCAGGTTCGTGCCGGTTCAAGTCCGGCCGGTCAACCCTTTGGGAAGAAGTCGAGGCAACCATGACTACCTCGCTATTGCAGCGGCCGACGCTGATCCTGAACCGGAGCTGGCAGCCGGTGAACGTGGCCTCCGGGGCCCGGGCGCTGGTGCTGGTCGCCCGCGATGCCGCGCGCGTCGTGGACCCGTGCCGACGTGGCTCGAACAGCAAGGCGCCGGTCCTGTAAACCGGATGATACTGGTGCAAGTCCAGTCGTCGGCTCTGAAGGCAAATCGTCCCGATGAAGGCTGAGAACGAGACGCGGGCCTTGGTCGAGCGGCAGAAGGCCGCCGAAGCCTTGGAGCAGCATCCCGGCCTGCTCCGGATAGCCGAACTGGAGGCACTGCGAGAATTGGCGCACAACGCCAACGCCCGTGTGTACCTCGGCTTGGCGCCGGGCACGTTGAAAATCGGCGAGGAGGAGGGCACGTCGCGGTAAGCGGCCCTCGCTCCACCGCCGCAATAACCAAGAAGGGCCCGCCTTGCGGCTGGCCCCGCTGCCCTGCGAGTGTGCCGGACAGCACGGCAGACTTCGATTCTGCAAGACGGGGTTCGATTCCTCGGCGGGGTGCCTGAACCGGAGGACGGAGATTGGTGTCATGTTGCGAACACTTCTGACAGCCCTGCGGGGCCTGGTGTGGGGCAGACCGAACGTCGCCCGACCGTCAGAGCAACTGGGTGTGCTGACGCCCGCCATGACGGACGACGCGACCGTGCGTTCGTTGACGTCAATGACACCGAGCGAAGGGAGGCCCGCCATGAACGCGGCCTACGAGAAACTGATCCAGCACCTGGACGAGCGCGAGGTCAGGTACCTGACCAACGGCGAAAGCCGATCCATCTGCGCCGACTTCCGGTGCGAAGTCGGCACCTATCGGATCATCGCCGCGGTCGATGCCGAGTCCGACCTGTTCCAGGTCTTCGGCTACTCGCCCGTGCGGGTTCCCGAAGGCGCTCGGGCGGCGGTCGCCGAGACGATCGCTCGGGCCAACTACGGCCTGAAGGTCGGCAAGTTCGAGATGGACGTCGACTCAGGCGAACTACGGTTCCAGGCAGCCCAGATCCTGACGGAGGACTGCTTGGACGAGACGGTCATCGACCGGCTGATGGGCACGACCATGTCGATGCTGGACATGTACCTGCCTGCGGTCCTGTCGGTGATCTACGGCAACGAACTGCCCCAGGACGCCATCCGGTGTGCGGAGGCAGGACGCCGCCAGGGCGGTGAAGCGGAAGGTAACGAGCGGGGAGCCGACGCCTGAGACAGCAGCCCGCGGGCCCTGTCCTGTGCGCGGCTCTCCGCGAGCTTGTCCTCGGAGTGTGCCGGATCGCACGCGACTCTGCGAAGGTCGAAGACCAAGTCCGACTCTTGGCGAGGACACTGACAACCCGACGCTGGAGCCAGACGGCCACGGCAACCGGCTGCAAACCGGTTTTGAGTGGGTTCAACTCCCACCGGCGTCTCTGACCACCCGACTGCCGGTTCAGACTACATCGACCTTGGGAGCCGAAACGTGTCCGGGCAACCAAAGCGCCCTTGACCCACAACCCGCCCGTCTGGTCCAGGAAGTTCCGCATCTGAGCTGCCATGTTCCCAAAACGCGTGGGCGTGCCGAAGATGATCGCGTCGTAATCAGCCAACTCCGCCGGCACGGCTGGACCGCGAAATCCCGCGACCCGCGGGTTTACGCCCCAAGCCGAGAGCTGACGCCCTCGGTTTTTTCGCATATCCCGATGCCGCAAAGGAATTTGCGTCGAACACGCCTGCCAGCCCGGCGCTCTCGGTTCGGGAAACCAGACCGCACCCCCGAGCCAAAGCCCTGGGATTGCCGCGGCCCCCCGAAAATCGTCGCGGAAACTCTCGCGCTCTCGGTTAACAACCGACCCGCGGGTTACCAGCCGACGCGAGAGTTAGCGTCCGCGCAGAAATAACTTGCGCAATTTTGTGTAGGACGGATTGGCAATCCGTCCGGAAAAACAGGGACGGATTACCAATCCGTCCTACGGTTAGTTGTACAACTTATTCCTGCGCGGATGCTTAGGCTTTGTTTCGGCGCAGGGCGTGGTGCTGGGCCGCACGGCCGCCGGCTACGGCTGGTTCGTGGCTCCGACTCCGGGGCGTGATGAGGAGTTCACGGCGGGGGGCTCGGAGCGTCTCGCGTTAGACCCGCGGGCGGTCGCTCGGATTGACTTGCTGAGCGTCATTAGTCATGAACTTGGCCACGAGGTTGGTCTGGACGACCTCGCTCCCGGCACCGACGACGTGATGACCGACCCGCTCGGTCCCGGCCTCCGCCGTACGCCGGAAGCCGCCGCTGGCGACGCGATATTGCAGGAACTCAGCCATCGTTGAACCGGATGCCGGGGCGACGTGTTCCGGATGGATAGAGAAAAGATCGCGGGACATGTTGCACGTCAACGGCACCGTGCGGGCATCTGTCCGCAGAGCGCGCGGATTTGACACACTCGCCGGACCGGGCAGCTCTAATGGTTCCGGCCCAACTTCTTGAATCCAATCTCGTGAACATTGGGCTCGACGAGTGCGAAAAAAAAACTGCGGATCCGCGCTGTCGCGTGTCCCCCCCTTGTCCAAGCAGCGCTGGTCGCGACGAAATTAAGCCACAAATCGCGACTTATCTATTGGCGGCACAGAAGTTGCGACGTTGTTGAAACGCCTCTGGACGCAGTCCGCGAAAAAGGGGTTTCGGTAGCTGACGGTGGCAGGGCAAGGTTCCGTTTGAGCCATCCGCGGGCGACAGACTCGAACGACTAACCGTCCTCGATTTTGTTAGGAGAGACGCTGATGTTTGCCAAACGACTATTCGCGCGCCTTCGCAAAACCTCGGCGCATTCGCTCAGGACTTCCGCCCGCGGGCGGAGACTGCGTGTCCGACGCCAGGGTTGGTTCGAGCAACTCGAAGATCGGCGGTTGCTGACGTCGATCACTTGGACCGGCGGGTCTAGCGGCAATTGGAACTGGAGCTGGAACTGGAGCAGCCTCACGGTTCCCGGCAGCGGCGACGACGTGGTAATCCCCGCGACAATTGCCCCAACCGTAACGATCGACAGCGATGCGACCGCGAGAAGCGTCTCGGTCGAGACAGGCGCGACGCTGTTGATCAACAAGAAGGCGCTTTCCGGGGGACCTCCCGGCTCGCTGGATGTTCAGAGCATTCTGGTTGCGGCCAACGCGGCGCTCTCGATTGTCGATTCCGCCAGCTTGTACATTTCCGCCGCCACCGCCGCCAATTCCACGATCGACGGCACCTTGACGATGAATGCCGGCAGGTTGAGCGCGGTTGGAAACGGGGTCACACTGACGGTTAACGGCGCGGCCACACTCACCACGCCGCAAATCACCGCCTCGTCCGGCGCTACGATCAATTTCCCCAATCTGGCCGGCTACGATGCGCCCAGTTCCGTCTCGATGAAAGCCGACGGTTCGGGCAGCACGATCAGTCTGCCCAATCTGACGACGCTCACCGCCGCTGGCCATTATTCAGGATATACCACTTTTTCGGCCGAAAACGGCGGCTACCTCAGTCTCGATGCACTGGCCAGTGTCAACGTGGGCGTCAATGCCGGATACGTTACGTTGTCCTCGTCGGGCTCCGGCAGCAGGATCAACTTGCCGTCGTTAGCATCCTTTGCCGTCCCCGCATCCTACGGACAGATCCGCGCGACGGGTGGGGGGACTCTGCTGGTCCCGTCGCTGCAAAACATCAGCCGTGCTTCCCTTGACATTGAAGGCTCGGCCGTCGATCTTTCCACGCTGAACAATCTCGATGGCGCGACAATCCGCATCGGCAGCGGGGCGCACGTTTCGTTTCCCGGCATCACCAGCTATCCGGCCGCGGCGGGCGGCGGAACCTTGGGCCTCACCGTGGACGGCGCCGGTAGCACGCTCTCCCTGCCATACCTGGCGTCGCTTAGTGCCGCCGTGAACTTCACTGCCTCGGCCGGCGGCGATCTTGAACTCCCGGCCCTCCAGTCCAGCACGGGCGGGAATGTCGTGTTCGCAGCGTCCAACACCAGTAGCGTCATCAATGCACCTGAACTGAAGACGCTAACCGGCAGCGGCAATCGGCTGAGTATCTACTACGGCGCGGGCCTTGCTGTCCCACAGCTGCCGGCGCTGAACAACGGGACCATCTCTGACTATGGCGGGACTTTCGATTTCTCGGCCCTGGCAAATATCGACTACTCCAACGTCCAACTGAATGTCGGGCAGTTGTCGCTGCCGTTGGTCACAAGCTACACAGCCACGGCGTCCCACGCGCTGCTGTCTTCCGGTTCGGGATGCATATTGAGTCTGCCGAATCTGTCTGAGATCGGCGGCAGCCCGTCGGTAAGTGCCGCTTCCGGCGGGGCGGTCGATTTGCCGGCGTTGACTACCGTTTCGGGAACCGCCGTGCGTTTCTATTCGTCTTCCGCCAGCAGCCTTCTCAATCTGCCCATCCTCGCGAGTCTGACCGGCAGCGGCGACCAGTTGCAGGTTTCCGGCGGCGGGAGTATTTCCGTCCCGCAACTGACGACTTTCCAGAACGGGATGATCGATGCCTACGGCGGGAGTTTTCATGGCCCAGGCGAAACCGTGGACTTCCCGCTCCTGGCGAACATCGACAACACCTCGGTGTGGGTCAACGGCCAGCACTTGTCGCTCCCCTTGGTGACCAGCTATCGCAAGACGACCGCCAACGGAGGGCTGCAAACGGATGGTTCGGCCAGCCAGTTGGACCTGCCCCGCTTGTCGTCGCTCCATGTCACTACCGGCCTGCAGTTCGCTGCCGTTAACGGCAGTGCGATCGATCTGCCGGCGCTCGAAAATGTCTCCAGCGGCGGCGTGCAATTCCTGGCGCGTGACAGCAGGAGTGTCATCCAGCTGCACGCGCTCACCAGCCTGACCGGTCCGTCCGATCAACTGGTCATCAACAACGCCAGCATCGAAACACCGCTCCTGGCAACGTTTACGCGCGGCGTCTTCAATATCACCTACGCGACGGTCAGCTACCCGTTACTCACGAATTTCGACGGCAGCAGCATTTGGCTCTATAACAGCGCCCAGTTGACACTTGCCGGCTTGGCCGCGTTCAACGATACGAACCCTACCGCCAGCGTGAATTGGAACAGCGGTGATGGGACCCAACTCAACCTGCCAAACCTGACGACGATCACCGGTTCGCAGGGCATGTTCGTCACCG
>CAIYOB010000206.1 GCA_903927685.1 uncultured Planctomycetaceae bacterium
ACGTCGGCCACGGCCGCCTTGGTGACGTGAGGCAGGATCTGCTGGACCGTGTCTTGATCGGCATCCACCGCCAGCACTTCGTGGCCCAACTGGTGCAGTTCGCAGGCGAAGTGATAGCCGAGGATCGAGTTGAACCCGGCGGTCCGGGCCGTGACTGACGCAAAGAAACTCGTCAGGAACCGGTTCGTCAGGTTCGTCTCGTCGAGCAGATTGCGCCGTTCCAGAAGCAAGAACCCCAACATGCCGACGAGCAGCAGGATGCCGGTCGTCGCCAGGGCGGTTCTGGCATGCAGCGAGAACCGCTTTGGCCGCTGGCCGCAGACTCGGGTCCGCAGGTTCTCGCCCAGTTCCGTCAGGACCCCGAACCCCAGACCGCCGAGAATGATCAAGCCCGCGATCGGCAGGATTACCGCCGGATTGGCGCGATCGCCCATGAGGCTATCCGATCGCAGGGAGAAGCCGGCATTGCAGAAGGCGCTGACCGCATGGAACGTCGCGTTCCAGGCCGCCTGCAACGGCGGCCGGCGACTCAACTCGCTCGGCAACAG
This sequence comes from uncultured Planctomycetaceae bacterium, assembly GCA_903927685.1. The sequence goes on from CAIYOB010000206.1 coordinate 549, forward strand.
GATGGCCGCGCCGGCCGCCTCGATCGCGACGGTCCAGACGAACACCTGGATCAGCAACGGCTTGAGCTTGCCCTCCGGCCGAGCGCGGAAACTGCTCTGAACGACATCGTGCGTCGACAAGGAGGCCCGTTGGCCGAAGAACAGGAACAGGGTCGTGGACAACGTCGTGATTCCCAGTCCGCCCAACTGGATCAGCAGCAGAATCACCACGTGCCCGAACGTCGAGTATTCGCTCCCCGTGTCGCGGACCGTCAAGCCGGTCACGCACACGGCGCTGGTCGCCGTGAACAAGGCGTCCAGAAAGCCGATCCGCGTGCCGGCAGCGGAAACGGGCAGAGTCAATAGTCCTCCGCCCACCAGGATAGCCACGGCGAACCCCGTCACGAGCAGACGGGTCGGGTTCTTTCGAAGCTGCTGCCACCAGTAACCCACAGTTGCCTCATGTCGGGGATTCGGAAGGCTTCAGTCTTGCTTTCACCTCCGGCGCGAGGCTGCGGACGATCAAGTCCACCGCTTCGGCCGGTGAATCGGTGACGCGGCCAAAGCCGATTTCGTCCTGGGCAAAGACGCCTTGCTGCATCATGAACTGGCCCCACTTCCGCATGCCGTCCCAGAACTGTTCGCCCATGAGCACCAGCGGGAACGGCCCGATCTTCTGGCACTGGACGAGCGTGGCGGCTTCGAACAGTTCATCCAGCGTGCCCAGGCCGCCGGGCATCACAATGAAGGCACAAGAATACTTCACCAGGCAGACCTTGCGTGTGAAGAAGTAGCGGAACTCGATGCTGGCATCCACGTAGGGATTGGCCGACTGCTCGTGCGGCAAGAGGATGTTCAGCCCATAGCTCGCGCCGCCGGCTTCATGCGCGCCGCGATTGGCCGCTTCCATGATGCCCGGCCCGCCTCCGGTCAGCGTTGCGAAGCCGGCTCGGGCCAGTTCGCCGCCGATCGCACGCGCCAACTGATAGTAGCGATGGTCCTCGGGAAAACGTGCCGATCCGAAGACCGTCACGGCCGGGCCCACCGGGTAGAGCGCCCGAAACGCGCGCGCGAACTCGGCATGAATGCGTTTCAGGCGTTCCTCCTCCTTGGCCGGCGTGCGGGCGGCCGTCAGGAACTCGCGATCCTCGCCGCCGAGTCCACCCACCGGCAACTCGTAGCCGGGCGTGCCGACCTTGCTCCAGTGCTCTTGCCACTGTTTGTCCCAAGCATCCGTGGCGGATGACTTGCGGCGGGGTGATACGGCTTTGGCCATCGTGAATTCCCTGTAGACTCTGAAACAGCAGGCGACTAACCACAGACCACTGACCACTGACAACTGACGAATGACGAATGACGAATGACATCCGTCACTGCTTCGCTCCGGGCTCTTTCAGCCGGACCATCAGCCACTGTTGGGTTTGGCCGTCGGCGAAATGCACCAGCGCGGGGGCCGCGTCCTCGGTCAGGTTGACGATGCCGGTTTCCATGATCGGCCGCGGCTGGCCGGCCACGGTCCAGGCGGCCCGCTGGGACGCCTTGTCCGCCATGCCCTCGATGGTCTGCGTGCTGTTGGTGGCCGAGTTGTGCAGCGTGCCGCTGATGGTCCCCTCTTTGCTGATCGCCAGTTGCAGGAACAGCGTTGGATCGGGACCCGACGGCTGGCCGTCCGGGGTCAGGGCGAACACGCCCAGCGGCATCCATTCGGCTTGATCAGGAGCGACTTGCGGAACGCCGGCGGCGATCGCTTCGGCCTGTTGAGCGTATTCCTCCGCCGTGGCCACCACTTGGTCTCCGTAATACACGGAATTGTCCTCGTAGTAAACGTTTTCGCCGTACGAGTAGTACACGGGTTCGCTCCAGCCGTAGCCGACCCAGCCGGTCAGCCCGGCCCACGTGGCCCAGCGGAATGGACGAGTGATCGCCCACGCGCCCCATACGGGATGATCGGACCAGAAGTCGCGGATGGGATGATCGTCGATCTGGTCCCAAATCTCGTCCCGCCGGTCCAGGCGATTGTCGAACCGCGCCTGGCGGTTTTCGATCCTGTCGGGGCGGTTCCCCGCCCACGGTCCCTCACCCACACCGGGACGATCTTTGACTCCCGGACGGTCCTTGATACCCGGACCATCCTTGATCCCGGGGCCGTCTTTGATTCCAGGCCGGTCGCCAACGCCGGGCCGATCTCCTACACCAGTGCCGGGCCGTTGGCCCGTGCCCGGCAGCGTGGCAGGCCGATCGCCAATGCCTGTACCGGGCCGTTGGCCCGTCGCGGGCAGCGTGGAAGGACGAGCGGTCGAACCGCGGAGGAATTCGGCCGCAGCACCGCCGGCGACACCACCCGCGACCGCGACCGCCAAGTTGCCTGGGCGCGTCGAAGGCCGTGTGCCGGGGCGTCCCGCCCCGCCGGACGGCTTGATGTCCAGGAAGTTTTGCAGCTGCCCGGCGGTCGGCCGTGTGGCGACGCCGGCTCCGGGCCGTGTTCCCGTGCTGGGCCGTGTTCCGACGCTAGGGCGGGTTCCGGTGCTGGGCCGCGTCCCGGCGCTAGGACGCGAAACACTGGGAGGTGTCACGCTGGGGCGAGAAACGCTGGGGCGGGCCCCGCTTGGGCGAGATACACTGGGTGCCGAGGGCCGAGGGGCAGGCCGACTCACCGCAGGCGAACGGCTGACGGAGGGACGCGAGAAACTCGCCCCGCCGCCGCGGGAAATGCCCCCGCCGCCGCGACCGCCCCGGGCCAGCACGTCGCCGCCTGCCAATACACCCATGGTCGCCAAGACCGCCAACAGCACGAAGGACCGTCTCATCGCCTCACCTCGTCGAACTCGATTCTTCACTCGTCCGATGTGCCGCGCCGATGCCGAGTCTTCGCGCGCCCAGGCTCTGCCTGGGCCACGCTACCCCTGGCTCAGACGCGGGAACGGGAATCCAGCCACATCCGACCATCCCGCGACAGGAGACGGGACGTCGACTGCAAGATGCGTACCGGACACATGCAAGTCCGCCGGAATGGTCTCTAACAGCTTATCCATCCGAGGCTTGCGATCCATCGAAAGTCCCATACTCGCGATGCCGCCGCTTTCACGGCAGTGGAGATTCTACGACATATCAGAGATCGCGTTCGGCCGTATAGTCTCCAGTGGTCGATAGTCCGAGTGTCACGGTTCACACGCTGTGGGAAGAGGCCGCTGATTCAGCATGAGACACGGCTCATGGGGAAGACGACAGCCCCCGTCGCCGCATAACCGCCGTGCTCCGCCCGCATGATACAACGCCCGGCTGCGATCCGGAATCAACGGCGAGCTTCCCTCTGGTGATGCGCGGCGCTGTCGTCCGCGGCAAGGACCGGATTCCTCGTTCCTTTCGTCCCCACTGCACGCAGCACAACGCGCCCGACGACCGCGGAAATGAGCGACGCCACAAGAACGCCCACCTTGGCCTTGGCAACCT
>CAIYOB010000207.1 GCA_903927685.1 uncultured Planctomycetaceae bacterium
GAATCGAGGGCCAGGAAACCGCGCTGGTAGATGACGAAGTTCAAGGCGTCGTAGTGGCGGTGCTGGCGGAGGATGCCGCCGCAGGTGAACAGGCAATACGTGTCGTCCGACCCGGTGCCCGAGCGCAAGAACACCTGGCCCATCGTCTCGAAATGCCGTGCGCGAGGCAGATCGCTGGGCGGCAGCGGTTCGGGAGATCGATCCAATTCGGACAGCAGGAACGGATAGATGAACCAGGTGCTCGAGTAACCGGGTTCCGGCAGCAGGCTCTGCACGTGGCGGGCCAGCGCCGCCGCCTCGGGAGCGGCGCGTCCGTACAGATGCCGAATGTTCGCCATGTGTGTGTCCAACTGGCCGATAGGCAGCCGGTTGTCGGTATGCGGCGTGTCCCCGTAGCCGAACTGCAGCGGCAGAGGATCGGCGGCAATCCAGTTCCAGATCACGTAATTGGCCAGCCACGCACCGTGCGGCCACTCGGGCGCGATGTTCTCGTCGGTGGCCGACAGCCAGGTATAGAAGAAGTTCTGCTCGGACCAGGGGGAAGCGCCGAACACGTAGCCCAACGTCGACGAGGCCCCGCCGCCGTCGTCGCCGCAAGCCCGCTGGCGATGGGCCAGCATTTTCCGGTTCTCGTCATGGCCCCAGACCAGCCACGCGTTGACCGTCGCCGTTTCGATCCCCGTGCCGAAGGCCGTGCAGCCGATGAACCACAGACAGTTGCGCACTCCGTAGAACCCCGTGTCGTAAGCCGACAGATTCTCCCGGTAGATCGGCGGCTTGGCCTTCAACACGCGATTGATCGTGACGACCATTCGCGACAGAAACTCGCGGCGTTCGGTTTCGCTGAGCGAGGCGTACAGCCAGTCCCAGGCCAACACGGCATGGACCCGCGACGTGGAATACCAGTTGACCGTTTTTCGCTGGTCGTAACATTGCTCGTAGAACGCCGCACTGGTTTGGAGGCAGCGTTTCGCCAAGTCGAGATAACGCGGGTCCTCGGTCATCCGGTAGACGAAGGCCGCGGCAGCGGCTTCCGGCCCCAGGTCCTGCGGTTCCGCCTGGCTGCCGGCGGTGGGCTTCGCCAGCAAGCCATCGACGCGGACCTTGACGCGGCGATACCAGTCGTGTTCGGCGCCCAACGCCCGCTGTTTCACGGCCGGCCAGGTCTGAGCGTTGAAGAACAGCCGCGGATGGTCTGGCCGGATCTTCGCGGTCCACTCCGGCAGCGGCTGGTCGGCGGCGATCAGTGGTGTGCCGACGACCGCGAGGCAGACTCCCAAGCAAGAAAAACGTGTGGGCGACATGGCAGGACTCCTGGCTTCGAAGTTGCGAGTTATTCTACATCACGCGGCCCGTGTTTCCATCGTGATCGTCATGGTAAACTGACAGCGGCGATTGACGCCGCGGCGTGCGACAAGTGACGATCCGTCTCGTTCTGACCCTGGGCGGTAATCCGATGCCTTCACCTTTTCCCGGAATGGACCCGTTTCTCGAACACTCGCTGTTCTTCCCCGGCTTGCACGGTTCGCTGCACGTGTACATTCGGGAAGCGTTGCAGCTGGTCCTGCCGGAACCCTACTTTGCCGACGTGAAGGAACGGCTGTGGGTCGAGACGTCGGCTCGCTACATCGAACCCGATACAGACGTGGTTCACGGCGGGAACGGCGGAGAAGGTTCGCCTGAAGGCGGCGTGGCGGTGGCGACACTGCTCCGGACGCGAACGCGGCCGCTCGTGTTCCAGGTCACGGACGACGAGCGCAGCGAGACGTATGTCGAGATCAGTACGCGTTCGCCCGCTGGCAGCGAGCGAGTGGTCACCACGATCGAAGTCCTCAGTCTCAGCAACAAAACGCGCGGCGAGAAAGGCCAGACGCTGTACTTGGCAAAGCAACGCGAGATTCTGGCGAGCGAAATCCACCTGGTGGAAATCGATTTGTTGCGCGGTGGCGAGCACACGACGCCGATGTCGCTGGATCGATTGCGGCTGAAGGCCGGGGCGTTCGACTACCACGTTTCGCTGCACCGCTTCGACCGCCCGGGCCAGTTCTTCATCTACCCCTGGCGGCTGGAAGATCCGCTGCCGGAAATCGCCATCCCGCTGTTGCCCGGCGATGGCGAAGTACCCCTGGACCTCCAGGCCGTGTTCACGCGCTGCTACGACACCGGACCTTATCGCCGGCGGGTGGTCTACGAGCCGGCGCGGATTGTCCCGCCGCTGGACCCGCAGCGAACGGAATGGGTGAAACAGATCCTACGTTCTTCGTAGCAACCATGCAGCTTCCAAGACGCGAGTTCATCTGCTGCTGCCTGGGCGCGACCTCGACACTGGCGTGCCCGCGGGCCGGGAGCAGCTTTCCGGCTGGGGCCTCGTCCCCGCTGCCCGTGCCGGGCCCGCTGACCGCCGTCCGCATGCATCGCGGCAAGCCCGCCTTCTTTGTCGACGGCGAGCCGTACACCAAGCCGGTGTTTGAAACCTACGTGCCCGAGACGAAGTTCTTTCGCCAGTTCGCCCAGGCGGGGACGGATGTGTTCTGCTTTGCCACGAACCTCGGGCCCGGTTTTGCCGCGCCGGTGTGGCTGGGGCCGAACGAGTTCGATTTCCGCCAACTCGACACGCTCGCCCACCGCGTGCTGGAGGCGAATCCGCAGGGCCTGATTCTGCCGCGGATCTACTTGACGACGCCCGCTTGGTGGACGGCCGCCAACCTCGC
>CAIYOB010000208.1 GCA_903927685.1 uncultured Planctomycetaceae bacterium
TCTTGGCCGCGTACCTGCGGCATGCGCAGGAATGCTACGTCAAGGGTGGCCAGATAACCCAGCCACAAACGGCGGTTCCACTGGACGGTCGAGAACGATCTGGGCCCGGCGACGGTCTGGCAAGGACTTCTGGCCGGGCGAGGGCTTGCCAAGGGGAGATCAACGCAGTCCGGGCGTCCCGGCTCACGCGGCGTATCCGAGGGGACCGGCGAGATACGTGGCGCTCAACGCCTGGTACGCGGATTCCACCGTGTCGGCGGTGATCCGGTCCTGGCCTTCCCCTTCCGCCGCCAGCCAAGCCAGCTCGGCCAAATGCACGGCCCACCGCGGCAAGCCGTCGGACAAGGCGTGCAGACGCGCGACCGCGGCCTCGTCGAACCTCCGCGGGTCGCCGCCGGCCCGGGCCAAACTGGCCTGCAAATACTGCCTCAGGTCACTGAGGTCCCAGGGTTCCAGGTGCATCCGTAGCGGCGACAGGTGCAGTAGGCTGCTGCCCAGACGCGGCAGCCGTTCGCCGTCCACCGCCAGAACCAACGTGGCCAGGCCCGGCTGCGATTTGAGCAACCGCAGGACGACGGTCAACACTTCCTGTGCGGCTTCGTCGGCGTCATCCAGCAGGATCGTGGGCCTCGCCCGCAGCAGGTGGTGGGCGCGAATCCGATCGCTCACCTGTCGCCACAGCGTGAACTCGCTGTCGTCGGCGCCGGGCCGGGCGCGCAGTCGGGCGGCCAATTCCCACAGGAAGTCGCGTGGGTCCAAGCCCGTCAAGTTGAGCAAGCACACGGGCAGGCCCGCTTGGTGTAACTCGCCAAGGAACCTTGCTAGCACCAGCGACTTGCCGCTGCCTTCGCTGCCCGTCAGGATTCCCAGCGAACGGCCTTGGCGAACCAGGAAGTGCAGGCGCGCCAACGCCTCTTGATGGCTCGCACTGGGATAGAAGCAGGAAGCGTCGCCGGCATTGCAGAACGGGGTCGGAGGACGGCGGTTACGATCAGCAAGCATGGCAGGGCACCCTTCGGTTCGCGGCGCGGGGCGGTTCCGTATCGCTGTGGTCATCGGTAGAATCGTAGCCGGACTTCCAGGAAAACCGGCAGGTTGGACCCATGGACCGCAGATTCTTCGTTGACCACCCCCTCGTCGAGGGCACCGCGCAGTTGGCGGGGCCGGAAGCGGAACACCTGACCAAGGTGTTGCGCGCCAAGCCCGGCGACACGGTGTTACTGTTCGACGGCCTCGGCGCCGAATTCACCGCGCGGATCACGCGGATGGGACGAACGCTTGTCGAGCTGGCAGTGCTAGCTCGCCGCGAGGTCTGCCGGGAATTGGCGACCTCACTCACGCTGGGCGTCGCCCTGCCCAAAGGGGACCGGCAGCGGTGGCTGGTCGAAAAAGCGGTTGAGTTGGGGGTGACCCGCGTGGTGCCGCTGCTCACCGACCGCGGCGTCGCCGAGCCCAGTCCGGGGGCGCTGGCTCGCCTGGGGCGGTACGTGATCGAAGCCTCGAAGCAGTGCGGCCGGAACCGGCTGCTGGAAATCGCCACCCCGCTGTCGGTCGACCAGTACTGCCGCCAGGCGCCGCCCGAGGCCTGCCGCCTGGTTGCCGATTTCAGTCCCGATGCAATCCCTTTGGCCCGCCTGCCCGCGACCGCTGCGGTCAGCGGCGTGTGGCTGGCGGTCGGGCCCGAGGGTGGATTCACCGAGAACGAAGTCGCGGCCGCGGCGTCCTGGCAGCGCGTGAGCCTGGGCCCGCGCGTGCTCCGCGTCGAAACGGCCGCCCTGGCGCTTGCCGCGTTCTTCGCGCTGCGAGATCATTCTACGGACAACCCTGGCGAGAACCGACCCCATGTCCCTTGACGAACCCCTGCCGCCCGCGAACCCGCTATCGCCGCCGGACAAGGACGCGGCGCTGTCCCCTCTGATCCCTCCGGCCGCTGTCTCGCCGCCAGCCGACGCCGAGGACTGCATCACGGCGGAGCTGGTTCCCGCGGCGGCGGAGACGCCCCGAGTCTGGACGGCGCTGGTGGTGGGAATCCTGGCCATTCCGCTGGCGGCCGTGGTCAGCGGCGCGATTCTGGTGGCGGCCATGCTTGCCGTCCACGGTCCGGCGATGTTCCGCGACGGCGGTTCCGCTGCATCTGCGCCGACGGAGGAAACCGAGTTCACGGAGACGCCGGTTTTCGACGGCAGTGCTCTGGAGGGCTGGCTGGAAGGTTTTGCCCAAACACGCTTGGGCTTGGTCGTGCTGGTCGTGCCCGGCCAGCTGGTATTCTTGTTGATCGCCGTGGGGGCGGCGTCGCTTTCCCCCCAAGGACTCGCGACGCGTCTGAGCTTGCGGTGGGGCGGACTGCCACGGTGGACCTGGCTGGTGCTGATGCTGGGCACGCCGATCATTGGCGTGTTGTCGTCGCACATGCTATCGCTGCTGACCGACGACTTGAGCGATCAGCTGAAGCTGGTCGAGTCGATGATGCGGACGCACGTCCGGGATTTCCCGGTGGGCCTGATTGCGATCGTGGCCATCCTGCCGGGGGTGGTCGAGGAGCTGCTGTTTCGCGGCTACCTGCAGAGCCGCCTGCTGCTCCGGTGGCCGCCGGCACTGGCCGTAGGCGTCAGCGCGCTGGTCTTCTCTGCGGCGCACATGGATCCGCTGCACGTGCTGGGCGTGCTCCCCCTGGGCCTGTGGCTGGGCGCCGTCGCCTGGCGGGCCGGGTCCGTTTGGCCGGCCGTCTTGTGCCACGCCGTGAACAACGCCGTCGCCGTGGCCGGGTCGGCATACCAGGACACCAGCACCCTGGAACTGACCCTCGATCCCTTCTCGGTCACCTTGTTGGCCGTGGGCGGCCCGGCATTCCTGGCGTCCCTGGCGATCTTGCGATTCCGCCCGGCTGGGGAACCGCAGGGCTGACTTGCGGGTTGGGTGCCTGGCCCGTCTTCTACAGTAAGGTTTCGGAAGTCTCGCCCAGGCAAGGGGTTACGGAGACGCAATTCCGGCGTGGCACCATGCGCAGACTTCCATGAGGGGGGATTGCTGTCAGCCTGCTCGATGCGGGGCGGGCTGGCTATGCTCACTCTCTACGTGGGCGGCGCAGGAGGATTCTTCTGCTCGATTCGCTGCACGCTGGGCGGGATGGCCACGCCCACAGCCCGAAACACAGCAGCGCATGTCCCCTCCAGGTCGCTGCGCAGCAGGAACCGCTTCCCTTCGCTCTTGACCTCGGTGTACTGCAGAGCTTCCAGGTCACTGAGCAGCGCCGCCCATTCGAGTTTGTCCCCCTGGGCCTCCAATCGGTCCTGCAGTTCCTTCCGTAACAGCAACGCCAGGAAGCTGCAGAACACATGCCCTCGGATCGTCTCATCGCACTTGTGGAAGACGGGCCGCGTCTCCAGCAGCGTCTTCACCGTCCGAAACATCTCCTCCACGGTCCAAAGTTGCTTGTACTGTAACGCCACATCCTCCGCCGTCAGATCTTCCCGGTCCGTCTGCAACACCCACTTGCCGTCGAACCGCTTTTCGGCCTTCACATTCGCTTCGTCGATCGTAAACTTCGGCCCCTCCGCGGCGAGGTACTTCCGGTAGCCCTTGTTGCCCACCAGCGACTTCTCGCCGCGTTGCAGTTGCTCCCGCAACGACGCCACGATCGCTTCCCGATCCGCACGGTCTTTCCGCGCCTGTTCCACGTTGAGGCAGACCACGTATCGGCGTTCGTCCACGCACACCTCCTTGACCTTCAGTGGCGACGGGTCCGTGCTCTTCTCTCGGGGACCACGCACTTCGCGATAACGCCCGGCACGCGAGAGTACGTCCTGGTAGATCTCCTTCACGTTGCGTAGGCGGGCTCCCAGGATGAAGTGCACCTTCCGCTCGTCCGCCTGTAACTGCTGGAGCGTCTCCTTGCTGATCATGCCCCGGTCCGCCACGATACAGATCGAGCGGATCTGGAACCGTAGTCTCAGTCGGTCCACCACCGGAATCAAGGTCTTTACGTCCGTCACATTGCCGGGCCACAGTTCGCAGCACAACGGTCGGCCTTCGCCATCCAACACCACCCCCACGATCATCTGCTTCCGGTCGGGACGGTGGTCTTTGCTGTGTCCGAATTCGCCGAGTTCATCGCCGCCTTCGCCCTCGAAGTAGATCGATGTCGTGTCGAAGAACACCAAGTCCAGATGGCTGAACAAATCTCGACGGCGAGCGAACAACGTTTCCTCGAAGACGTCTTTCGTGCAGCGCTGGCTAAAGGGGGTTGCTCCGACCTGCTGCTCGTTGGGCAGGGGCTCGCCGAGCCAGGCCATGGCACGATAGACCTGGTGCAACTCGACTTCTTTCGTACCGGGAATCTCGTATTTCTTCTTCCAGACCTGCAGGCACGACCGATCACTGCCTGGGTCGAACAGCCGATGAAGCACCGTCAGGAACAGGATCCGTTCCATGGGCAGATCAAACCGTCTCCCAGCCAACAACCGCTCGATGACTTGGGGAAGCTGCAGTTCGTCCCACAGCCGGCCGAAGATGAGAGCCGGTCCGATCCGGCGGTGAGAAACCGAAGGCGTGCGGCCCTCCCGATGCGCGGTGAGCACCAGGGCTGCTTCGGCGAACTTCGCTCCCGACTCGAGCAAGCCTTCGAGCTGGCCGCTTTGCTGGAGTTTGTCCAGCCGTCCCACGGTGGCGATGACGCGTTGCTGACTGCGTCCGTTGAGCCACTGGTTCTCGACGATCTGAAGATATACCCGGTTGCCGGAGCGTTTCTGGCGGAAGAACATGGCGGCATCCCCGCTGGCCTGACTGTTGCCACCATGATATTAGCAAATATGTCCGCATATTGTCAAGCTATCTGGACCACGCGTGGCACCAGGAATTGCCGCCGCCAGTGTGCTGGCCCTCAAAAACACCGGCGTTTTGGGGCTCGGCCCCACTCCGGGTCTCGCCTAACTGTAGAAGACGGGTTTGAGCGGGAA
>CAIYOB010000209.1 GCA_903927685.1 uncultured Planctomycetaceae bacterium
CGCGCCATCGCCGTCGACAGGTTTCGCGCCGATTCCCAGGCGGCCGAACGGGAGGTCCGGCGGCGCGTCGCGACCACCGCGTCCGATCGGATTGACACCGAAGTCAACGACCGGCTGAACGACGTCCGGAAAATCTTCGGTCAGCACTTCTTCGGACCGCTGCAGAAACTGGCGCTCAATCCCCGCGCCACGGACATGGCCACGTCCGAGCAGGAGGTGGTGGCTCGGCTCCGGCTGGCGGGCCACCACCAGCTGGCCGCCCACACGCCGCGCCCGCTGCCGCCGGCGACCAGCGTGTTTCAGGTGCAGGTCCACGAGTCCGCCGTGAACAACTTCTTGGAGCAACTGGGCTGGGAGGGGCGGCGGGCCAACGTGCACGAACTGTACCGCCAGATCGCGGAGCTGTTCTCCCTGCCGCCACGCGAGTTGCCGGAGGACTTGCCTGACGACGTGTTCATTCGCTTCGCCGGACAGTCGCCCTTGCGTGTCGCTTTCCAGGAGGGCCGCGTGAGCTTCCAATTGGCGCTGGCCGAGTTGTCCCAAGGCACCAGCAGTTGGAAGAACTTCACCGTGCGGGTCCATTACCGGCACGACCCGACTCAGCCCGGCACCGACCTGGTCCGCGACCAGTACGTCGAACTGCTCGGCCAGCGCCTGCACCTCCGCGACCAGATTGCCCTGCGCGGGGTTTTCAGCCGCGTGTTCTCGCAAGACAAGCCGATCCAGCTGGTCAGCGCCGAGCTGCGCACGGATTCTCGCCTGGACGGACTCGAGATCGATCAATTGGCGATCCAACATGGCTGGTTGAGCCTGTCGCTGGGCGAAGTCCCCGCACAGCCCCGCACAGCCCGCGGCCCCTCACCGCAACTGAGTGCCGCAGGAGCGTCGCTCCCGCCCGCAAGTTCGACCGCCGCCCACGCCGTGCTGGCTCGCGTGCGTTCGCCCTAGACTTCGGGACATTTCCACAACTTTACCCTTGGAATTGCCCTTACGCTGTTCTACAATCGAGCCCTTGGGACGGGCCGCCGAGCGGTGGGCATCAATCCCGACATCGGCTGCCTTGTCTCCAATCCGGTGTCAGGGTTTTGAATCCAGCTCCCAACGTTGCCTGCGGATAGGTGTTATCGTGACGCGTTCCCGGCTGACGGCCTCGTGGCGTTTCGGCGTTCTCTGCTTCTTTTCCGTGGTGGCCGCAGGCTGCCAAAGCAAAGCGCCCGGCGAGTTGGAGCCCGTCGAAGCGAACGTGAAGAATATCGCGATCTTCTACGGCCGCTTCGTGTCGCAGAACCGGGGGCGAACGCCGCCCAATGAGGAATCCCTCAAGAAGTTCATTGCGAGTCATCCGGCGACCGAGTTGGCCGCCTTGAAAATCACCGACGTGGGCCAGTTGTTCGTCTCGCCACGCGACAAGCAACCCTACGTGGTCCGGTACGGGGCCGTTTTGCCGCCTCCCAGCCCGACCGGATCGCCGGTGGTCGCCTACGAGAAAGAAGGTGTCGGAGGACGCCGGTTCGTGGCCTTTGCCAACGCGGGCGTCGAGGAGCTCGACGCAGACCGCTTCCAACAGCTTGTTCCCCAGCCCTGACCAGTGCGGTGGTCTGGCTGACCTCATCGGCCTCCTTGCCGCTATTTCCAGGAGCAGCTTATGTACGCACGACTTCGGGATCATCGACGTGGCTTCACCCTGGTCGAATTACTGGTGGTCATCGCCATCATCGGCATCTTGGTGGCGCTGCTGCTGCCCGCGATCCAGGCCGCCCGGGAAGCGGCTCGCCGGACGCAATGCGTCAATCAGCTCAAGCAAATGGGGATCGCCTTGCAGAACCACCATGATATCAACAAGTACTTCCCGACGTCCGGCCTCGTCCCGTGGAGTTGGTACAACCGCTTCGGCGACATTCCCCCGGACCCAACGGCGCCGGCCAACAGCGTCCAGCAGGCGGGCGGAGTCGGCCCCGGCTGGACTTATCAGATCCTGCCGTACATGGAGCAGGATGCGATCTATCGTTTGGAAACGACCGGGGAGGTGGAAACTTCCTTGATTGTACAGTACTTCTGTCCTTCGCGGCGCCCGCCAACAACCCAGGGCGGACGATACCTCAACGACTATGCCGCCTCGACGCCGGGAAACAGCGTCGGCTCCTGGGATCAGTTCTGGTACGGACACGACCCGACGGTGCCGAACGCCAGCCAGGGGCCCTACCGGGGAGTTCTCGTCCGCTCCGGCTACGGTCGCCACTCGACGTTTGCCAACATCACCGACGGCACCTCCAACGTCATGGCGATCGGCGAAAAAATGCTCCGCGTGGCGGCGTACTTGTCGGGTGACTGGCACGATGACCGCGGCTGGGCCGACGGCTGGGACCCGGATATCGTGCGGTACACGGCGTTCAAACCGTACCCCGATCAGGAAGTGATGGATCCCAACCCGCAGAATACGGCCCCTGACGGGGCCAACGTCGGTTACCACTTCGGTTCGGCGCACCCCGCAGGCATGACCTGCGTGTTTGGAGACGGCTCGGTCAGGCTGATTGCCTTCAACATCGATGCCACGGTCTTCAACAACCTGGGACACCGCGAAGACGGAAATCCGATCCCGCAGTTCTAGTTCAGCCGCAGACAAAAAGCCTGGTCGCACCGCGGCAACAGGTGCTCCGGTTCGACCGGCTCGAATCCGTACCGGGTATACAGCGCGATGGCTTCGGTCAGCGTCGAGTTGGTCTCCAGCCAGACTTCGCCGAAGCCGTTGCGGCGCGCAGCGGCCAACAGGTTCTCCAGCAGGCGTTTGCCCAGCCCCTGCCCCCGCGCGGAACGCTCGAGGTACATCTTGCACAGTTCCGCCCGCTGGCGACTCAACGGATAGAGCCCCGCGCAGCCGACAATGCGCCCGGCGGAGTCCTCGACCACCTCGAAATGCCCTCCGCCGCGAAAGAAGTTCGCCTCCAGATCGTCCAGCTCCGGGTCGTTGGCGAGCATCTCCGACAACACGCCGTATTCCGCCCGCACCGCGTACAGCACGGCACGAATGGCCTGAACATCAGCGTTGGTAGCGTCGCGGATGACGAAGTGGGGCATGGTCAGTTGTCAGTTGTCAGTGGGCGGTGGGCGGTGGGCAGGCGCGAGAGCGTTTAGTTTCGCCCACGTCTTGGCTCTGATCAAGGGC
>CAIYOB010000210.1 GCA_903927685.1 uncultured Planctomycetaceae bacterium
CCGCTGGATGACGTTCCTCGGACGCGGCGATGCGAACACCGTCACGCAGGCTGTCGCCAGCCGGGCCATCTTCTCGCGGCAGGACATGAAGTGTCTGCAAGTGGCCCACACGCGCACCGACACGGGCCTATATCATGCGATCAACGACATGGCGATGGTGCTGATGAGGGGCGAGATGCGTTTTGCCACGACGCACGGCCTGATGTCCGAGTATTGGGGCCTCAGCATGTCACTGTATCCAGCCTACAAGAACCTCGAATGGATGCGGCCCATGACGGCGATGGCGGCGGCCGCGATGGGCCGCGGCCATCCGCGCGGGCGCACCATCGCCCAAGTGCTCGATCCGACGACTCCCGGTCGCTACTCCCGCAGCCATGCCTGGGCCTTTGAATGGGACTGGCTGTCCGTCAAGGGGGATGTACCTGCGGGCGGATTGCTCTCCGTCGCGGGCGACGAGCAACGGGGCGAAGCCTGGTGGTTCGTGCACACCGACGGCCTTTACCGCTCGCTCGACGGCGGAACGACGTTGACCCGAGGGCTGGACGCCGCGGGAACCCCCTCACCGCAGAAGTAGCAGGGTGTGAATTCGATGACTGCGTTCAGATCTGTCGTGCTCCTTGTTCTGGCCGCCGGTCTTGGACAGGCGTCCTCCGCGGCCGAGATGCCGACAGGGAACCGAGATCCCGTCTTCGGCGACGCCGTCGCGGTTTGGCACATGGCCGACGAGTCGGCGGACGGGGCGGGTTCCCAACGGCTGACGATTCACGACCGGGTTCAACTGGGAGTTCACCTGGAGGGTCCAGATCGCGAGGCCTCGTTGCGACGCGGAGGTGACGGCCAAGTCGCAGAGTTTGACGGCGGCTACTTGATCGTTGGAGACAAGGCTGCCCAGCCCCTGCGTCTGACCGGCGACAGGATGACATTCTGCATGCGCGTCCGCGCCACCGCGGGCCAATGGAACGCGCCGCTGTTCGCCCGGCAGGCATCGGATGATGAGTCCGCCAGGATGCTCTACCCGGCGCCGCTCAATATGGACGTGATCGGTTATTCCCATCGGCAGCGGATCGAGGAGGGGATGGGCCTCGAATTCCTCTGGCGCACCACGCCGCTGAAGGACCGCGTTCGCCCGGAGTACTTCCAGCAAGCCGAAACGCCCAATCTCCTCCGCTGGCATACGGATTGGGAGGCCAAGTGGACGCCGGCCAGAAAGGGCGATTTTGTCAACGGCTTGTTGCGGCTGGATGCGCCGCTGGATTTGATTGGCCGGAACGGGTGGCACGACATGGTCGTGCGGTTCGACCGCGTCAAGCTCGACCTGTTCGTGGACGGCGTGCTGGTAGATGAAGAGTGGCCGCACGGCAGTCTACACGAATTCGCCGGGCCGTTCCTGATCGGCGCCGGCTATCACGGCGGACGCCTGCTGTCCGGCTTCCGCGGGCAGGTTGACCATGTGGGGTTGTGGGATCGAGCGCTCGGCGACGTGGAGGTGGCGGCGCTCTGCGGCGGGACGGACGAGGCCGCCCGCCGGAACGGCGAGATTCTCGGTCCGCGGATGCCGGTCGGACAGTATTGGCGGCCCCACGGCTTCAACACGTCCGTCGGCGATTGCATGGCCTTTGCGCACGACGGGACTTTCCACGTCTTCTTCCTGTCGGACCGCCGTCA
>CAIYOB010000211.1 GCA_903927685.1 uncultured Planctomycetaceae bacterium
AATCGACGAACTTGAAGAAGCGTCGCAGGGATCGCGGAATTAGCGTGTCGTCGAGGATCAAGGCGGCGGCCGGCTCATGGATTCCCCGCCCCGTTCCATCCGTGCCCCGAACGCGGCAGTCTCCCAGCCAAGGTTTGATCCGGTCAATCGCATCCTTGGACGCGGTCTGCGCGATCGCCTCCAGGATGCTGGGATGCCGCGCGAGCCAATCCGTTGACCGGCAGGCTTGCCCAATCTCATCCCATGACGCTTCGGTCCAGTTGTTCAGACTGGGCATGCTGACGAATTGGCGCAGCCTGCGATACGGTTCCACGAATCCGCGTGGTAGAACGCTTGCACCCGTAATGATTGTCCCTCGGGCACCGTCCAGGGTGAATTTGGCGGCGATCAATGTGTCAACAACCTGCGGTGGAACCCCGGTAAAGTGGAACAGAGGTTGAGTGCCGAGGGAAACTGCCGTTGCTTCGTCCAGCGTCGGAACGATGGGCCGGGTGCGACTCAATTCCATCAACTGACTGGCGATGGCACGCCGGGAATAGGCGGTTTCCGCGTCACCACGGTCCCAACGCCACAGGTTCCAAAACCGCAACAACCGCTCAGCAAGCGGCCGGTTTGTACCCCAGTCGAATCGCACGGCGTCCACCAAACCGGGCAACAGCTCCGCGATCTGCTTTGCACACTCCATGTTCTTGGGCGAAGTGGCGAGGTGCGTCCGGCCGGACTGGACTTCGAATCGGTGGGACACAGCGACTCCACAGCCCAGATCTGACTTCAGCGGCAGGACCGCGTAGAAGTCACACGGCAAGGTCTGATCGTCAGGACCAGTCCGGCCGAATGCGTCGCGCCAAGCAGCCGGCAGCTTGTCGGAGGCTAGGTACATCGCGATCTGTCCCACGTGGTCGCCGTGGCGCACTCGAATGACGTCAAATTCGCGCTCGGTGCCATTCTCTCGCACGACAAATGTGACTCGCTCCGCTACGGCACCGCCTCGCTCCAACAGCATCTGTGAACGGCAAACGGCCTTTGCCTCGCGTCCGTCCACGTCCCGCATGCTGATCTCCCGAATCCGACCTAGGAACGGAAGCAGGCAGAGCGCATGTTGCCCAGCATGCTTGGGCAGCCCGGCCGCTTCTGGAGGCAAGGGAAGATCGATCCGCGTGGCACCGTTGGGCAGATCGACCGGCCGATCGGTGACGTGTGTCGGGATGCAGCCGTGGTCGATGCGGAAATTGCATTCGCCGGAAAGACCGGAATAGATCGATGGCGAATCGGTCAGCAGGAAGACGCTCTTGAATCCTAGGCCAAACCGGCCGATGACGCGGGACGATGTGCCTCCTGCTTCCGCTTCGGTGAGCGCCTTGAAGCTTCCCGACGACCGAATGAGGCCCTCCACGTCCCTGCGGAAATCCGGGTTGTCCCTGACACCCTGTTCGTGACGCCAGTGATTGAATGGCCGGCCGTAGTGTAGCGCACACAGCGACACACCGTGCGCGGTCCGTTCCAGCCAGAACCGCACGCTCCACTCGGGCGGATCGTCCATGGCCAAGTCCTCGCGTTGGAGGTAAGCGTCCTCGGCGTTCTGGACAAGCTCCGCCAGCACTGAGAATTCGTCATAACCGTGCTGGCGAATCTGCTCGCGGCGCGCGGCGACAAACTTGCTTTTGGCGATTTGCAGCAGCTGACGCTCGAGCGTTTTACGACGCGTGGAATCCTCTAACATGCCTACGAACTCATCGTAAAGCTGCGCGAACTCGCGGTCCACCCTTTGGTCGTTGTACTGATGAAGAAGGTGCCGTTCGGCGTCCTTTCTCAGCCGCCCAAGGTAAACCGGAAACCGCTCGACCCGCCCCCTGATGAATTCCTCCGCGCGTGCCATGTCGGCATCCGAAGTCGGTCTACCAGCCCGCAGCAACTGGATGACCTGCTTGCGAATCTCTGCATCCAGCTTCTTCAACGCGTCGGCGTTCGAGTCCAACTCCACGGTAAGCTGATCGGTCCGAATGAGGATGCGGCTCGCGCCGTCTGAAAATACCGGTGGTCCGGGCCAGTCCCACGCTGAACGGACAATGTCGCCTGAAGGCAACTGACACTGCAAAGCGATCCGCTCGACGGCGCACAAATCCAGTTGCGTGTCGGTGTTCAGGCCGGCTTTGATCGCTTCCGCATGAAGCACACGATCCCGTTCGATGAGGTTTTTGCACCAATTCCGCCAGCCCGACCTGAGAAATGACCGCCTCCAACCGCACAGCATCCACCGCGCGATCAAAAATCAGGTTTTCACGCAGCGTTCCATCAAAAATCGGCGGTTCCTGGGAGAT
>CAIYOB010000212.1 GCA_903927685.1 uncultured Planctomycetaceae bacterium
GATTTCGCCGCGGGCCTGCAGTTCGATGTCCTCGTACGAGCCGAAGAACTCGGAATTGCAGTCCAGCCACAGCGCCAGCCGATGCCGGTCTTCGGCGGGCAACTGGACGCCGTAGTGGCTGGCGTCCAGGTACTTGGTCAGGGCGGCCGCGCGGGCTCCGAACTGACCGGCGGTGGTGCGACTGCCGCCGTGAACGCCGGAATTGACGGAGCCGTTGGTGACGTGGAAGTAGAAGCCGTACTTTTCCGCCAGATTCGCGTAGGATCGCGTCCAGCCGTTGGCGGCCCCGAGCTGGCCGCTCAGGTCCACGGCTTTCTTCTCCTGGTGACAGCCGACGCAGTGCCGGTCCAGCACGGGCTGAACGAGCCGCACGTAGCTGAACGGATTCGCACCGTCGACATCGGGCTGGATCTTGGACGGCGCCCGGCGCAGGGCCAGCGGCAATTCCGGCGAGCGGTTCGGGGGATCGTGTTTCCGTTCGTGGCACCCCTGGCAAGCCAGTTGCTCGCCGGGATGCACATAGGTCGCCGAGCGCATCGACTGGACCGCCGTCCCGTGCTGGTCGATGGCCTGGAAGTAAATCGGCTTGCCCACGGGGGCCTCGAAATACGCGCTGCCGTCGGCTTCGACCGGGACGGTACCCAGCACCGCGCGGGCGTTGGTCTGCTGGGCACAACCGATCCGTGGGACGTTGGGCGGCGCGGTCGCCTTGGGCAGCACCTGGATCACCCGCAAGGCTTCGATCTTCGTGTCCGTCGGCCAGGCGAAATCGGCGTCGTAGACGTTCATCACGGCGACCGTGGCGGGCCGCTCCAAGTGCTTGTCCTCGACCGCCTGCGACGTCGCCGCGGGGATGACCGGAGGCATCGG
The DNA here is from genome assembly GCA_903927685.1 of uncultured Planctomycetaceae bacterium. The sequence continues at coordinate 871 of CAIYOB010000212.1, forward strand.
CCGGGCCCGCAGCGGGAGCGGCGCGACGCAGGAGATGGCCGGATCGCGGTAGATCAACTCGCGGTTGCCAAAGCGGTCCAGCCAGTACACGCCGCGGTTCTTGGCCTCCGCGTCATACACGCACAGGTAGTCGTCCTCGCTCAACGGCCAGGGTGTGCCGTAGCGGGAATACTGGGCCACCGGCTTGCCTTCCGCTTCGGGAAACGGCGTGTCCGGGGTCAAGCGGGTCAGCTGGGACATGCCGCCATCGTCTTCGACCCGCGGGTCGATCAGCACCAGCGAACCGAACTCGTGGCCGTGATGAGCGCCGGTGCTGGCGACGAACTTGTTCGAGTCCGGAATCGCCCGGATCCCCATCTCCATCCACGGCCGGCCTTCGCGGCGCGCCGGGTAATTGCCGTGGAAGCTGCGCGGATCCCGGCCGTCGGGATAGCAGGTCCAGATGTGGTGAGCGATGTTCGTATCGCGGTCCACGTAGTCCCAGCGCGTATAGACCAGCATCCCGTCGTTGGTCACGCTGGGATGCCACTCGTGCGTCTCGTGAAAGCTCAGGCAGATCAGATCGCTGCCATCGGGACGCATCGAGAACAGCGTGTACACCGGACAGTGCCGGCCGCAGCGCAGGTAGCCGCCCCGGCGCTCGGAGACGAACACGATCCGGCCATTGGGCAGGAAGCAGGGATCGAAATCGTCGCAGTCGCCATCGGTCAACTGGACCAGGTCCGTGCCATCGGCGTTCACGCGGAAGATGTGAAACGAGCATTCCGGATTCCACTCGTAGGTTTCCTTGCCCTGGTTCTTTTCCCACGCTCCCGCCTGGCTGTAGGCAAACAGGATGGTCTTTCCGTCCCAGGAAACTTCCGGCGACAAGAAGCTGCCGCCTTCGAGTTTCTGGCCCTGCAGCCGGCCGTTTTGGACGACGGCATTCTCCAGCAGGTTCTGCAGGCGGGGCTGCTCGCCAAACGGATTCCGCAGCACGTACAGACCACCGCCCGGCTTGGCATTGCAGCCGTAGTATTGGTCACACATGTGATAGACACCCACCGAGTCATGCCGTTTGAGGAACAGCAGTTGGTCGATGCCCGCCAGCAGCGGATTGCAGAACGCGATCTGGCGCTTGATGCGGCGGGCCTGGAGGTACAGGTCGCGGCGAACCGGCTCGGGTATGTCGGCTGACTTGGCCAGTTCCGCCGCCCGGCTGGCGAGTTGGTCCAATTCGGCCGCCAGCGGCTGCATTTGCTGGGGTGCCGTTTTGAGCGCGAGCCGCGCTGCCAGCTGTCGGGCTTGCTCCAGTACGGCCTGCGTGTGCGCCAGCGTAAATCCGCTGCCGTCGGCGGCCGCCGGGGCGGGTGCGCGAGGCACCAGCGGCTTGAAGCCGATCCGCAGGAACTCGGCGTCGCTCATCGTTCCCGGCCGCGAGTACGGGCTGACGCTGATCTGGTTGGCGGGCCTGTTCAGCGCCACGTTCACC
>CAIYOB010000213.1 GCA_903927685.1 uncultured Planctomycetaceae bacterium
GCCAGGGCATCCGCACTAGCGGCAAGATCCACGTCCGGATGGGCGAGGATGCCGCCGGGCGCATCTATTTCGGCGACTTCTGCGAGGACACGGGCCCGGAGTGCGTCGATCCCGCCAGCTACCGCGGCCCGCATTGGTACCATCGCGATCTGCCACCTGGTCAGTTACGATCTGACCGGGCGCGAGGGGTTTCGCGGCTGGGGCGTGCTGGCGGTAGACCGCAGCCCGTATTACGCCAAGCGGGCCGCCCAGTTCGACGCGATGGCGACCGGAGTGGATGGCACCATCTTCATTGGCGAAAGCGACCGCCGGGCCAGTCTGTTCCTGTTCCTGCCCGGCGGCCAGGGATTTCCAGGGGGCTTGAATCCGAGTAATCCACGCTGAGGCGGGGCTCCGGATGCGGTCTTCGCCGCCCCGGCGCTGTGCGCACCTTGGCTGCACTTGCTTAAAAGGAATCGGTTCCGATGAGAAGCAAACGTCCCCTCCTCGTCCACTTGATCGCGTTCTTCCTGGCCGCCAGTGCGTTCGCTGCGGACGTCGCCCCGGTCCAGACCGCCAAGACCGTGCGTCTGCTGACCGTGGGCAACAGTTTCTCCCGCAACGCGACGCGTTTCCTTCCCGACCTGGCGGCCGCGGGCGGGCACACGTTGATCCACCGGCCCATCGTGGTCGGCGGCGCGTCGCTGCAATTGCATGCCGAGAAAGCGCAGCAGCACGAACGGGACGCCCAAGCTGCCGCCGGGCTGTACGCCAATGGCCGCAGCCTGCCGCAGGAGTTGACGGCGGAGCCCTGGGACTTTGTGACCATCCAACAGGCCAGCATCAAGAGCCACGACCTCGGCACGTACCGCCCGTATGCCGGCCAACTCGGCGAACTCGTTCGGAAGTATGCACCGGGCGCAAAGCTGTTGGTGCACGAAACCTGGGCGTACCGCTGCGACGATCCACGGTTTGCCGTCGCGTCGCCGAAGCCCGGCGAACCGGCCACGCAAGAGGCCATGTATCAAGGCTTGGCCAACGCCTATCGCACCATCGCCGCGGAACTCGGCGCGCAGCGGATCCCTGTCGGCGACGCCTTCGACCAGGCCGACCACGATCCGCAGTGGGGCTACCGGCCGGACGCGAAGTTCGAGTTCGGGACCGCACAGCCGCCGGCGCTGCCCGACCAGACGCATTCGCTGCACGTGGGCTGGCGTTGGACGCAGCCTCAAGACGGCCCCCCGAAGCTCAGCATGGACGGCCACCACGCCAACACCGCGGGCGAGTACCTGGGGGCGTGCGTGTTCTACGAAGTGCTGTTCGGGGAAAGCGTCGTAGGCAACGGCTATGTACCGCCGGGCCTCGACCCGGCCTACGCGCGGTTCCTGCAGGAGACGGCCCACGGCGCGGTGACGCACGAACTGCGGCCCTGATTTCGGCTCGTTTCCGGCTGTCCGCCCATGACCGCCGTCTCGCGGCGGCCGGCGGGCGTCAGCCCACCGGGGTCCCGACGAACGGCGGCAGCCGCCGGTAGCAGCGCTCGCGAAGCAAGCCAGTGTGATTAAGGGTGTTCTCGCTGCGTCCGGCCCTGGAATCGCACCGTGACTGGGGCTGCGTCTGCGGCCGGCTGGAGTCCGGTTTGCGACCAGGCGTCCGGCTTGTCCTGACCCGCTTTCACGGTGTAAGCGCCCGCGGCGTAGACCTGCGGCCGGAAGCGGTTGCCCTGGATGCGGATCGTGTACAGGACCTCACCGCACTCCTCGCGAACGACCTGCACGACCGGATCCGTACAACCCTCGAAGACCAGTTCCGGCAGGTGGCCAGTCACGCGGCGGCCGTCGTTGGCTGCGATCGGAAACTTGATCGGCCAGCCGGGATACTGAACGCGGTCGCCGGCAGAGACCTCGCAATACCGCGGCCAGCACTCAAAGGTCGTTTCGCGGGTCTTCTTGTTCAATCGCACCAGCCCGTAGCCGTCGCCGAGCAACGCGCGGGGATCTCGCTGGCGATCCCGCATGTCCTTGATCGAGTTGAACCCGGGGTTGGCGTAGGCCAGCATGGTGATGCGGTTGTAGAGGCCGTCCAGGAAATCGCCGGTCCAGGGCAACGGACTGCCGGGAATCGGGTTGCCGCCCGCCCGTTCGTCGGCCGGCCACCACCAGCGACCGTAGTAGCTGTTGATGATCGCCGGGCTGGTAAAGGCGTAGGGGCCGTCGCGGAACTCGTCGATCCCGTGCTGGACCACGACGCTCAGATGCTGATCGCCGCACAGATGGCAGGCCAGCGCGCGGCGGAGGGCCGCCAACGCCTGGTTGCGGCCTGTCTGCGGCCAGCCGTTGCAATCCAGATCGGCCAGCAACCGGTTCTCCGTCGAGCCGTGCAGGTGGACGGCGCCGCAGAAGGCGGTCTGTGACAGGGCCGCTTTCATCTCCGCGCCCGTCCAATCGGCGCCCCAAGCGTCCAGGAAGGCCATCTGGCGCTCACCCAGCAACTGAAGTCCGGGCAGATCGACCTGTTTCGGGTCGTAACCCACCTGCTGGATATGATCCGGCCGTGGCCCCATCCGCGGGATCGTGCCGTTGGGGCCGGTCTTGAACTTGCGGTCTTCCAGGATGGCAAAGTCGACGCCGCCGACGCGCAGCCGCGTGAAGTAGGTCGTGATGCCTTGGGCGATCGGCCGCGCGTCCGCTGGATCCGGCAGATGCCAGGTCTGGCAGCGTTCGACCATCCGCACATATTCGGCCGGATAGAAATAACCTCCCGTATCGCCGGCCGGCGAGTCGGCCACGCCGCCGCCTGCGCCCCACAGATTTCCCTGGCCGATGTCGTGATCGTCGGGGATGGCGACCACCGGCCGGTCCTTGATAATGTCGCGAAACTGGCGTCCCCACAGCAACCAGCCGGCGGTATGTTCCGTGTGATCGTAGCTCTGATCCCCGGCGAAAAAGAGCAGATCCGGGTCTTGCTTCTTTAGGTTCTCGACAATCTCCCGGCGGTCGCCGCGGTCGGCGTTCGAATCGCACGACAGCGAACCGACGACGATCACGTCCTTGTCGACGGGATCCTTGCGAATCAGGCCCTCGAACAGGGCGGCCTCGCCGTGCCGCACGCGGTACGGGACGTTCCGCGTACGGTCCCAGGGATCGATGCGGAAGTGGGCCGACCAGCCGGGGTACAGCACGGGCGCGGTGGCGACTTGGCGCCACTGCCCGTCCGTCTGCAGTTCAAGCCGCACCTGCCGGGGCTCGCCCTCCTGCAAGGGAAACAACTGGGCCGACATCTTCAGCACACCGTGGTCGTGCGTGTACAGGGCAAAGCCCACGACCTGGTCGCGCGGCACGCGAACGAACTCGGCCAGGAACCCGCGCGGCGGATGGTCCCAGAGGTCACGGCGACAAGCCGTGTCCAGGTCGGCGCCGCGCTCGCCGGGGAACGGCGATTCGGCCCCCGCTGCCGCGCTGGCGGCCAGGACGAACCACGATAGGGAAAACAACCAGGTGGTTAGGGTGCGGATCATCGGAGCCCTCGCATACACGGTTCTACAGGAAGACATTTCCAAGCCCGCACGGAATCGCGGCAGTTGCCACACTGCCGGGGAAACCGTCCCAGCGACTTGGCCGGATACCTGATTGTCGCCGTCAGCGCGATTCTGTCCAGCACGGGTACCCGCCGTGTTGGCTCGCCCGAGCGGACAATCGACCGTCGCAATCGCAGGACTCACCACGCCGTCGAAACACAATCGCGGAACTCTCGTCCTGCTCGCCTTGGCGGTCACGCTCACGGGCTGCGGTCCGCCGCAAGCGTCGCCGCCGAACGGGCAACGGATCGCGTCGCTGCGGACAGTCCTGTCGGCGCAGAACCTGGAGTGGCTGGAACAGATCGCCCTGATCCTAGACGAGCGGCGCGCCGCCGGCCAGCGGAAGGAGGCAGAACGCCAGGTCATGGCCTTTCAAGAGGGCCAGCGGCCGACGCACGAAGAAGTCTTGAGTATTCGGTTCGGCCGGGCGGGGCGTAAGGGAACCCGTTCCAGGCGGATCAGTACGCGAGGAGCCGTTCCAGCCGCTGCCGCGTCTGTTGGGTCTGGTCCTTCCTGTCCGTCCGCTCCAGGTAGGCCAATTCGTTGGCGAGTGATTGATGCAGCGCATCGTATTGCGCGGCCGCCTCAAATGCGTCCTGGGCCCGGTGCAGCCAGTCCAGGCCGGCAGCCTCGCCGCCGACCAGCAGATGGGCCAGACCCAAGTCGGCTTCCGCCTCGGCGCGTTCCGGCCACGGCAGGCTCGGGTCAGCTTCGACGGCTTGGCGGAGCAGCTGGACGCCTTGCTGCGTGCCGCCCTGCGTCAGCCTTGCGGTCCCCAGAACGGCCTGGGCCGGTCGCGCGAGCCGGGGATCGGACCCACCGGCCAATTGGACCAGGACCGCCGTAGCCGCAGACGTCTGCCCCAGCCGCAGCAAGGCCCGCGCCTGGAGAAGTTGCAGCCGGCCCGAGGCCAGCCGGTCCGACGTCTGGGATTCGGCTCGCTTCAAGGCCACCAGCGCCGCCTGCGGCTCGTCGCGCAGCAGCCGCCACTGGCCGATGTTCGCCCACAAGACGGCTTCATCTGCTCCCGCCGAGCGAAGCCCCGTCGGCGGCGCGTCGCGAGACGGGAACGTCAAGCCGCTGCGCGCGCACGCTGCCTCCAACTGGCGCAGGACGTGCTCGGGCCACGGGCTGGGGGCAGGCCGCAAGTACGCGGTTCGCTCCCAGAGGATCGGCTCGCCGAGCGGCAATCGCGAGACGGCCAGATCCGCCGCCAGGAACGCCGCTTCTTGCCAAGCCTGGTCGGCTCCCGGGCCGTCGCCGGCGCGCCGCAACGCATCGCTGTGCAGCAGGGCCAGATTTGCCGAGGCGTAGGGAAAGTCGCTTCCGGCCGTCTGCCGGGCCGACAGAAACGCCTCGGCCGCTTCTCGCGGCCGCTCGTCCAGGATGAGCCCCAGTCCCTGCAGACGCAAGGCGTCGATCCGCAGGACCGCGGGCGCTGCCGGAGGCACGGCGGCCAGCACGTCCAACTCCAAGGCTTCTCGCGCCTGCCCGTTCTGCAGCAGGGCCAGGCAGCGGGACCGGCGCTGATCGTACTCCGCGTAAGCCTGCGGGTCTCGCTCGCGGTCCGCGACCAGCGCGCGCCAGCCTGCCTGGAGCGTTCCGCGCGTGACTTGCTCGTCATGCGCTGCGGCGATCAAATGCAGGACCGGCAACGAAACGCGGCTGGCCGTGGCGTCGGTCAGAACGGTCTGCGCCAAGTCGGGATAGCGTTGCACCCAACGAGCCGCGGCAGCCAGACGCCCCGCACGCACCAGCTCTTCCGTACGCTCCACGTACTGCTGGGGCGTGAGCGACGACTGCTCGATGTCCCCCAGCGCGAAGCCGTCCCCGCCGACTCGCACGCGCAGCCCCGGCGGGGCGGCGGCCGGGGCCAGCGCTTCCACCGGCTTCGGCCGCGTGTCGCTCAGCAATCCGCTGCACCCGGCGGCCAGCGCGGCGATCAACAACATGGCCGCCTGCAGCAGGTACGGCGTCGTCCGGAAGTAACTCATAATCGGGAATTCCACCACTGACCACTGACCACTGACTAATGGCGAATGACTAATGACAAATGCCTAATACCGCTTCGGTTCCAAGCTGTGGAAGCGAAACACCTTCTGGCACTCGCTGACCGGCGGATTGGCCCGAATCACTTCGTGCGGGGCAAACGCCCCCAGCGTTCCCGTCGGATTGCAGCTCGATGGGTGGATGCTCAGTTGCTGCATCAGTTCCTCGCTGGTCGCGGCCGATTCGGCCGGCGTGTTGAACACGTAGGGGCGAATCAAGATCACCAGCTCCGCCCGCTCGCGCACGCTGTTCTGCCGCCGGAAAAAGAAACCCACCACCGGCAGCTTGCCCAACACCGGCACCTCGGCTCGGTTGTCCTTGACGCGTTCTTCGATCAGCCCGCCCAAGGCTACGGTCAAGCCGTCCATGCCGACGACCGTACCGCTGACCGTGTTCCGCCGGACCGTATCCACCGGCACTTCCGTGACACCGCCTTCCGCATCCGTCACGGGGATCCGGGCCCCGTCCTTGACCGGCTCCGATTGCTCCTGCACGATCCGCAGGGTCACCGTGCGGTCGGCGTTGATGTTGGGCGTGATCAACAGCGACTGGCCCACGTCGCGCAGTTCGGTAATCGGCGTGCTCGTGACCGTGTTGGCGGTCCCCGCTCCGGTGGGCACGACCTGGCCCGGCGTGAATCCGACCGTGAACGGCAGCGTCTCGCCGATGAAGATGCGGCTGACTTCGTTGTTGGCCGTCAACAGCAACGGCGTGGCCAGCGTCGTCAGGCGGTTGTTGTTCTCCAACAACTGCAGACGCATCCGGAAGCTGTCGTTGACCGCTTGAAAGTAGAAGTGGTCGTTGTTCAGACCGTCGCCGCCCGGCTGGACGCTCGCAAACCGCCGCGCCGGTCCGTTGATGGCGTCGGACGCCGGCGGCAGGATATCGCCGCTGGTAAAACCGCCGGCTACCGTCCCGCCGTCCGAGAACTGATAGTCGAAGGCCGAGTTGAATTCGTCGCCCAACGCGAGCCGCAGGACTTTCACTTCGAGCAACACCAACGGCGTCGGGACGTCCAGCCGCGCGATCAAGTCGCGGATCTGCTCCATCGTCCGCTCGTCGCCCGTGCGGACGATGACTTGATTGTTGCGGCGGATCACCGTGACAAAGATGGTCGCTTTGCGTTCCTGCAGGAACTCGCTGATTTTGACCTGGTCGGCTTCGGTCCCGCCAACGCGCGCCTGTTCCAATTGTTGTATCTCCTCCGGCGTCAAGTCCTGCAGCCGCTGGGTCTCGAAATCCTCTTCGGGACGCGTCGACTGCTGGCTGCGGGAACGCGACGTCAGGCCGGAGCCGCCAAAGCCCCCCATCCCGAACCCGCCCATGCCCATGCCCAATCCGCCCATGCCCAGGCCACCCGTGCCCATCCCCAATCCGCCCATGCCCAGACCGCCGCGTCCCAGGCCACCCATGCCCAAGCCGCCGCGCCCCAGCCCGCCCCCCAAGCCGCCCGTGCCGTAACCGCCCTGTCCAAAACCGCCGCCGATCATGCCCAGGCCGAGGCTGCGGCCGTCGATCAAGTCGAAACGGTTCAATCGCTGCACCAGATCCATCATGTCGAACTGGTCGGTGTCGGTGTCGCCGAAGCTCAATTCGACGCGGTCGCCGAAGACGTTGCGAATGGCCATCGCCACGGCGCTGGGATTCGGATACAGCAGAGTAAAAACCTCCGTCCGCTCCTCGCGGAAACTGGACAGCGAGCGTTCGTACTCCTTGGTGGTCGAGATGCGGACGATCCCCGATTGGTCGTCGACCAGATAGTACAAGTCGTTGGCTTTGGTGATCGCTTCCAGTGCGTCCAGGGGCTTTACATCGCGCAGCGAGACCGAGATCTCCACCTTGGCCGCTTCGGGCGACGTGACGATGTTCAGTTTTGTCTGCTCGGCAAACGCCTGCATGGCGTCGCCCAAAGGCAGCCCGCGGAACTCGACCAGCGGCAGCGGCTTGTTGGGCAAGCGGGCGAGGGCTGCCGCACGCGACGCGGCGTCCAGGCCGGGCTGGTCGGACAGACGCAGTTCGGCGGCCGGGGCGGCGTCCGGGCGAGGCAGCGCGATGCGCTCGACGGGCAAGACGGTCGCTGCAGATTGGGCTGGACAGCGGCTGGCCAAGCAGGCAACGCACGCCGCTGCTAGCACGGCTACCGGCCGGGCCCACAGGTAATGGCTGGGCATAGTGATTCCCTTCCTTGGGAAAGGTCCGACCAGCCTGTAGAATCGTCACAACCGGCAGAATCCTTGAAGGATTCTCAGCTTACCGGACCGTTACAGTCCGGTTGTGGGGCTCGATCTGTAGCCGAAGTTCCGTCGGCGAGACAGATAAAGCCCTGATGGTCAGCCCGTCGTCGGTCGTCCATTCCGCGGCCGCGCTCACCCGCTCCAGTTGCTGCCCGACCTGCAACAGGACGGACACGCCGCCGTCGGACGACACGACTCGCCCCTTAATCCGCAGCGGTGGCAGCTTCACCTGGGCGGACGGAGCCTGCAGAGCGAGGCGCTGGCCCAGAACCGCTTTCATCTGTGCGCTGGGAACAGTCGGATCCAAGGCCGGAGGCGGCGGGGTTGCAGCTTCCTCCGCAGGCGACGGAACGGCCGGGCCCGCCGGCTCGACGGCCCCGGCGGCGGCAGGGGGCTGGTCCGCAGTCGAGGGCTGCACGGCCCAAGCTGCGCCCCCGGTGCCCCATAGGCCAGCCAGTCCGGTAACCGCCAAAATCGACCATCTTCGCTGCATTTTCGGTCCCCTTGTGTCTCGGTCTCACCGCCCCACCCCTCCCGCAGAGAACAGGGCGACGAAGAAAGCGATATAGACAAACCCGACAATGCCACCCACGACCACAATGATCGCCGGCTCGATCAGGGCGCTCAACCGCCGGATCGCGATCTGCAGCTGCGCTTCGTGGAAACGCGTCAGCTCGGCCAATACTTCGTCCAGCGTTCCCGCCGCTTCGCCGACCGCCACCATCCGCGGCAGCAACGGGGAAAAGGCGTGCCGGGCACCCAGCCCCGACGCCAAATCGCCACCCCGCAGGACGGATTCCCGCGCCTGCCCGACACACCGGGCCAAGTATTGATTTCGGTGCAACAACTCGACGGTCCGCAGTCCGTCCAGCAAAGTCACTCCGCTCCGCAGCAGGATCCCCAGCGAATTGGCGAAACCCGCTGTCGCCGCCAAACGCAGGACATTTCCGACAATCGGCACCCGCATCACCAGCCGATCCACCGCCAGGCGTCCGCCAGGCGTTGCATAGACCAGCCAACCGCCGATCGCCGCCGCGACCAGGCCGACCGAGACTTGCAGGCCGTAGGTCTGGAGCCAGGCGGAGACGTCGAGCAGCGCCTGCGTCAGCGGCGGCAGCTTGCGGCCCATCGCCTGCAAGAACTTCTGCAGCTCGGGAATCACCTTCACGATCATGAACACCGCGACGCCGATGGCCGCCAGCAACACGATGACGGGATAGGAGAGGGCCGTCAACAGGTTGGTGAACACCAGCCGCCGCCGTTCGAGCGTGGCCGCGGCCCGTTCGACCACGGCGTCCAGCGTGCCCGTCTGCTCGCCCACCCGCACCAGCTGGATGACGAGCGGCGGAAAACAGCGGTGCGCGCTCATCGCTTCCGTCAAGCTGGCGCCGTCCTGGATCGCTTCGATCACCTCCTCCCAGACGCGGCGGAACCGCGTCTTGCGGGTATTGTCGGCGACCGTCTTCAGGGACGACAGCAGCGTCATGCCGCTGCGGAGCATCACCGCAATCTGGTACAGACTCAATTCGATATCCAGCGAACGTGTCGGCAGCCAGCTGAGCGGATCCAGGTAGCGGGCCGCCGTCTGCCGCCAGTCGGCCTGCTCGGCCCGGGTTTCGAGCCGCACGATCCGCCAGCCCCGCCCGCGCAGCGACTCGACGGCTCCTTGGTGCGAGACGGCCTCCAGCAAGCCCTCCTGGGCACGCCCGGCAGAATCACGAGCTAGGTAGCTGAAGGTCGGCATTCCAGGCCCCATTGTCACCACTGACCACTGACCACTGACGAATGACAAATGACAACGTCACCACATCGTCACCGCTCCCAACACCTCGCGCACGGTAGTTTCTCCGGCCAGCACCTTGGCGGCGCCGTCCTCCAGCAGCAGGGGCTGCTGGCAGGCACGCGCGTGCTGGACGATCTCGGCTTCCGAAATGTCATGGGCGATCGCCCGCGCCAGTTGTTCATCCACGGGCAGCAGTTCGAACAAGCCCAGCCGGCCGGTGAAGCCGCGGCCCGCGCAGTAGACGCAGCCGCCCGGTTCGTACACCGGGTGGCTCGTCGTGTCGGGCAGGTTCAGCGCCAATGCCTCCGCCGCCAGCAGTCGCCGCGGCTGCCGGCAACGGCGGCACAGCCGCCGCACCAGCCGTTGCGCCACCGCGACCCGCAGCGTGGCAGCGGCCAGGAAACGCTGCACGCCCATGTCGATCAATCGCGTCACGACCCCCGCGGCCGTGTTGGTGTGCAGCGTGCTCAGGACCAGGTGCCCGGTGAGGGCCGATTTCAAGGCGACGTCGGCCGTTTCGGCGTCGCGGATTTCCCCGATCATGATGACGTCCGGATCGTGCCGCAAGACGCTCCGCAGCGCCTTCTGAAAACTGACCTTGTCCACGTAATCGACTTCGACCTGAGCCACCCCGCCGATCTCGTACTCAACCGGGTCCTCGATCGTAATCACGTTCCCGCCCTGCTGGCCCAGCAACCGCCGGATCGCCGCGTACAAGGTCGTGGTCTTGCCGCTGCCGGTCGGGCCGCTCAACAGGATCAACCCATGCGGCCGGTCCAAGGCCTGGCTGAAGGCGGCCAGGTCGCGGTCCGACATCCCCAGCCGCTCGAGCGTCAAGGCTTCGGTTTCCAAAGACAACAACCGCAGCGTCATCCGTTCGCCGTGCCGCGTCGGCAAGGTGGCGACCCGGATGTCGACCTTGCGAGCGGCCGCGCCGAGCGTGGCGGTGAAACGGCCGTCCTGCGGCGCTCGCTTCTCCGCAATGTCCATCTCGGCCAGCACTTTGAACCGGCTGATCAGCCCCAACAGCTCCTCGTTGCCCAGCTCCCGGTACTCCTCAAGCACCCCGTCCACGCGAAAGCGGATCCGGACACGAGCTTCACCCGGGTCGATGTGGATGTCGGAGGCATTCCGCAAGAAAGCGGCGTGCAGCAACTCGTCACACAAGCCGACCGCCCCTTCCGCCTCCGGTTCGCCTGCCCCTCGCCCGTCGCGCAGCCGCAGTCGGACCGGGAGATTTCCCGCAGCCCCCGCGCTCCCGCCGAAGATCTTCGCCACGGCGCGCCGCAGCGAATCGTCGTCAGCCAGCACGAACTCGACCGGCGCTTCCAGGCATCTCTCGACCGCGTGCAGCGTCCCCTGGTCCTCGGCACTGACACAGGCCACCTGCACCTGCTCCCGCAACTTGCACAGCGGCAGCACCAGCTTGCGCACCGCCAGCGCCGCCGGCACGCGCAGAGCCCAAGCCGGATCAATGCGGACTTCGTCCAGATTCAGTAGGTCATTGGTCATTGGTCAGTGGTCAGCTGTGCGTCCGTCACCTAATCTTTCACCTAATCTCTGACTTAATCTTCCTCCCCCCCCTCCCCCTTCACCCTTCATCCGTCATCCTTCATCCTTCCCCTCTCCCCCGGCTTCGGCCGCGCAAGCGGGCGGCACGGTCTTCCATCACGGACGGGGTGCGGGCATAGGCTCGCGCCGTCTGTTCCGAAATCAGGTTGGCGACCCACAGCCGGGCCAGGTCCTGCTCCAGCGTCTGCATGGCTTGACCGCCGCCCGATTCCATCGTGCTGTAGATCTGGGAACTCTTGCCCAGGGCAATCAGGTTCGCCACGGCCGGCGTCATCCGCAGGACCTCGCTGGCCACCACGCGCCGCCGGCGGACCGGATGCTCGGGGGCGGACTCGGACCGCTCGCCCGGTTCGCCCGCGGCGGAGACCTCGCGGCGATCCTCCGCCTCGCCGCCCGCCCGCGCCGCGGCGGCGCTGCCGTCGGCGACCAGCAGGTGCTGGACGACGACGGCCCGCAGGACCAGCGACAACTGCCGCCGCACGCCGCTCTGCTCTTCGGCGGGAAACACCGACACCAGGCGTTCGATCACGCCCACGCAATCGCCGGCATGGACCGTGGTGAACACCAGGTGCCCTGTCTCCGCAGCCGTGACCGCGGTTCGGATCGTGTTGATCTCGCGGATTTCGCCGACCAGGATGACATCGGGGTCCTGCCGCAGCGCGGCCACCAGCGCTTCGTCAAAACTGCTGGCGTCCGTGCCGATCTGCCGCTGGTTGACCAGGCAGCGCTGCGAGGCGTGCAAGTATTCGATCGGGTCCTCGATCGTGATCACGTGCGACGGATGGGTGCGATTGATCCGATCGATCAGCGTGGCCAGGGTCGTGCTCTTGCCGGACCCGGTCGGCCCGGCCACGATGACCAGGCCGTCCGGCAGGTCGCACAGCTGGTACAGACTGTCCGGCAGCCCCAGTTCGGCCAGCGAGCGGAACCGGTCGTCCAGCCGCCGCAGGGCGATTGACAGCGCGCCCTGCCGCCGGAACACGTTCACGCGAAACCGCGTTCCGTCCGCGGCGCTCACGGCTCCGTCGCACGAGCCGATCCGCTGCAGCGAGTCGCCGGCGCCGCTCAACGGCAACGCCTGAACCAGACGCTCCAGCCCCTCCACTGTCAGCCGGCCCCACTCGGTTTGCCGCTCCAGCAAACCGTGAATCCGCAGGAACGGCGGCAAGCCGGCGCTCAGGTGCAAGTCCGAGGCGCCGCGCTCCGCACACCGCGCCAGCAGCATCTCCAACAGCCCCTGCGGGTTGTCCATCGGTGTCGTCAGATCCATACGTGCAAGGTCCACACACGATACTCGGTGCTCGGGTTCGACTCGTCCATCTGGACCTGCACCGGAAATGCCAACTCGTCGTCGACGACGCGACGCAGCGCCCGGGCCACGTCCCCATACCGGCCCACGAACTTGACGCGGAACAGCTGCGGAGGACGGTACTGTGGGCTCTTCTTTAGCCGCTCGAGCGCCGCCCGGAGCGAACCCGGGACGGCTTGCTCCGCCTGGCCAGCGACCGCCGGACCTTCCTCCTCGACGTGCAATCGATGCTCCTCGAACACGGCGTTCATGGCGCCGATCACCTCGCCTTGTTCGCGCAAGCTGCCGCAGCGAGCGGCCAACCGATCCAGTTCGGCTTGAGCCGCCCCGCGGCGGCGGTCCCACTCTTCCACTTCGGCCTGCAGTTTCCGAACTCGCACCTGCTCCATTGCCACCGCCGAGGGCAGTGGCGCCGAGGCGGCGGTCTTGTCGACCTGGTCGCGTTTGCTCCGGATCTCGCTCTGCAGGCTGCTGTTCCAGGTGTAGACGTACAGGATGAACAGCAGCAGCGCCGGCAAGACCAGCACCAGCAGGCGTTCGCGAGGAGTGTTCTTTTTCATCCGCGGGCCTTTCAATTCGTGGGCGCAGTCGAGGCCGGCATGGCCGCCGTTGCGGGTTCTCGCAGCACGATCGTGAACTTCCAAGGCCCGCCGGGGGCGCGGGCCGGTTCGTCCGTCACTTCCGCGGGCAGCACCTGCCAGCCGAACTCGGCGACGTCACGCTGCAAGCGACTGGCAAGTTCGTTGGCGCGTCCCACCTGCAGGCACAAGCCGGACACGCGCACCTCGCCGCCCTGCCCGGCAATCTGCTGAACGACCAGTTCCTCGTGATGATGCGCCGCCAGCGACTCGAGCAGCCGCGAGACCCGCGCTCGGTTCAGCTGGACTTGCGCCCGGACGTGCGTCAGGTCCCGTTCGATCGCCAGCGTCACTTTCTCTAATTCCAGCCGGTGTTTCTCCAGCGGCGTGGCCTCCTTCTTCAAATCATCCAGCGTCTGCTGGGGCTGCTGGGCGCGAGCCTGCTCGCGCGCTAAGTCCGCCAAGAGGCCGCGCTGCCACTGGTAATGCGCGTAGCACCCCAGGGCCGTCAGGGCAGCCAAGCCGGCGGCGATCGCGCCCCGAGCGGTCGGCGACAGCGGCTGCGGCGCGGGCCGCAGCAGAGGGACCGCCGGCCGCGCGTCGGCCAGCACCGCGGCCCAGGATTCGAGCCAGCCGCGGAGCGTGCAACCGTCGCCCACGCGCAGCGGCGTCTCGCCCGCCAGCAGGCGCGCAGCGCCGTCTTCCGTGCCGTCCCACAGCTCGCGTTGCACGCCCGCCGGCGACTCGCGGCGAAACGCCGCAATCCGTTCGGCCAGTCGCCCCGCGGACGTGCTGCGGGGGATGGTCACGACGTCGCCGGCGCACGCCGGCGGATTCCGCATCGCCCCGCCCGGCGACGCCGCTCCGCGGACGCACACAATCGCTTCGTCCCAGAACTCGACGCGTTCCGTGCCCTCCGCGGCGGGCAAACCGGCCGGGTGAGCCAATCCCAGCACTCGGCCCCCCAGCATCCGCACGGCGTCTTCGATGCCCGCACGAGCCACGTGCGGCACCTGCGTCAGCCAGAACCGCCGCTCCGCGCCGCCGCCCGCCAGCGGCACGTAGGCCAGCGAGGTCTCCACCGGACTGACCCCGGTAAACGCCTCGGATTCATATCCCAGAAACTGCTCCAAGTCGGCCCCGGCCAACCCCGTCAGCGCCTTGGCCGGAACCGCGATCACGTTCGTCCAGAACTCGCTGCTCAGCACCCACACCCGCCGCGCCCGCCGCCCGTGCAGCCGCAACGCCGCATCCACCAGCGTCGCCGGATCGTCCGCCTGCGGCCGCGGCTGCTCGTACAGCCCCGCCAGCCGGGGCTGCCCCCGACCCTGGAAATCGGCCCGAATCAGGCGGTGTCGCGTTAACAGAAGGATGGTGAAGGACAGGGTCATTCGTCAGTGGTCAATCGTCATTGCATTGGTCATTGGTCAGTTGTCAGGGGGCTGTCGCCCCGAAGGGGCCAAACACACCAGCCAAGGGCAACGTTCGTCCGTACCTCATACCGACTCGATACCACGGTCGGTCGCTCCGCAATCTAGCCGCGTAGCGGCGGCAGCGTGTAGCCAGGGGCGTCAGCCCCTGGCCACCCCCGCCATCGCCCCCCTATAGCCCCGGAGGGGCGACAGGATTGTTCTGAACGACACCTGCCGCCCCTCCGGGGCTGTGCGCGTTCTCCTTCCAACAACCAGGGGCTCACGCCCCTGGCTCGATCCCGCCGTCCCTACGGGACTGAAACCAAATCCAAATCGTACACATCACTCCGCTGGACGCGGACAAGGTTGCTTTTCTTCTCCGCGGTGCCGTTTCCGTCCGCGTCCAAGTACGCCCGCAAGAACCGCGGCCCCGCGGTTGTGGTGAAGGAAAATGTCAGGGACAGGGACTGCGCCGGATCAAGCAACGGCGGAATCGTGTCCGATTTTCGCGTTTCTTCCGACACGGCTCCGCTGGCGGCATCGAATCGGTATAACTTGACCGTCACTTTGTCCAGCGCGGGCTTCTCCCGTTCGCCATCATTCAACTCGTACACGTGTCCGCTCACGTCGATCTGGAGATTGCCGGCCAAGCGTACCTCCAAATCCGCATCGTACCCCACACCGCCGATTGCGTTGTCTGCTCCCAGGCTGCCGACGCGGTCGATCTCGGCGCCCACGGCCGCGACATCCCCTTCCGAGTCCAGCAGCACCAGCGGATTTCCCCACCCGTCGCGGATCTCCCCCATGCCGATGGGCAGTCGCAGGTAGGGACTGCGCCATCCGCCAGGAACGAGCACCTCCGAATCAGACGCTGGGGAGCGGATGTCAAACAGCGGCAAGTCGGCAACGCCATTCAGGTCTTTGTCGTTGTTCCACAGCTCGGCGAGTTGGATGCCCGGGTCAGCGCCATAGGCGCGCGGCAGCCGCCCCATGTCCGCTACGAAGCCGCTGATCAGCGGTGTGCCGTCCGGCTGCCGCATGTCCGGGCTGCCCAGGATCGCCTCCTCGATATTGGTCAGCGTCCGTTGCGTGGCCTCGTACCGCGCCTGATCGGCGACGGGCTCCAGCGACTTGACCGCGACCAGGGCCAGCACGGCCAGGATGCTAAGGACGACCACCAACTCCAGAAGCGTCAGGCCGTGCGCAAGATGGTCGCGACAGTTCGACCGTCCCCGCGTGGCCCGACACACCCGCTCGATTGTCGCGTCTTTCTCTTCTCGCCCCGAAGGGGCAGCGACATACCAGCCCAGGGCAACGCCCTGGGTAGGGTCCGCCACACGTTGACCAAGCCCTGAAGGGGCGGCACAAACGGCGGATGCGGCAAGACCGTTGTGCCCTTTCAGGGCGACGGAATAGCGCCGGATGACGAACCCAGGGCGTTGCCCTGGGCTGATCTGTTTCGGCCCCTTCGGGGCGGGAAAACGTCGGTTCTTCCTCGTCGCCCATCCGCACATGGCCACCCCATGACGCCCGAACAACGAAACACCGGGGACAATGGTCCGTCGCTCGTGCTGCGGACCTTCGCCGGCCGCCGGATTTGGCTCACCGCAACGTGAACGCGACATACAGGTCGTCTCCGTCATTGACATCCGTCAAGTTCGCGGACAACGTCGTAGGATTGATGTCAATCCGGCCGTTCGGGCCCGCGGATACGACTCGGACATCTTGAACACCCGGCAGTCCCAACGTCGGATTCTGCAGCACGACAGGATTGCCCCAGGCGTCCAGAGCCGCCTGGTCGGGATCGGCACCGGCGACTCCATAGTCCGGCGTGAAGCCGGCAGCCGAATCGAGCCTGTACCTTCCCGTAGCCTGACTCAAGTAGGGTCCGCGCCAGCCAACTTGGTAGTTGGGGTCGAACGACGATACGGCTTCATACCCGGCGGGAACGACATCCCAGGTCGCCGGGTTCACGAACAGAAAGACCACCTGCGGACCCGGCTCACGACCGGTCGTATCGTCGTCCTCGCGGCGCGGCAACCGTTTCGGCGCATCCATCCAATACTGAATCACCGCGTCGCGGACATTGGCCAGCGTCTGTCGGGTCGCCGTGTCCTCCGCCTGCGACCGCGTGCCGCTGACCAGCGGAACGACGATGCCGGCCAGCAGTACCAATACGAACAGCACGACGATCAGTTCCAACAAAGTCAGCGCCGATCTTCGACGAACGCATTTCGACACGTTGCTGCTCCCACCAACCCGCTGACCGCCGAACTCACGCCTTTGACGCTGCGTTATGGCGACTGCACATGGTTTCTTGGAGATCGGGTGTCCCCGCCCGATGTCCGCACCCGACAAACGAAACACAAAAAACTCAAGGAAGCCCGCTCGCCGAGGCGCGCGGGCTCCACTCTCTTCCTCCAGCCACCCAATCCAGACATCCGATCGCGAACGACCGCCTACCGGTCCGGCCGCTCGTCCTTCAACCGGCTCCACCACTCCTGGGTGTGCATCCCGGCGGTCGACAAGCCGAAGTCGTGGAAGGCAATCGTCCCCATGTACTTGGCCTTCTCCAGGTTCACCGCGGCGGTGCCGGCCGGATTGGGACGGGCCACCATGAACACCGCGCCGAACGCCATGTAGAACGACGCCGGATCCTCCGCCGGCGTGTCCGCAAAGTGATAGGGCGCTTCTTCGGCGATGTTCCGAAACAGGGTGCACGGCGTGTTCAGCCCGAAGATCACGTACTTGTAGTTCGCACTGTACGGCAAGCCCATCAGCCGCGCACCTTCTGCCGTCAACGTCGCCGCCTCGACATCCGCCGCAACGGCCGTCGTGGTGGGGGCTGCTGACCGATCGGCACCGTACGGCCAGAAGGTCGGGTTCCAATCGCCCGGCGTCGCCGGCTCCTCCACGATGTTGCACAGCGTGGTGATGCCGGCTTCGGTCAGTGCGGAAGCGTCCCCGGCCGTCAGTTCCGCCGCGGTGAACGACGCGCCGTAGTCTCCTCCGGCGCCGGTCTGGACGTAGGAAGCCAGTCCGCCGCCAGCCAGGCATAGATTGTCCAGCCGGTCCGGATACGCCGCGTACAGGTTCACATAGGTCTGCACCAGCTTGTCCATCTCCGGGATGTTCACCGCGCAGGACGCGATATTCGCCCGATGCAGGTAGTTGCCCAACAGGGGCACAACCAGGCCGCCGATCGCCACCAGAATCGCCAACACCACCACGAGTTCCAGCAACGTCAAGCCTCGCCGAACTCCCCGCCGCCGCGGATTCATCACCGACACCATCTCTGCTTCTCCTCGCCTGGCTGCCGCGGCCGCTGGACCGCGTCGACATGAGTGCTGCCCTGCGGAACCCACCCGCTGCGCGGGGCCTTACGATTGCCGAATTCGTCATACTACAATACCAAGCGCGTACGTGGTGGTCAAGCGTCTGGTTGCTGCGGAAGCGCCGCCGCTCAGCGGGATTGCTCGCGTCGAGGTCAACGAATCGTTGCCCGACGGTGGCCGGCAGGCGAGTCAGGGTCCCTGCCCGGCATCCGCCAGGCTCAGGTTTTCGTTCCCGGCCTTCGCCTCCGGCACGCCGTCATCCCGAACCTGCGGCCTACGTTTCCGGCGGCAGGGCCAATGCTACATAGACGTCATCTCCCATGGACTTCTCGTTCAAGCCCTCGGTCGCCGCCGCGCGGTCGAGGTCGATCACGCCGTTCGCGCCGGCGGAGACCACACGCAAGTCGACCAAGCCGTCAGGCGAGCGGGCGGCGTATTGGAGCACCACCGGCCGGCCCCAGGCGTCGACCACGGCCTTGTCACCCGTCTGGCCGTACATCCTGGAAAACCCCGCCGTTTCGTCGACCCGGTACACTCCGATCGGCCGCGACAAATAGGGCCCGCGCCAGCCGGTCTTTCGCACCGCGTCAAAGCTGAACTCGGGCGTGTAACTCGCTGCGGACTCTGTCCACGTTGCCGGATTGACCAGCAGGAACGTCAGCTGGGGATGGTCCTTGCGGGTCCGGTCGGCGCGGTGCGGCCGGGGCAACGACCGCGGCGAATCGCGCCAGTACCTCGCAAGCGCATCCCTGACCTCTTCCAGTGTCTGCTGCGTCGCGGCCTTGTCCGCCCGGGAACGGTAACCGCCGGCCAACGGCAAGGCGACCAGACCCAGCAGGGCCAGCACCAGAACCGCCGCCACCGTCTCCCGGGAAATGGAGGCCGGTGAGCTGCGTCCGCCGAACCGCCTAGAGAAGGCCCCAAGGTGCGCATCCATGAGTCCGAAGAACCTCACGCCAAGAGCGACAGCCGGCAGGAAGGCCGTGGCTTCCCTGCCGGCTGTTGGAAGTCAGCAAACAACACCCAGCGGATCAGCGGGTCGCCCCCACGGCGATCCGCTGTCAAGCCATCAGCGCCATCGCCGAAACTACGCACCGGCCTCGTCAGCGACCAAGTGGAAGTAGTGCTCGAGGTGGCTGTTCAAGGCGCCGGCGTGCGGCGACATGATGCCCACGAATTGGGCCTTTTCCAACGCGGCGCCGCTGTCATCCAGGATCTGGAACACGGCCAGGAAGCGGTTGTAGACTTCGGCCGGGTTCTCGACGCCGTTTTCCGGGAAGTGGACCGGCGCTTCGAGCATTGTCTTGCCGATGGCCGAATTCCGCTGGCCGATGCCCAGCACGACGTACTTGCC